>CAJPFF010000068.1 GCA_905339345.1 Geobacteraceae bacterium | reverse complement strand
GTATGAAGCGAAGAGAATATGAGGTGCCCGGTCAAAGCGGAATGTATCGCTATCCCGGCCGTCTCCGCGACCCTTATCTCTCCCACCATGATGACATCCGGGTCCTGCCTTACTATCGAACGCAGGCCGTTGGCGAAGGTGAAGCCTATCTGGGCCTTCGTCTGTATCTGGTTGACCCCCTCGATGTTGTACTCGACAGGGTCTTCTATCGTGACGACCTTTTTAGCTGAGCTGTCTATCGCGGAAAGCGCGGCGTAAAGCGTAGTCGATTTGCCGCTGCCCGTTGGCCCCGTCACAAGGAGCATGCCGTGGGGCTGGCGGATGAGGCGCGAGAATGCCTCCATGGTCCTGCCAGAAAACCCTAGAGCCTTCATCGTGAGGACGCCCTTTTGGTCAAGGAGCCTCATGACGACGCTCTCGCCGAAAAGGGTCGGGATTGTCGAGACCCTTATGTCGACCTCCGCGCCCTTCTGGCCAAACGCAATCCTCCCGTCCTGCGGCAGCCTCCTCTCGGCGATGTTCAGCCTTGCCATGAGCTTTATCCTGGAGGCTACGACAGGCTGCAGCTTTCTGGGCAGGCTTTCGGATAGATAGAGTATGCCGTCTACCCTGTACCTGACTTTAAGAGAATTTTCGAAAGGCTCTATGTGTATGTCGCTCGCCCTTTTTTCTATCGCGCGCTGTATAATAATGTTGACGAGGTTTATGACTGGAGCCTCGAGAGCGGCCTCCTTGAGGCTTTCCACCTCGTTGCCGCTGACTTCGGCGTCCTTCACGTCCATGCCCTCAATTATGCTTCCCAGGTCCTTGCCGTCGTAGAGCCTCGCTATGGCTTCCTGTACGTCTGACTCGGTGGCAACGGCCCTTTTGACGCTCAGCCCAGTGAAGGCGCGAAGGGCCTCGGCCGGCCACGGGTCCTGCGGCCTTGCCATCGCGACCTTGAGAGAGCCGTCCGCTACAGCTAGCGGCACGATAGAATTGTGTTTCAGAAACAGCGGCGAGAGCTTGTCAGGGAGGCAGACCGGCTCCTCCGGGAAGCTCCCGGCGATCACCTCTTCTATTCCGAGCTGCGTTGCAAGCGCCCTCACGACCTCTTGGGGAGATACGCGCCCTCTTCTTACGAGCACCTCGCCCAGAAGCTCGCCAGTGGCGTTCTGCTCTTCGATGGCGGCCTTCAAGTCGTCCGCTCCGACGGCCGCCAAAGATTCGAGGACCTCTCCTATGCGCTTCCAATTCATAATCACATTACCGGGGCGCTTGTTGAGCCTTCTACGCCTGTGACAATGACAGCGTCCGGCATGAAAGGCGTCCTCACCGTGAGCACCCATTTTTTAAGGTTGACGCTCC
>CAJPFF010000067.1 GCA_905339345.1 Geobacteraceae bacterium | reverse complement strand
GTTTGGACGGTGATGGCCACTTTCCGTTCGCCGGCGGTGATGCGGCGGGCCGCGGTTTCCAGTTCCTTGATGGGTCGGGCGAGGCGCGAGGCGATGAAGCTCGAAATGGCCAGTCCGATGAGGGAGCCGCAGAGGAGGACCACCCCGAAGATGAGGGATATTTCCCGCTTCATCTCCTGGAAGGGGCGCTCCATGATCCCCACGTAGAGGGAGCCCACCGGCACCCCCTGGAGGTTCAGGATCGGCTCGTAGGCGGAGTAGTACCAGTCGTTCACCACGAAGGCCCGCCCCACCCACTTCTCCCGGTTAACGATGACCCGCCGGTAGACCTCCTCCGAGACCCGGGTGCCGATGGCGCGCCGCTCCGGCGTCAGGAGCACGTTGGTGGCTATCCGCAGGTCCCCCTGGAAAATGGTGGCGTTCCCCACGTCCTGCCCCTGGTAGCTCACCGCCTCAAAGACGATCTTCTTGATCCGGTCCACCAGTTCGTTGTTGTCGTTGAGCAGGATGCCGCCGTAGAGGACTCCGGCGACCCTGCCGGCCCGGTCCCGCACCGGCACCGACGCCACCATGGCCATGCCGGCCCGCTCCACGGCCTCGTCCCGCTGGCGGGCGTGGCGGGTGGGGAGGATCTGAATGGACGCCCTGGCGGCCAGGTTCTTCCCCTCCTTTGCCAGTTCCTCGGGGGGGATGACCTCGGTGCCGGCGATATGCTCGCCCCGCAGCGCCCGTGCCACGATCTGGTCGGCGATCTTGCTGTCGCCGAAGGCCCCATGGTTGCTGGCCCGGAACACGACCTGTCCGTTCCGGTCCACGGCGGTGAGAAAGTCGAGCCCCTCGCTGGTCATCCGGGGTGAGAGGAGGCTGTTGAGGGTTCTGCGATCCCCCTGGGCGATGATCATGGAGGTGAAGGGGTTGGTGGCGGTGAGCTTGACCACGTCGCGGATGTGGTCAAGCTCGCTCTCGTAGACGGCCCGGGCCGAGTTCAGGTCGGTCCGGACCTTCTCCTGTGCCTGGCTCACGACCCGGGAGTTGATGATAGAGATGCCTATGACGCCGCAGAGCACCGTGGCCGCGAAGAGGGGGGCGAGGGTGGCGACGGTGAGTTTGAGGCGGATGGGGAAGCGCTTCGGTCCCATTCAGTCGTCCAAGGTCCCGGCGCCCGGCTGGCCGGGTATGGCCAGGGCGTACTCCACGATCTTGCGGTCGAGGGTCTTGCGGGAGATGCCGAGGATCTCCGCCGAGCGGCTCTTGTGGAAGCCGGTCTGGCGCAGCACCCGTTCGATGTGCTCCCGCTCCATGTCCTCCAGGGAGACGAGCAGGTTGTCTGGCCGGCGGGGGGGGGCATCATCCCGGGGGCGGATGGGGAGGACGTCGGGGGTGACCAGGTCGCCCCGGGTGAGGATGGCGGCCCGCTCGATGACGTTTTCCAGCTCCCGGACGTTGCCGGGCCAGCGGTAGCCCTGGAGCGCCTGGAGCGCCTCCGGCGTGAACCCGCGGATCTCCTTCCGGATGCGGCGGGCGTATTTGGCGAGGAAGTGGGACGCCAGGGGCTCGATGTCCTCGCGCCGCTCCCGCAGGGGGGGAAGGGCGATGGTGATGACGTTCAGTCGGTAGTAGAGGTCCTCCCGGAAGCGCCCGGCCTCCACCTCCTTTGCCAGGTCCTTGTTGGTGGCGGCCACGAAGCGGATGTCAACGCTTTTCGGCTTGGTGGCCCCCACGGGGATGAATTCCCGCTCCTGGATGACCCGCAGGAGCTTCGCCTGAACCGCGGCCGAGACGTCGCCGATCTCGTCCAGGAAGAGGGTGCCGCCGTCGGCCTCCTCCAGGAGCCCCTTCTGGGTGGTGATGGCGCCGGTGAAGGCGCCCCGCACATGGCCGAAGAGCTGGCTCTCCAGGAGCGTGTCCGACAGGGCCGCGCAGTTGATGGAGAGGAACCGCCGCCCCTTGCGCTGGCTGTTCACGTGGACCGCCCCGGCGATGAGCTCCTTTCCGGTCCCCGACTCGCCCAGGACCAGGATGTTGGCGTCGCTGGAGGCCACCTGGACGGTCAGCTCGTAGACCTCCCGGAACTTCGCGCTGGTGAAGATGATGTTGTCCGGCGTGTCGGGGCGGGAGAGCTCCTCCTTCAGCACCCGGTTCTCCTTCATGAGGAGGTCCAGCTGGAGGGCGTTCTCCAGGAGGCCGAGGATTTTTTCCTTGGGGAACGGTTTCGTGACGTAGTCGTAGGCTCCCAGCTTGATGGCCTCCACCGCAGCGTCGATGGTGCCGAAGGCGGTCATGACCACCACCGGCAGGGTGGGCCGGAGTTTCTTCACCCGCTTCAGGACCTCGATGCCGTCCATGTCGGGCATCCGCACGTCCTGGAGGAGGATGTCGGCATCCCCCTCGGTTCCCCCCTCAAGCCGCGCCAGGAGGCTCGCTCCGTCGGCGAAGGTCTCGACATCGTACTCCTTGGCCAGGAACATCTTCTGGAGGTAGCGCCTGATCCCCTCCTCGTCGTCGCAAATGAGAATGCGTGCTTTCATAATGGTTTACCGTGCTCCGCCGCCGCCGTTTGTCTCATTAGTTTTTGTGTGTCTACGGGACAAAATGATACAGAGGCGGTCAGGATTCCGCAAGACAAGATTCCGCACTGCTCTCCCTGATATGATGGAGATGACGTTGCTTTTAGTGTTTACGGCGAGTTATGGCTGTCGTTGACGTGTAAACGGTATTGGCACGGACGTTGCCCATGAGAGCCCGTTGTCAATTCAACGCAACGGGTCTTCTGGCCCGATATATGAAGGGGGTTTGTGAAATGGGAATTTCACGCAGGCAGTTTCTGCAGCGGGGGGCATTGGCCGGTGCGGCCATCGCGCTCTCCGGCAAACCGGGGGAGGCGAGCGTCGATGCTCCCGATCTCCGGACCAAGGGGCTCAAGACCACGACCACCATCTGTCCGTTCTGCTCGGTGGGGTGCGGCCTGATCGTCCACACCAAGGACGGCAAGGTCGTCAACGCG
>CAJPFF010000066.1 GCA_905339345.1 Geobacteraceae bacterium | reverse complement strand
AGCGGCGCATCCCGACCGCGCGCCGGCCCCAGCAGCCGCGCCAGCTCCGGCGAGAACATCTCGCCGAAAACCGGGATGCCGTCCTCCCACTCGTAGGCGATCTTCTCGCGGTGGTGGCGGAAATAGCGCAAATCCAGCTCAAAGCCGCCGCCCGGCTGTAGCCGCACGATGCGCCGCATCGCCTCCAGATGCGTCGGCTCGCCGTAGGGCGCCAGCCCCATCACCTTGTATTCGTCGCCGTAATGCGGAAAGCCGAGGAACTGCGTCAGCGCCTGGTAGAAGATCCCCAGCGAATGCGGGAAATGCACCCGCCCCTCGACCTCGATTTGCGTGCCGCGCCCCACGCCCCAGGCCGCGCTGGAGAAGTCGCCGAAGCCGTCCACCGACACCACCACCGCCTCCTCGAAGGGCGAGACATGAAACGCCGAGGACAGGTGCGCCCGGTGATGCTCCACCGCATGCACCCGGCCGCGGAAAGCCTGATCCGGAAACGCGCGCGCCAGGTGGGCTTCGATGCTGTCGCGTTTGCGCTTGTTCCTCAGGCGGTCGAGCACCAGCGCCGGCGAGGGCAGGCGCGTCAGCGCATAGACAACCTTGCGGCCCAGGCTGGCGCGCGCATCCTGGTTGATGGCGACGTGATCCACCTCGGCCAGCGTGATGCCCGCCTCGGCCAGGCAGTAGCGTATCGACTCGGAGGGAAACCCGGCCCAGTGCTTGATGCGGCGGAAACGCTCCTCCTCCGCCGCTGCCAGCAGCACGCCGTCGCGGACCAGACAGGCAGAGGAATCGCCGTGGAAGGCGTTGATGCCGAGCAGGATCATCGTCCGCCCCGCAATTTCTTTTCTATCAGCTTAAGTGAAAGCACCGCCTCGGCCACCCCGCGCTGCACGGCGTAATAAAGCCCCGGCCAGCCATCCATGAATCCCTTGCCCACCGTCAGACAGTACAGCGGCACCAGCCAAGGCGTAACGAACAGCAGCTTGCGCAGGCGATCCTGCCAGCGCAGCTCACCCCATGTGCGCTTCGCCAGCAGATCGCATTCAAGCTGGGCATAGCGTTCCTGCGCCGCGAGCCAGCGACCCAGCGGTTTCCTGTCGTCGTGAAACACAACCGCGCCGAGTTCGCCGACCGTGCCATCCACCACCGCCCGCTGCGTGTGGCCGTCCTGCACGTAATGGGCTCGCTCCTTCCGGTACAGGCCGATCACCGGCGGATAAAGTGAACCGGAAAGCGGGCGGCCGTCGATGCAATAGCGAAAGCTCAGCCTGTAGCCCGCAGTTTCGTTGGCCGGCGCCAGCAATCGGATTTCGTCAATGAGCGCATCGCTCAGCACATAGTCGGCATCCAGCGCCAACACCCAGCCGGAAGCAATCCCGGCATCCTTCAGCCCGTAGTTCCACTGAGCGGCATGATTGTCGAACGCCCGCGCCACAAAGCGCACATTGGCGAACGCATCGCAGATTTCCCTGGTTTTGTCCGTGCTGCCGCTGTCCACCACCACCACTTCCCGCGCCCAGCGCAGCTTTTCCAGAACGCGGCCGATATTGGCCTCCTCGTTCCAGGTGAGTATCAGGGGCGTTATCTGGTCGAGCATGAGTTTTTCAGTATGCCTTCATATAGCCGCACCAGCCCCAGGCCCATCGCCTCCACCGAATACTGCTCGCGTGCGAGCGCGGCTGCCCTGCCGCCCATCGCTGCGCGCAGCGCGCTATCCGACAACATTGTGATGATCCCACGGGCGATGTTTTCCGGGTTCGGCTCGACTGCCAGCCCCGCCCCGGCCGCCGCCACTTCCTCCGCAATCGCCACCCCCTCGCCCAGCACGCAGGGCAATCCAGCCATCAGGGCCTCGGCCGCGGCGATGCCGAAGTTCTCCGAAAACGACGGCAGCACGAACACCTGCGCCGTAGTGTACGCACTGACTTTCAGTTCGCCGTCGATGTACCCCGCCCACACCACGCGATCCGCCAGCCCCAGCTCATTCGCCAGCCGCTTCAGCCCCGCCACGTAGCCGGCCTCGCCATCGCCAGCGATCACCAGCCGCATGCCCGGCAGCGAATCTTCAATCAGCCTGAACGCTCGCAGCAGCCCTTCGACGTTCTTTTTCGGATCGAGCCGGGACAGGAATAGCACGATGCGCTTGCCCTGGAGTTGCGGAAAGCGCGCAACAAACAGGCCCGGCTCGGCAACAGGGCCTGCCGCCACCGCCAGCGGGATCACCACGCTGCGCATCGGAATGCCCAATTCCTCCGCCTCAGTCCTTTCTGCTTCGGCGGTGAAGTGCACCGCCGCGGCATGGCGCAACAGCGGCCCCTCGACCAGCTTCAAGGACAAGCGCTTCAGCCACGGCCGGCGCCGGGTGACCCCATAGCGGCTGAGCGTCCCCAGCGGGCGCAGCACATACGGCACGCCCGCACGCCGCGCCGCCCGCGCAGCAACCACGCTGGTGAAGGAAAACAGCGCGTGGATATGCACGATGTCGTAGTCGCGCACATGCCGGCCGATCCAGCGCGCAAAGGCAGGCGACGCCTTGTAGAACTCCGATCGCTTGGGAAAATAGCGGCGGATCGCGCCGTCCTCCTCGATCGGCGTCCCGCCAGGCCTGACTTTGCGTTGGCCCGAGCCGTCGTCCGTCGTCGCCGTCTCGACTTCCACGCCCTGCGCGCGCAGAGCCCGTTCGATGAGGCCTATCGCCCGGCTCGGGCCGCCGTGCGCAAGCGACAGTGAAGGGATGACGTGAAGGACTTTCATTCAAACGCCACTGCCTTCAGCGCCGCCTTCAACCCCGCCGTCGCCACAGGCATGGAATATTGTTCCAGCACCCGCCTCCTGCCCGCCGCCCCCATGGCCGGCGCGCGCTCACGGTTCTCGATCAGCTTTTCCATCGCAGCCGCCAGCCCTTCCGCTCCGCCGGAAAACACATAGCCGGTTTCGCCCTCGACCACCAGGTCCGGCCCGCAGCCCACCTGATCGCTGACGATCACCGGCAGGCCGAACAGCATGGCCTCGTTGGTCACCAGGCCCCAGGTTTCACCGTTCGTCGAGGGCAGCACAAAGGCATCCGCCGGCACATAGGCCTGCCACATTTCGGTCTGGTTGAGAAAGCCCGTGAAATGCGCCGGCACGTTCAATTCTGCCGCGCGCCGCTGCAACGCATCCGTCAATTCGCCCGAACCGGCAAACAGCAGCTTGACCGGCAGGCCGCGCTGCCGGGCCAGCGCCGCCGCTTCCACCAGCAGCATGGGGCGCTTGAACGGCACATGCTTGCCGACAAAGCTGAAGACGAAGTCCTCGTCGGCAAACCCGTTCTCCCTGCGCAAGCCGCTGCGCTCCTGCGCCTGCGCCTGCGCCATGGCCAGCATGCGCTCCGACTCCACGTAATGCGCGCCCTCAAACAACTGATCGGGTCGCACGCCATTGTCCAGATAAAACTGGCGGTTGGCCTTGCCGACAACCACAGCGACCGAAACGAAACCCAGCAACATGCGATGCATCAGTTTTGTCATGGCTGAACGCAGTCTCAACGCATTAGAATCACCGCGCAGGATCACCGGCACGCCCAGCCACTTCATCAGCGGGTAGGCCGCCGCCAACCCCGGCTCGTTCCAGCCCGTCACCAGCACCGCATCCGGGCGAATGTCGCACACAGCACACCGCAGGCGGAGCAGCAATCGCGGCACGGCCGCGATGCCGGCGGCCGCGCCCAGCACCCTGCTGGCATACCCCTGCCGCAGCGGTACGTCCCACTGGAAAGCCCGGCCGAAGCCTGCGCCCTGCTGCAGCGCATTCAGCTCGCGGAAATAAATTACTTCCAGCTCGAGTGCCGGGTCGGCGGCCAGCGCCCGGAACCACGGCGCCATGTACTGGATGGGATGCGTGGTGACCACGCCCAGTTTCATTTTTGTAGAAGTCATCGGGCAGATTCTACATATCGGGCATAGATGCCCTCCAATGTCTGCACCACACGGCAACGGTAGCTTTCCCAGGAATAATCACGCGCCGCCGCCCGGGCAGCACGCGATGCGGTGACCAGCGATTCGGGATTGCGCACAACTTGCAGAATCGCAACTTTCAGCGCTGCCTTGTCGCAGGGCACGATCCAGCCCGAATCGGGGTGCTGTTCGATTATGCACTTGGCCCCGACGCGGTCCGAAACAATGGCAGGCACGCCCACGGCCATTCCCTCCGCCACCACCATGCCGAACGAATCGAAGCGGGATGGCAGTATTAAACAATCATGGTGCGCCATTTCGGCAAACAACTCAGACTGCGGCATGTACGGCCGATGCGTAACATTAGGAAGCCTTCCGGCATGCTTGGCCAGATCCTTTTCGGCAACGCCACCTATCAACACAAGCTCAACGGCAATCCCCTCCTGCTCAAGCTCTTCGAATATTTCGAGCAGCACATCCACGCCCTTCAGACTTCGCAAAGAGCCGGCAAAAACGAAACGGCATCGAGCGCCAGGTGCTTTGACAGGCAATGCGGTTTCCGGCATATGCGTGCCTAGCGGGACAGGGAAAAGCTTGGTGTAAGGCACGCCGGCGTCTTGATATGTCCCTGCCGCCAATTCCGAGCAGGTCAATATCGCATCGGCCAAACCAATCTCCTCCTGTTTACGGGCGTCGATCCAGGCGGGATTGATCTGCCCCACTTCTTTTAGCCATTTACGTGCTGCAAGGTAATGCACCGAGGCCGCATCCAGCACACAGACCGCACCGACCTCGTGTGCAGCCTTGAAAGTATTCAGGGCTGAATTCTCGTAGCACACCACCATGTCAGGCCTGAGCTTGCGAACCCCGCGCGCGACCCAGACGTCATAGGCTCGGTCCAGCCGATGGTTCAATTCATTACCCATCCCGCCGAACATGCGCGAACTGCACAGTTTTCTCAGCAAAGGGAAAACAACGGGATGCTTTCTTTTGGCCGCAGGCACCGGTATCGCGCGCAAATGCGGCGCAAAAATGCCCCAAAACCCTGCCTTGTGATACCGGCTATCCACTACCGGCACGCCGGACCAGAATGCGGCCAGGTGGCCCGCCGCTTCCAGCGCCCAAGCAAGCTGGTGGGCGTGCTGCATGCCCGGGTGCGAAACGAGAACCCTCATTTCGAGTTGACGGAAGCCGGCACTTGTATCCCGAACACGGTTTATTGTCTCAGGGCCAGCTTGTGGGCAAATTGCGCCATGGCCAAAAGCGCCACGCAGAACCAGTAGAAGCTTGCGCCAATGGGTGGTGCGAAGACGCCGTTGCCGACATAAACGCCAAGAGCCATCAGCGGCAGCGCCAGCACGCCTGCCGTACGCACCGCGCGGGTGCGACCTCGAAAGGCCAGCTTCATCGCCCAGAGCAACAGCGCGATCCGCAATGTCATGCTGAAAAGCCAGCCAATCATCCCAAGTTCCAGGACCAAGCGACCGGATTCCTCCTCGAATAAACCGCCGACAGGAAGCCAGGAGAAGCGCGCCATATCCGGCACCAACGCAGGCGAACCCAGGTTGGCCGCACCCGCGCCGAAACCGAATAAACCCGCTACGTCAATATAATCGAAAGCATTCGTGAATGTCGTAAGAAAGCGGCCTTCGTCATAACGAGCGCTCTCGGCGCGTTGTTGCAAGGCCACCCAGGCCGCATCCTGTGCTTGCAGGCTGATGGCCCCCAGAACCGCCATCACCAATATGATGCGAACGGCGGAGCGCAAACCGATGAGACGCGCCGGTAGCGCCGAGCAAAGCATGATGACTGCCGAAATCGCTGCCGTCACGATCACCGCGCGGGAACCCGTGGCAGGCAGGGCAGCCACTGCGAAACCCAGCCCGACCAGGAAGAGGCGGGAGCGCGCTCCTGCAAGAAACAGCCCCATGCCCAAGAGCACGATTGCCTGCACGAACGAGGCCATGCCACTGATATAGGAGAATGTGCCGGTAACCCGAACCAGGCCTTCCTCCCCAAAATAGGCCGTACCTTCCGTGCCACCCTTGAGCGCTTGGTTGATGGCGCTGTCCGCTGGTGAGGTTAACTGCGCAAAGGCCACCGCGCATACTGGCACCACGATCCAAGGGTAAGCCTTAACCAGCCAGCGGAACAAATTTTCCAAATTGCCAAATGCCAAGGGAAGAAGCAGAATCAGGCCGGCATACAGCAAATGAGCCTTGAGCCCCCATATGCCCACCAGAACACTGGGCAGATTGAGGTTTCCTGCCTCCAGAAAGACCCAAGATGCGTAAAGCAAAAACAGCACTCGCGCGCCCGGCTGCATTGAAGCATTGATCTGGCGCGGACGATTGATGAGGGCATAAGCCAGCAGCGCCAATAGCAGCGCATCCTTGGCGATAAAGAGTACTTGCTCTGCTCCAGGCAGCACCCATTTGCGTATGGCGCCGTCGTAGAGCAACAGGAGCAGAAAGATGCCCAGCCCCGCACGAACCGTACGTGCGGCGATGGAACCACCAGCTTGATCTGAGGGACTTCGCAACTTCATCCCCGGCCGCTAGTTGCCCGATTTGAAATTGCCTGTTCAATCACATCCAGATATTTTTTCGTAACAGTTTCAGGCGTATGCCGGGCAAGATGTGACATGCGCACTTCGTCACATGGCTGCCCTGGCAAGGGCAAGCCTTTCCTTCGCGCATGGACGACTGAAATCATCGCGTCACCTATCTGCCCAACTGAGGGATACACCACCAAACCACAATTACCCGCAGCCTCGGGTAACCCTCCACGACGGGCCACAATCGCGGTGTCGCAGCATGCTATACCCTCCAGCACCGTTATCCCAAAACCCTCTTCGACTAAAGAAGGTACTACCATGCAGGCGTGGCTCTGGAGTACCTTGGCTAATTCCAGACCACTCAGTGCGCCCGTAAATTCTATTTGGTCGGATATGCCAAGTTGTTGAGCCGTCCTTTCCAATTTCTGACGCTCAGGACCATCGCCGACAAGCGTAAGCGTGGCATCAGGCATGCTTTTCAGTACTAAGAAAAAAGCATTGATGCACACATCCGCGCCCTTGTCGGAAACCAAACGCCCACAAAATACAAAATCACGTTCGCGCAACCGTGCTACAGGTTGTTTGAACAGGGTGTTGTCGTAAGCATTAGCTACGATTATGGATTTAGCAGGAATTCCGTGAGCCACAAACTGACTGACCGATATATTGGGATAAAACCGGGTCAGCTGCCGCTTGATAAATTCCAAAGATCTGCCGACAAGCCCTTTTCCGCGATAAATGCCATGATGGCTGAATACGATTGGCACGCGGGCTGCGAGCGCGGCACGCATGCCGTGCAAAGTGACGTTCATGAACAGAACCACATCTGCCCTCTGAAACGCCATGGCTCGCGTAGGGTGCTCCCTGGTTCGCGTTATCTTGAATAGGAATCGACAATCGTCTTCCACGGAATTTCCGGGGGTATCCGTGACCACTTCAACGTCATGGCCGATTCTCGCCGCTTCAGCGGCAAGAATATGCGCGATACGTTCAAGGCCACCTATGGCAGGGTAAAAGGCGCGGGAAAAGATGCAAATTCTTGCCAATCCGTTTCCTAATTTCGTTTTATATAATAAATGACATTATCTCCATACATGGCGTCCGGCAATACTAACCGCATTACGTGCGATGCCCTATTAACCGCTTTGCCATACATCCTGCTTTCGAAAACATCTTCCGGATACTGATGCACTGACATGACTTTCAGCCCACGCCTAGCAAGCATTTTCTGCAGACTTTCATACAAAACCGGGAACAAATGTGTCGGGTCGCCCTTGTTGTCAAAAGAAGGCAGTTTGCCTGTGAACAGTGCCCGCACTCGCGCACGAAGGCTTTCTACATTTGGGGTCGTAATTACAGCGATCCCATTGACTCCCATACTTTGTTCCACGAGATCAAGTAACTTACCTATGTTTTCGATATGCTCGATGACTTCGATACAGGTGACCACGTCATGCTTGCCAAGCGTCGCAGGATCATCGGCATTGATATCGAAATGTCTAAGGTCAAGACCGATAACTGGTTGCGGCTGAACATAATCCAGGCCTACCAGACTCGTGATGCCAAGAGCACTGAGACGCTTCAACCAAGCGCCAGTACCACAACCGATATCCAGTACCCGCATACGCGGGCTCATCTCAACATGACTGCAGAGCAGTTCAAAAAGATGGGCATGCAACCCACTCACTGTGCGCTCGGTCAGCATGAACAGGCCTGCGACTGCATGATCAGATCCTTGATTGTTGTCTGGTGCCTGGAAAGGTTGTGCGCCTGATACCATAACCAGGCCGCCTTCCTAATCGAGTGATAATCCGCCAAACCCGACGCGCCAGGTATGTCACGCAAGTAATGTTCTCCCAAGATCAACCCGTCTGTGACGTAATACTTTTCACTGAACAAGATTGGACATAAACCGTGCGCACAGTACGCGGCAAACACGCTACTCTTGGCAACATACTCAACGGGGTAAGCCACCAGACCAAACAACGCATTCCCCATGAGGATGCGAATCTCATGGTCTGCCAAACGGCCGTGTTGCACGACGCGATTTGCTTGAAAGGCTGCGTTCAGGCGCACGTCCTGGATCGGCGCCCCAATATCATGGAGTTCCAGTGATGCCTGTCTCGCCCAAGTGAACAGCCTGTCGCCGGCGGCCTGATATGTCGCCCGCCGTAGCCCGGGGCTGCCGAAAACAATTATTCGAGGCAAGCGCACCTGGGCAAATGTATCGGGTTCGCCGATAGTGGAAAATACCGGCAGCACGGCATGAGGCTTGCCTCCAGCATAGCGCCGAAGCCATCCAGCCGAGCCCTCCCTGTTCGTCATCCAGAAATCCGACAGCTCGGCAAGGCGACGTGCAATGTGTCGTTGCACGGGCGACAGCCAAAATGAGGATGACCACGGAGGTCCAAAGGCGTAAAGCTCATGGAAGAAGACGCCCAAGGTTTTTATGTGCTTGCGCCGCTCTTCAAGCTCATGCAGAAGCCATAATGGGGCGCCACGTTTCGAGAAACCATAGCCGCTCAATTGCAACACTACAACATCGGTTGGGCCGACTTCCCAACCCGCTGCAGTTGCCTTGGCAAGATGCACCAAAGCTGTCACGTCCAGACCAAGCGCATCACGCAGTTGGCATGCAAAATCGAAAACGCCGCCATCCTGCCTAGGCGGGACAATTATTTGAATCACGGCTTGTTCTTGCCATTCGGATATGCAACCCACTCGCCAACACCCCGGCCAAAAGGGCTGCATGCATAACCAACATCAGACAGAAACTCTCGCGCTTCGCTTGTGGCGATACCAAGCGCTGCCATGCGGGAATAATTCTCTTCGAAGAATATTCTATGAATTTTCTTTTTCTTCAGCAGTTGCTCGCAGCCGTACAGCACCCATGTGTCGGCGCCTTCCACATCGATTTTGAGTACATCGATTTCAGCATCAGGCAGCTCTTCATCCAGGCGAACGAGTGGCACCTCGATATTCGCGGAAGAAGCTGCATTTGCAATGCCGCCCCACCCGGATTGCTCAGCCGGGCCAACATCGAAATGCGCCACCCCTTTTTTATGGCCCACAGCTTGTGGCATGATTGTTATGCGATCGGCAAGCCCATTCTGCGTAACATTATTTTGAAGTAGTCCGGTTATGCGCGGTGAAGCTTCAAAAGCAATCACACGGCCGTCTGGATTCAGCCCCGTCCATAGAAGAGAAAAATAGCCCATGTTGGCGCCAACATCGACAAACAGGTTGCCTGTACGGGACAGCCGGGCTATTTCTCTAGTTAGGTCGAGCTCATAGAAACCATTAAAAGCAATGTTCCCTGAAATGATGTCCCCAGGAATCAGGTTGTGCATTGATACTTGAGTGCAAAATGCCAACGGCGCAACCTCATATAAAGCACGCCACTTTTTGCATTGTTTCAGATAGACGCGGTATGTGACCGCTTGCCTGAGGCGGGGCGGCAGCAACCGGAGTAAAAGTGGCCTGCTCATGTGGCAACATACCCTTCCACAGCACAAGGATGTTTCTCCGGTCGATATAAAAAATTATTTGATGACAGCGTGAAACCATACTGCTGCTTAGTGTCCACCAACATAAAACCCAGCCCAGCAAAATATTCATCGACTGCGGCTTTATTCCTCTCGCGGCACTCAATTAAGCATACGGGTTTGTTACGCTGAAAAAAATTGTGCGCTCCCTTCAACAACTCCACCTCATGTCCCTCGACATCAATCTTAATGAATCCAACATCCTGCAAGACCAGATCATCGAGACGAACTGTTTCCACGGCCATTTCTTGCACAGCATCGGGATCAAGGTCGAGCTGATCTTCCAGAGAAGCCCAGCCGCTCAGAAAAAACGCGCCCTTTTTCGGTATTCGCAAAGTACCTGTGCCAGCTTTGTCTGAGACAGCAACGTGGGACACCGTCACGCTTTCGAAATCGGCGTTCAATAAGTCCCTAGTCAAGGCTCGATTCGGTTCAAAAGCTATGACCTTCTCGAACAAACCGGACGTTGCCATAGCATAGGTCCACAAACCCATATTGGCGCCGACATCGATTGCAACTGCACTTGGCCTTGCATAAGCCATCAAATACCTAATTTCTGGCTCCCAACCCAGAAAAAATACATATTTCCTATACTCCATGCCTAATCTGAAAGATTTGGGCGCAAGAGGCACTGCGATCTTATCGATAAGGCGTGCCAAATAATGTCTAAATTTTCCCGACATGATTATTTACGGACGACAAACGGGCCGATTGCGAGCACATCCAGTCCAGACGAATAAAAGGTTCTGAGCGCATCAAGGGGCGATTCGACGATAGGTTCACCCTTGAGATTGAAAGATGTGTTCATCAGCACATGCACCCCTGTTCGTTTCGAGAAGGAATCAAGCAGGGAATGGAAAAGTGGATTGTTATCCGCTGTGACTGACTGAACCCTGCAACTCCCATCGGCGTGGACGACAGCAGGAACTACCAACCTGGCATGTTCGCTCGCCCAGAAGGACAAGATCATGTAAGGCGACATCCGGTAGTCCTGGAAATATCGTGCCCCGTGCTCATGCATGACGGCGGGTGCAAAGGGACGCCATATTTCACGAAACTTTACCGCCTCATTCACACGGTCGCGGTTTTCTACCTTGATCGGGCTGGCCAGGATCGATCTATGCCCTAAAGCACGAGGGCCAAACTCCATCCTTCCCTGAAACCAACCCACCAACCGATCTGCCGCAAGGCACGTCGCGACATCTTCGACAAAATTCTCAGGTCGCTCGTAGCGCACCTTGGCACGCTTCAAAACTGACTCGATCTCGTCATCACCATACGATGTCCCCAGATAGGGTGTAAATGACGGGTCACGCCTGAACGGTACGCCGAATTTGATCGACCCCGCAAAAGCCGCGCCAATCGCCGTGCCGTCATCCCCCGCAGCAGGCTGGACAACAAGGCTTTTCACGAATGGCAGCCGCAATATTTCTCCATTCGCCTTGCAGTTAAGCGCAACCCCGCCGGCGAGGCAAACATCGGCCGTACCAGCTAGCGCGACGGAGTGCGCGACGTAGGAAATCATGGCTTCTTCACACACCCTTTGCACGGAAGCCGCAAAATCCATATGCGGTTGGGCTATCTCCCCGTCTCCCTTACGACCATATTCAGCAAACCTTCGCTCGAAACCTGAAGGTTCATTGTCATTGGCAGGAAGAAAATGACGTCCGGCAAAAGTTGTTTCCCAGCCCCGTTTAAGCACAAACTCATCGAGATCAACGTTAGGCCTGCCATAAGCCGCGAGGCCCATCACTTTCCATTCGTCACTCAGCGGCCGGAAGCCGAGCAGTCTGGTTGCATTTGCATACAACACCCCTATCGAATCCGGAAAACTGCGTTCGAACAACTTTCTGGGATGCCCGTTTTCAAATTTCCATATTGTGGTGGCTTCCGTCGTACCGCGGCCATCAAACACAACGCAAACCGAAGCCTCCTGTTCAGCCAGACAAAAGGTGCTTAACGCATGCGCCGCATGGTGGTCAGCAAATACAAAGCCGTTTTGAGGTGGCGGGAAGAAACTCCGGTAAAGGTTCTGGAATTTCTTTTGGGCATTGAGCGACGATAATAATTGAGCAGCAAGTTTCTTGGCGCGGGAGCGGGTTCTGCCAAAACCACCGGTTACAAACAGCTTTGCATCATGCAACAAGGCGTCGCCTTTAAGAGGCCAGGACAGGGAAACCACATCCACTTCTTGCGCATCAATATCCAGTTCCATGAAAGCAGCTTTAATCGCATTCACAGGAAAAGCCGAATCCTGCTTGATGCGTGTGTAACGCTCTTCTGCTGCGGCAAACACCAATTTACCTTCCTTGACGATCGCCACAGACGATTCATGGCTGCCATAATTAATGCCAAGAGAAATCATATCCGCTGAAATAGCTTGAAATAATTAAATTAATCTAAGTGCCGCGATTTTTTCTGAGGCCATTAATCCCCATAATGTTTAGCCATAGCTGAAACAAAAAACTAATCAGCAACGAACCAAAGCCAAACATTAAGACATCCCGGGTACTCGAAAAGCTCATCGAAAAGAACATGATCACTTGCCCCAATATTATCAGCGGCACACTCCACTTCTGATAGCGAATCCAGCCACGCATTCGGTTGACGTTGAATGAAAATCCAAGCCAAGATCCAATGATGGCAGCGGCTGCGGAAATCGTTAACTCCTCATTTAGATTTAAATAATGCTCGCCAAGCAGTAACAGAAAAAGTTTTGGGTAAATTCCAATAGCTGCCATGATGGCCATGCCAAATAGAAACATGATCCCCCACCAAAGCAGGTATCTTTCTATAAAGGTCTGGTCGTCTTTTATTAACGTAAGGCGAGGTATGACTACCGATGCCGCAAAACCAGAAATCAAACCAATCAATATTGCAACGCGCCCCAAGGCACCAACTTCTGCCACATTGGAAATCGTACCGTAGTAAGCCGCCAACCAAGCGATAAATGGCCCTTGCAAAGCAAAGTGGATGGCGCCGGGTAATATGGGCAGTAGTTGCGACAGCAGCACGCGTGTGTATTTTTTTACTTTACGTTTCGATGTTTCCGCACTCTTATCTAAAGACTGCTCAAGAAGTATAGACGCCAATATAGCCGCTACCAGTGAACCCATAGCCACACTACCTATACCGGCTATCGCAGTAGTGAGGCCCGCAAACCACATCAACACAGCACCAATCAGCTTGGTCACCTCATTGCCTAGCTCTATGACATAAGCGGAACGAAATTGCTGTTCCAGCTTTAGCACGTAGGTATTTATTCCGGCCTGGATGGCAAACCAAGCTCCCAGTCCCATAAGAAGAATGCTTGGGAGCAGGGTGACCCATTTAATGCTGAGTTTGTATCCAGTTACCAAGACATAAGTCATGGAAACCAGGCTGCCTACAATAAATATTGATTTTCTAAATTGAATGACAGAGTGGTAATAATGAAACCATGGCCTGTTCTTGCTTCTGGCACGCCAGCGAAAAAATGAGAGAGTTTCCGTCGCTCCCAGATCCGAAAAGGTACAGATAAACGTGAAGGCTGCCAGCACCAGAGTATAAAAACCATACTCATTAACCGGCAGAATGCGCACCAACAGTAAGCCACTAATTGCGGCAAGGAAGCGCGCGGTCAAATGGGCGGCAGTGTATTCGCTTGCCAGCCTGATCAAAGGAACAAGGCGCCGGATCACAGCAGCACTTTCTACGTTTTCCTGCTTGTCACGTAGACGCTGTCGGCCAGATAAACCAGAGGTGGGAAAACCTCGCTCAGCCTGCGCAATAATTCGGACGCGATCACGGCTCCCTTCAAAGGGACGGGCATCAATGCCAAATCTGAATGTTGCAGGCCTATCCCAAAATAGCAGTCAACACTAAGGGTTGTTTTGCCGATATTCATATCAAATAGGCGCCCAAGTGCTGCCGGCGACCAGTACCGGACCTCAAAACCTTCGCCATCCTTAAAGCCCCTGCGCGCCTGGTGATAGAGGCAGCGAATGCCAAATTTTGTCGGCATCTGTATCAAGCTGGAACCGTCAGCCTTCAGGACTCTGCCAATTTCTGCAGTGGTCAGGGATGCATCCTCTCTGCTGAAATGCTGTAACACGCTGTAGGAGAAAACCTGATCCACGGATGCCGTTCTGAACGGGAGGTACCGCGCATCCCCAACCAAAAACACCGCATTGCTGCCTAGCGAGGCTGCTGCGCGCTTGGCTGCCATGACGGCGCCCAACGAAGGATCTATGCCAACTGCCTTGTAGCCTTTTCGCGCTGCTGCGATAGACCAACGGCCCCAATTGCACCCCAAGTCGAGGAATAACGAGCCATTTGAATCTGGCAAGCGCAAATCCGGTATAGGATATTCGCGTAATTTGCCAACCTGGGATTTGTAAGCGATTCCATTGGTCGCCGCAATCAAGTAGGAAACCACGGGATCAACGGTATTGCCGTGTTTTTTGATCAGGTCGAGGATGCCCAGCTTTTCCTGGGGAGATATCCCAAGCGTATCCAGGTAAAGGCTTCCGCCCTTGCTTCCAGCCTCGCCCTGCTCCAGGCTTTTCTTGGCCAAGCCCATGGTTTGGCGGGCGTCCCGCAATAGCATGACGGGCACGCCATCCACCACGGGAAACTTGCAGCCGTGCTCGCAAATCAGTTTGGTATCGGCAACAGACAGATTCCCTTTATGGCAGGGGCACACCAGGTTCTCAATCAGCCATTGGTCCATCACCTTGCGTGCCCGGCTTCGACCATATTTCGCACCACGCGCTGCATATTGGTTTGCGCTCTCCAACCCAGCCTGGATTCAGCGAGCGATGGATCGGCGCAGCTGATTTCAAGGTCGGTCGGCCGCATCAGTGCTTGGTCTGTATCCACATGCGCACGCCAGTCGAGATTAACTGCATTGAAGGCTGCGGCTACAAAGTCTTCCAGGGAATGCGTTTCGCCAGTGGCGATGACGAAGTCGTCGGGCTGTGATTGCTGGAGCATTCGCCACATGGCCTCGACATACTCCGGCGCCCAGCCCCAGTCGCGCTCGATGTCGAGCCTTCCCAGCTTGAGTCGCTCCCTCCTGCCGTTAGCGATACGGCAGGCGGCGGACACGATTTTCTGAGTAACGAAGCGCTCGGGCCTGAGCGGCGATTCGTGGTTGAACAGGATGCCGGAGCAGGCAAAAAGCCCGTAGGCCTCGCGGTAATTTGCCACCTCCCAATGAGCGGCGGCCTTGGCCACTGCATAGGGACTGCGCGGCCGGAACGGGGTCTGCTCGTTGGCCGGCGTGGTGCCGGTGTCTCCGAAGCATTCGCTGGAGCCGGCGTTGTAGAGCCGGATGTCCTTGTTCAGGAAGCGGATGCCTTCGAGCAGGTTGAGGGTACCGATGCTGATGCTTTCCAGTGTTTCGACCGGCTGCTCGAAAGAAAGGCCGACCGAGCTCTGGCCGGCCAGATTGTAGACCTCGTCGGGCTGATATTTGGCCAACACTTGCAGCACGCTGCGGAAATCGTTGAGCGCCATGGAGGCGGTTTCCACCGCTTCGCGGATGCCCAGCCGGGCGAGGTTTTCAAAGCGGCTCATTTGCGCATCGCGC
>CAJPFF010000065.1 GCA_905339345.1 Geobacteraceae bacterium | reverse complement strand
CGCGGGGCATCCCCCTCAGCCTCCATGACCACGCCGGCGGTGGTGTTCTTCACCCATCCGGTGATGCCGTGGCGCTCCGCAAGGCGAAAGACGAAGGGGCGGAAGCCGACCCCCTGGACGATCCCCTCGATGGTTATCCTGATTCGCCTGACGTCAGTCATGCAATGATACGCGGGATTACCCCTTCACCGCGGC
Organism: Geobacteraceae bacterium; assembly: GCA_905339345.1. Taxonomy (GTDB): domain Bacteria; phylum Desulfobacterota; class Desulfuromonadia; order Geobacterales; family Geobacteraceae; genus Geobacter. The sequence continues at coordinate 9,711 of CAJPFF010000065.1, read as the reverse complement.
GATCCGCCCGGCGAGCCAGCCATACCAGGCGTCCATCCCCTGGCCGGTGCGGCTCGAGATCTCGAAAATGGTGATATTCGGGCTCACCCGGCGGGCCATCTCCTTGCACTTCTCCACGTCGAAGTCCACGTAGGGTAGGAGATCCACCTTGTTGAGGAGCATCACGTCGGCGGCGTGGAACATGTTCGGGTACTTGAGGGGCTTGTCCTCCCCTTCGGTGGTCGAGAGAACAACCACCTTGTGGTGCTCCCCCAGGTCGAAGGAGGCGGGGCAGACCAGGTTACCCACGTTCTCCACCAGGAGGAGATCCAGGTGGTCCAGAGCGAATTCTTCCGCCGCGTGGGCCACCATGTGGGCGTCCAGGTGGCAGCCGGCACCGGTGTTGATCTGCTTCACCGGCACTCCGGTGGCGGCGATGCGCTGGGCATCGTTGTCGGTCTGCTGGTCCCCCTCGATGACGGCGCAGCGATACCGGCCGCCCAGGTCCTTCAGGGTCCGCTCAAGGGTCGTGGTCTTTCCCGAACCGGGGGAGCTCACGAGATTGAGGACAAAGATCCCCTTGGCGGCGAAGAGCGCCCGGTTTCCAGCGGCATAGCGGTTGTTCCGGGCGAGGATGTCGATTTCGACGGCGATTTTCCGTGCCTCTTTCCCCTCGCCCTGGTGATGATGATGGTGACGGCCGTGGCCGTGGTGATGGTGATCATGGGTGTCGGTTTCGCAACCGCAGGTGGTACACATGGTTCGGGGTCGCCTCCTGTCCTTGATGGCGTGAATGGAACGTGACGAGAGAAAATAGCTATACCTCACCACAACTTACGGTCGAGCCTATAGTATTGGATGAAAAAGGTCAAGCCTCCTGCCACACCCCGTTGTGCCGTACCGCCAAACCTCCCTTCGGGTTTGTTTTGCCCGCTCTTTGTGCTATGCTTGTCTCTATTCTTTTATGGTTCCCCATCTCGCCACGGAGTTCGACCCCATGCGTACAGCACCCCTTCTCCTCGTTGCCCTGTCAGCCTTCATGATCACCGGATGCGCCATGTTCATGTCCTGGAAGAGCATTCCCCCCCCGGGAGGCTGCGACCAGTGCCACTCGATCCCCATCAGTACCAACTGGCAGGTGACCTACCAGGCGGCGATCCTCTCCGACGAGCGCGACCGCCCCTACTTCCAGACCGAGGGGTACACCATGCCCCAGCCCGCCAAGCCGACATCTTCCCTGGACATCCGGAAGGTGGACGAGCTCCCCTGTTTCGAGTGCCACAAATCCCCCACGCCGGCCCACAAGGGACGAATGGGCACATTCCACCACCGATGAAAGAAATGAGTTCATGGACAAATTGTCGCGTAAAACAAAGATCGTAGCCACCCTCGGACCGGTCAGCTCCTCGCCGGAGATGATCGGAAAGCTCATGGAGGCGGGAGTCGATCTCTTCCGCCTCAACTTCTCCCACGGCATCAACGACCAGCGCCGGGAGGTGATTGCCACCATCCGGCGCCTCTCCGCCGCCCGGGGTAAAGAGATCGGCATCCTGGGGGACCTCCAGGGGCCCAAGATCCGGACCGGCCGCATGGAAAACGGCGCCATCCCCCTCGTGAAGGGGGAGATTCTCGACATCATCACCGACGAGGTTCTGGGCACTCCCTCCCTCATCTCCACTATCTACAAGGCCCTTCCCCAGGACGTAAAGCCCGGCTCCCGGATCCTCATGGACGACGGCCTCATCGAACTGCGGGTACAGTCGGTGGAGGGGAACCGGGTCCGCTGCACCGTGGTGGGGGGAGGAACCCTCAAGGACCTGAAGGGGATCAACCTCCCCGGGGTCCACGTCTCGGCCCCCTCCCTCTCGGAGAAGGACCTGCGGGACCTGGAGTTCTGCATCGCCGAGGGGGTGGACTACATCGCCCTCTCCTTCGTCCGGACCGCCGAGGACGTGGAGGATCTCAAGCGGATCCTCTTCGAGCGGGACGTGCACATCCCGGTGGTGGCCAAGATCGAGAAGCCCGAGGCCCTGCGCAATTTCAAGAGCATCCTCCGGGTGGCCGACGCGGTCATGGTGGCCCGGGGGGACCTGGGGGTGGAGATCAGCGCGGAAAAGGTGCCCCTCTTCCAGAAAAAAATCATCCGGGCCTGCAACGAGGCAGGGAAGCCGGTCATCACCGCCACCCAGATGCTGGAATCGATGATCGACCATCCCCGACCGACCCGGGCCGAGACCTCCGACGTGGCCAACGCCATCCTGGACGGCACCGACGCGGTCATGCTCTCGGGGGAGACCGCCTCGGGGCAATTCCCCCTGGAGGCGGTGCGGACCATGGACAAGGTGGCCCTGGACGTGGAGCGCTACGCCCAGATGGAGGACGGACCCCGCCAGCGGCGCCACAACCCGAGCATCGCCGAGGCGGTGGCCGAGGCCGCCTGCCGCGCCGCCGTCACCGTGGATGCCCGGGCCATCTCGGTCATGACCCAGTCGGGGAGCACCGCAGCCCTCATCTCCAAGTTCCGGCCACCGCTCCCCATCATCGCCTTCACCCAGTCCCTGGAAACCCGACGGCGCCTCTCCCTCTACTGGGGGGTCAAGCCGTTCCCCATCGGCACCATGACCGGCACCGACGAGCAGATCGGGGCCGTAGAGTCGACGCTCCTCTCCACCGGCTATCGCAAGGGGGACGTCATCGTCATCACCATGGGGGTGCCGGTGGAGGCCCGGGGTTCCACAAACCTCATGAAGGTCCACAAGCTGGGGACCGGGAAATTTTTCGAGATTTTCTGACGGAGGAGGCTCGTGCAAAACGTAGAGGAGACCGGGATGCAAGGCGCAAGCAAGCGAGGAAGCGAGGCGTACCCGTTGGTACGTTGAGCTTTTGAGCGAGCGGCACAATTTGCGGAGCAAATTGGACAGCGAAGGCTGCCCGAAGGGCGAGGCCGAAAGGCCGAGTCAGCACCGCAGACCGGCCCCGCAGTAGTTTTGCAAGAGCCTCGGAGGAAGGGTCCATGCGCAAGGTGTTCGACGAGACAAAGATCAACCACTTGGTACTCCGCAACCGCCTGGTCCGCTCCGCCACCTGGGAGGGGATGTGCCGGGACGGCGGGCACCCGACGGAAAAGCTGGCCTCCTACTACGGTACCCTGGCCCGGGGGGGGGTGGGGCTCCTCATCACCGGCTACGCCTTCGTCCGCCCCGACGGGAGGCAGCTGCCGGGACAGTTGGGCGCCCATGAAGACACCTTTGCACCCGAGGCACGACTCGTGGCCGATGCGGTCCACCGGGAGGGGGGAAAGATCTGCCTCCAGCTGGTCCACTGCGGCGGCCAGACCACGGCCAGGGCGGCCGGCTGCCAGCCCGTGGCCCCCTCTGCGATCAAGGCGGAGCAGTACCCGGAACTCCCCCGAGAACTCCCCGAAGAGGAGATTGCGGAGCTGGTCGCCGCCTTCGCCGCGGCGGCCCTCCGTGCCCGGGAGTGGGGCTTCGACGCGGTCCAGTTCCACGCGGCCCACGGCTACCTCATCAACCAGTTCCTCTCCCCCCTCACCAACCGCCGCACCGACCGCTACGGCGGCTCCCTGGAGAACCGGAGCCGCTTCCTCCTGGAGGTCTGCCGGACCGTGCGGGCGGCCGTGGGCAAGGATTACCCGGTCATGGTAAAACTCAACGGCTCCGACAACCTGAACGGGGGACTCGACCTGGAGGAGGCGGTCCTGGTGGCCCGAATGCTGGACGAAGAAGGGATCGACGCCATCGAGGTCACCGGCGGCACCCCTGCCTCCGGCGGCCAGACCCCGGTCCGCCAGGGGATCGAGACCCGGGAGCAGGAGGCCTACAACCTCCCCCTCGCCTACCGGATCAAGCAGGTGGTGACCTGCCCCGTGATGGTGGTGGGGGGGCTCCGCACCTTCGAGCTGGTGGAAGGGGTAATTCGCCGGGAAGAGGCCGACTACGTCTCCCTGGCCCGCCCCCTCATCCGCGAGCCAAACCTGCCCCGCCGCTGGGAGGAGGGGGACGAAAGCCGGGCCCGCTGCATCTCCTGCAACGGCTGCTTCAAGCCGGGGATGAAAGAGGGGGGGATCTACTGCGTGGTGGACAAGATGGAACGGGAAAGCCGGGAGTTCTCCCTCTGACCCATGGCCAACATCGTCCTTCTCGTGGTCTGCTTTCTGGCGGGGATGATCCTTCGCCGCACCGGGCGCTTCCCCGACAATACCCCCGCGGCCCTCAACGGCTTCATCATCCATGTCTCCCTGCCCGCGGTGGCACTCCTCCACATCCATAACCTCCGTCTCGACCTCTCCCTCCTCTACACGGTCTCCATGGCCTGGCTCCTCTTCGGCGCGGGATTTCTCCTCTTCCGCACCCTGGGGCGCCTGGCCTCGCTTCCCCGGGAAACGGTGGGTGCCCTCATGCTCGTGGGTGGGCTCGGCAACACATCCTTCGTGGGACTCCCCATGATTGAGGCCTACTACGGCAAGGAATTCCTCGGCATCGGGCTCATCGCCGACCAGCTCGGCTCATTCCTGGTCCTCTCCACCCTCGGCATCCTGACCGCCACGGTGTACTCGTCGGGGGACGTCTCCCTCCGCCAGATCGTGCGGAAGATCCTTTACTTCCCGCCATTCCAGGCCCTTATCCTGGCGCTGCTCCTGAGGCCGGTCCCCTTCCACCCCTGGGCCGTGACGGTCCTCCAGAAGGTGGGTGATACCCTGACGCCCCTGGCCCTGGCATCCGTTGGGTTCCAGCTGCAACTCTCCCAGATGCGGGGGGAGCTGAAGCCCCTCTCCCTGGGGCTCCTTTACAAACTGGCCATCGGCCCGGCCCTTATCGCCCTCCTCTTCGTTGGGGTACTCGGAGGGAAGGGTCCCGTCATGCAGGTGACCCTCTTCGAGGCGGCCATGGCCCCCATGATCTCCGCCGGGATCATCGCCGTGGACCACCGGCTGAACCCACCGCTGGTGGCCCTCCTGGTGGGGATCGGCATCCCCCTCTCCTTCATCACGCTGCCGGTCTGGTGGTGGCTGCTGCGGGGAGTATAGAAACGCGACATATTCCGTCACACCCGTTCGGTACCGTGTAACCATGCCGGAACTCACCCTTGCGGAAAAACTCGAAATCCTCGCCGACGGCGCCAAGTACGACGTCTCCTGCGCCTCCAGCGGCAGCTCGCGCCGCAACAAAGGCGGCATCGGCAACGGGGCCCAGTGCGGCATCTGCCACTCCTGGACCGCCGACGGCCGCTGCGTGTCGCTCCTGAAGATCCTCCTGACCAACGCCTGCATCTACGACTGTGCCTACTGCGTGAACCGCCGCTCCAACGACACCCGCCGGGTGATGCTCACCCCCGCCGAGGTGGCGGAGCTCACCATCGGCTTTTATCGCCGCAACGCCATCGAGGGGCTCTTCCTCTCCACCGGCGTGGTGAAGGACCCGGACCACACCATGGAGCTCCTCATCGAGGCGACCCGCATCCTGCGGGAGGAGCACCGCTTCAACGGCTACATCCACGTGAAGGTGGTTCCCGGCGCCGATCTCCTGCTGGTTGAACGACTGGGGCGTCTGGCGGACCGGGTGAGCGTCAACATGGAACTGCCGAGCAGGGAAAGCCTCAAGCTCCTGGCCCCGGACAAGTCGCGGGAGGCCATCGTCGCGCCGATGAAACGGGTGGGGGAACTCATCGTCCAGACAAAGGAAGAGCGAAAGGTCTCCCGGAAAATTCCCCCCTTCGCCCCGGCGGGGCAGAGCACCCAGCTCATCATCGGCGCCAGCGGTGAGAGCGACCTCCAGATCGTCTCCCTGGCGGCCGGGCTCTACGGGCAGCTCGCCATGAAGCGGGTCTACTACTCGGCCTTCATCCCCGTGAACCGGGACGAGCGGCTCCCTGCCGTGATCGGCACCCCGCCCCTGGTGCGGGAGCACCGCCTCTACCAGGCGGACTGGCTCATGCGCTACTACGGCTTCGCCGCCGGCGAGCTCCTGGACGAAGAGCGCCCCAACCTGGACCTTGCCCTGGACCCCAAGGCGGGGTGGGCCCTGCGAAACCTCCACCTCTTCCCCGTGGAGGTGAACCGGGCCCCCCTCGAACTCCTCCTGCGGGTGCCGGGAATCGGGGTTCGATCGGCCCAGCGGATCGTCGGGGCCCGGCGGGGGGGGCACCTCTCCCTGGAGGATCTCGCACGGCTCGGGGTGGTCATGAAGCGGGCCAGGTACTTCATCACCGCCCGGGGACGGTTCGCCGCCGATCTGGCGCCGGACGCGGCGGGGCTCCGGGCTCGGCTCACGGAGCGGACTCTCCCCCGGCCCCGCTGGAGCCAGCCCTCCCTTTTCGACGGCGCCGGCACCATGGACCTCCAGTCCACCATCACGGGGGAGCTGTGATCCTGCGCTACGACGGCACCTTTGCCGGCTTTCTCTCCGCCGTGGCCCTGGCCCGGGACCGAAGCGTACAGCCCGAGTCAATCACCGACCGGGAGCCGGACCAGCAGGGGCTTTTCACCACCATCGAGGAGGTGGCGACGGACCGGGACCGGGCCGGCGAGCTCTATGCCCTCATCCGCAGCACCCTCCCCCCCGGAGCACTCCAGACCCTCCGCTATGCCTTCCACGCCAGTGATCCCGACCGGGGAACCCTTCTCTTCCACTACCTGATGCTGGGGTTGGCGACGGGGCCACGGTTCAACTCCATGCTGGCCCACGAAGCGGTCATGCCGGTCTGGAAGCTGGCCCGGGCCGTGGGGCGCGAGGCCCACCGCTACAAGGGGCTCGTCCGCTTCCAGCAGCTGGAGGGGGATGTCTGGTACGCCGCCATGGAACCCGACCACCGGATCCTCCCCCTCATTGCACCCCACTTCGCGGCACGCTTCGCCGACCAGCGCTGGATCATCCACGACCCGCGGCGGGGGGAGGCGGTGGTCTTCGACCCGGCCCGCCGGAAGTGGGCCGAGACCTTCCTGGAGGTGACCGCCCCCCTCCCCCTCACCGCCGGCGAAGAGCTCTTCCGGGACCTCTGGCAGCGCTACTTCGACCGCCTTGCCATCGAAGAGCGCCGCAATCCGAAGCTCCAGCGCCAGAACCTCCCCCTCAAACACCGGCGACACCTGCCGGAGTTCGACGGGAAGTGAGTTACGCACTCCCGTCTGGATTTTTCCCGCAATGCTGGTATTCTGTCGGGGTCGCAAACAAGCACAGAAGGAGACACGCTGTGAAACCAACGAAGGAAGAACTGGCGCTTCAGGTGGACGTGGCGGAGTGGAGCTGGCTCCGGGCACATCTGGAACGTGGGGGGGTAATCGTCGTTGACCGGGACCTGGACATAACAGAGGTGGCCGAGCGGATTGCCCGGGACGACACCGCCACCGTGGGTACCTGGATTGAAGCCGGGAAGCTGTCCAAACCGAGCGACGGGCAGATCGCCAGTTGGGACACCGACTCCGCAGCCCGCTTTGCCACCCTCATCATCAGCCCCTATATCCTCATGAAGGAGCAGTGACCATGGCCGACACCAATACGACCCCTTCCTGCGCCAACTGCAGCGGAGTCTGGCAGAAGAGCGGCACCACCAACTGCTGGAGCAGCCCGGAGAACCGCCCCGGCCAGCCGGCCAACTGCCCGTCGAAGACGTCACCTGACATTATCGACGAGAGCTTCACCGAGTACCGGGGCGACGGCGACGATGCGCGCCTCGCCCGCATGGCGGCCCGGGTGGAGGGGCTCTGCTACCAGAAGATGCCCGGCAGCGACGCCGTGGTGGCCCGCTGGACCCGGGTGGAGGACACCGTTGCCCTGGCGAAGCTCATGGGGTGGACAAAGGTGGGGATCGCCACCTGCATCGGACTCCTGGAGGAGACCCGGCAGCTGGTGACGATTCTGGAGGCCCAGGGGCTGGAACCGGCCAGTGTCTGCTGCAAGTCGGGAAGCATCGACAAGATGGAACTGGGGCTGGAGGAGAGCGACAAGGTCCGCCCCGGCACCTTCGAGCCGGCCTGCAACCCCATCGCCCAGGCGGAGATACTGAACCGCTGCGGCACCCAGATGAACATCATCGTCGGCCTCTGCGTGGGACACGACATGCTCTTCGCCAAGCACTCCCAGGCACCGGTCACGACCCTCGTCTGCAAGGACCGGGTCACGGGCCACAACCCCGCTGCGGTCCTCTACGGGCAGAATTTCTACTACAAACGGCTAAAGACTATCCCTTTGAAAGTAGAGGAATGATAAACGAGGAGACCTCTCCATGCGTAATTTCGATGACACCGACCGCAAGAAGAAGAGCGGCAGAATTTCGTTGCCGGATAATCCCGGCAACCTGTCCGAGGAAGCCCAGACTCAACTGGAGAGCGCCGTGAAAGCGGCGGTGAAGGACGGCTACGTGACATGCCCCTCCGGCTGGAAGGTGGCCAAGGACCTGGGCGTTTCGCGTCTTGATGTCGGGGTTATGATTGATAAGCTCCGAATCCGCGTCACAGCCTGCCAACTCGGCTGTTTCTCGGTGAGCAAGACCTCCCGCCTCGGCTCGGCCGCCGAACCGTTCAGCGAAGAGATCGCGCGTCGCGTCGAGATCCTCCGGGAAAAGGACGAGCTCACCTGTGCCGGCGTCTTTGAACTCGCCCGTGAACTGAAGGTCAAGCCCATGTCCGTCATGAACGCGGCAAATGCCCGGGGTTACAAGCTGCGGCAATGCCAGCTCGGCTGCTTTTAGGAGTCTTTTGAGAGACGTCTAGCCGAGCCCCCCATCCCTCCAGCGTACCAGCAGCTCGTCCGGCGGCAGGGCGCGGCAGAAGAGATACCCCTGCCCCTGGTGGCACCCCTCGTCCCGCAGAAACCGGGCTTCGGCATCGGTTTCGATCCCCTCGGCGATGGCGCGCAGCCCCAGGGCGCCGGCCAGGGCAATCACCGCGCGGACGATGGCCTCCCGGCTCGGCTCGCCGGAGACGTCGGTGATGAAGGAGCGGTCGATCTTGAGCTTCTGAACCGGCAGGCGGCGCAGATAACTCAGGGACGAATAGCCGGTGCCGAAATCATCCACCGACAGCTCTATCCCGAGGGCGCGGAGACTGTCGAGACACTCCAGGGTCCGCTCGCGACCCATGAGGGCCGATTCGGTCACCTCCATCTCCAGACGGGCGGAGGAAAGCCCCGTCTCCGCCAGGACCCGGGAGACCACCTCCACGATATCCCCCCGCTCCAGCTGCTTGACCGAGAGGTTCACCGCCACGCTCGGCAGGTGGAACCCCTGGGCTTCCCACTCCACCACCTGGCGGCAGGCGGTGCGCAGCACCCACTCGCCCAAGGCGGCAATAAAGCCGATGTCCTCGGCGATGGGGATGAAGCGCACCGGCGATACCATCCCCAACTCCGGGCTGTTCCACCGCGCCAGGGCTTCCACCCCCACCAGTTTCCCCGTGGCCAGGTCAACCTTCGGCTGGTAATGCACTGCCAGTTCGCCCCGCTCGATGGAGCGACGCAGCAGCGCCTCCAGATGAACCCGCTCGCGGGCATACTCGCTCATCTCCGGCGCGTAGAAGTGATAGGAGTTGCGGCCGTGGGTCTTGGCATAGTACATGGCCGTATCGGCGTTCTTTACCAGGGTGGTCACGTCCTCGCCGTCGGCGGGGAAGAAGCTCACCCCGATGCTGGCGGAAACGTAGATTTCGTAGCCTGAGACGGTCATGGTCTGGCTCAGGAGGCCGAGGATCTTTTCCGCCACGGCCCCCGCGTAGCGGGG
>CAJPFF010000064.1 GCA_905339345.1 Geobacteraceae bacterium | reverse complement strand
TTCAAGGTTGACGCCCAGGCCACTGCCACGATCGAAGGAGCTGCGAAACTCAAGGCCGAGATCGTCTCGAAAGAGGTGCAGCTTGCCTCGCTGCGTAGTTTCCAGACCAACGAGAACCCCGAAGTGAAAGCCGTTGAGGCTGCCCTTGCCAAGCTCAGGGGGCAATTGGGCGCCCTCACCGGAGGGGGAAGAAGCAACGACCTGATGCTGTCTGCCGGTTCCATGCCGGGTCTGGGGCTTGAGTACGTGAGACTCATGCGTGAGGTGAAGACCCAGGAGGCCATTTTCGAGCAACTGACCAAACAGTACGAGATGGCCAAGCTGGGAGAGGCTAAGGACTCTTCTTCGATTCAGGTGCTCGACGAGGCAGTTGTTCCCCAACAGAAGAGCAAGCCCAAGCGGTCCCTGATCGTTATCCTGTTGACGGTCACGGCGTTTTTCCTGGGGATTTTCATTGCGTTCTTTCAGGAATATATCCAGAAAATGAGCGACGAGGACCGAAACCGGTGGAACGAGATCAGGGAATCTCTCTCGCTGTCCCGTGCCCGGCGCGATTGACCGGTGTGAGGCGATGTGCGTTGAATGAAAACCGCATGAACGATAGTGCCAAGAAATTCCCTTTCCTTCGTTTCATTCTCCTTGCGGGTTGGGGGGGGGCCATCCTCTGGCTCTCCCTTGATCCGGCGCCGCCGCAGCCCTCCATGGGGCCCTTTGCGTGGGACAAATTCCAGCACGCCACTGCCTATGGGCTCCTGGCCCTGCTGTGGGGAAATTTTCTGGTGACGTACCGCCACTGCCGCCGTCGCTGCTGGCTCATGGCTTTTGCGGGGTCCGTCGTGTTCGGCGCCCTCCTGGAGATGGCTCAGGGAGTCCTGACTACCGCCAGGAGCGCCGAGTTCGGCGACCTTATGGCTGATGCGGTGGGGGCAGGTGCCGTGAGCCTCGTGGCAGCGGTCTGGAGTGCGAGAAGGATGTCCTTGGCTTTTGTCGTGGCCTTGACGCTTCTTTCGGGGACACAGGGGGCCCATGCTGCTGACAACGGCGGGGTGGGCGCCTTTGTGGGCGATGAGGCCGTGACGCTTCGCGCTGAGGCTGGGGAGTTTCTCGCCGCTCCCTTCCGTGTCGACAACAGCGCCATTTTGGGTACACTGGCCGTTGCCGGAGCAGTGGGTGTCACCTCCCTCTATGACGACGACATTCGGGACGAAGTACGGCGGAGCAGGGGAAGGACCCTTGATCGGGCTACCGATGCGGGGAACATCGTCGGCCATCCCCTTCTTCACCTGGGGGTCGCCGGCGCCGTCTGGGGCGGAGGGCTCCTCGCCGATTCCCCCCGGTGGCGCGACACGGGGCTCATGATGGGTGAGGCGGCGGTCATTGCCGATGCCGCCACCTTTGTCCTGAAACAGTCCGTCGGCCGTGCCCGTCCCCTTACGGGGAGCGGCAAGGGGAGTTTCCGGCCGTTCCAGTTCGAGTCCGATTTCGACTCGTTCCCGTCCATGCACACGGCCAGCTCGTTTGCCATGGCCTCGGTCCTCACCCGGACGTCGGGGAGTGTGACGGTGGGGGTCCTCTCATACGCCACCGCCGCCTTCGTGGGTTTTTCGCGCATGTACGACGATAAGCACTGGGCCACCGATGTGCTGCTGGGCGCCGCCATCGGCGAGCTCGCGGGGCGGGTGGTCACGAACCATTACGCGCGGAAGGGGAGTGTGGCGGTGGTTCCGTCGGTAAGCGGCTCGTCGGCTGGCCTGGCGCTGGTCAAAAAATTCTAAGAAGCCGGTCCCGGAGGTTTAGGTATGCTTTCCGCAGTCATTTTCGATTTTGACGGCATCATTGTCGATACCGAGCCCCTCCACTACCGGGCTTTTCAGGCGATTCTGGAACCCCTGGGGCTCGGGTACGCCTGGGAGGAGTACGTGAACCTCTACATGGGATTCGACGACCGTGATGCCTTCCGCGAGGCGTTCAGGGTGCACGGCAGGGCACTGGGCGATCATGAGCTGGAGCAGCTCATCGACCGCAAGGCCGCTGCGTTCCAAGATATTATCTCCGACGGCGTCGCCCCCTATCCCGGCGTCGTCGAACTCATCACCTCCGTCAACGGCACGCTGCCTCTCGCGCTCTGCAGCGGAGCCCTGCGAAGCGATATTCTGCCCATTCTGGCGGGGCTCGGCCTCTTGGATGCCTTTGACGTGATGGTCACCGCCGAAGAGGTGAGCGCCAGCAAGCCTGATCCCGCAAGCTATGCCCTTGCCGTGGAACGGCTCGCCACGGTTTTCCCCGATCAGGGGATTCTCCCCGCCCGCTGTATCGCCATCGAGGATACTCCTGCGGGGATCGCCTCGGCCACCGGCGCCGGTATTCCCGTTATCGCGGTCACCAACAGCTATCCCGCCGAAAAGCTCGTCGCGGCGCACAGGGTGGTGGACTCCCTTGCGGGACTTACCGTGGCGGATCTCGCTGGTTCAGTTGCCCGGTAGCAAGGGAGCGATGTGGTAACTGCATAGTTCGATCTCGTCATTTTCTGTCTTGCTGTCTCATTATCCCCCCATGCCCCTTCCCATCGAAAACATCCTGCCGCGGCTCGCGGATGCCCTTCAGGCCCAAAACGCCGTCGTGCTCCAGGCGCCGCCCGGGGCCGGCAAAACGACGCGGGTTCCCCTTGCGCTCCTGGACGCCCCCTGGCTCCAGGGGAAGGGGATCGTCATGCTCGAGCCGCGCCGTCTGGCCGCCACCAACGCTGCCCGCTGGATGGCGTCCACCCTTGGCGAGGAGGTGGGGGGGACTGTTGGCTACACCATCCGCTTTGACCGGAGAGTGTCGCGGCGTACCCGGGTGGAGGTGGTGACCGAGGGGGTTCTCACCCGCCGCCTCCAGGCTGACCCGCTTCTCGACGGGGTAGGCGCGGTGATCTTCGACGAGTTCCACGAACGGAGCATCCACGCCGACCTGGCCCTGGCCCTCTGCCGCGATGTGCAGCAGGGGCTCCGGGATGAGCTGCGGATCATAGTCATGTCGGCGACCCTCGATGCTGCTCCGGTGGCCGATCTTCTCGGCGGCGTCCCGGTCATTACGAGCGAGGGGCGGAGTTTCCCCGTGGATGTCCGCTACCTCCCCGAGGAGCCCCGCGACGACCTCCCTGCCGCGGTCTCCCGCGCCGTCCGCACTGCCCTTGCCGCCACGGAGGGGGACATTCTTGCCTTTCTGCCGGGGGCGGGGGAGATTCGCCGCTGCCGGCACCTGCTTGAGGAGGGGGGGCCGCTCCCCTCCTCACCCCTCATCACCCCCCTCTACGGCGATCTCCCCTTTGCCGAGCAGGAGCGGGCCATTATCCCTGGCGAGCGGCGCAAGGTGGTGCTCGCCACCAACATCGCCGAGACAAGCCTCACCATCGAAGGAGTGCGGGTGGTCATCGACAGCGGCTTCTGCCGGCGGCTTCGCTTTGATCCCGCGTCGGGCCTGGACCGGCTCGTGACGGAGCGGATATCGGCCGCTTCCGCCACCCAGCGGACGGGGCGCGCCGGCCGGCTCGGGCCGGGCACCTGCTACCGCCTTTGGACAGACCACACCCAGCGGAGCCTCATTCCCGCCGCCCCCCCCGAGATCACGATCTCCGACCTGGCGCCGGTGGCCCTGGATCTGGCTGCCTGGGGGGTGGCCGACCCCCTGTCCCTCTCGTGGCTCACCCCCCCTCCCAAAGCTTCTTTCGAGGAGGCACGCCAGCTTCTCGTACAGCTCGAAGCCCTTGACCGCAACGGCATGATCACCGATGTCGGCCGACGGATGGCGGAGCTTCCGGTCCATCCCCGGCTTGCCCACATGCTCGTCCGAGCCGTAGGGAGGGGCTTTGGCCCCCTTGCCTGCGACGTGGCGGCGATAATGTCGGAGCGCGACATCGTGAAGGCTTCCGGCGTATCCGTTGCGGAGCGGAGTGAGAGCGATATGTTCGTTCGGGTGGAGGCGCTGGAGGGGTGGCGGTCGGGACGGCGCGCCGCCGGGGTCGATGCCGCAGCCTGCCGCGCCGTTGACCGCTCTGCCCAGCACCTGCGCCGGTTGCTCAATCCGGGGAAGGGAGATGCCCGTGACGCCGCGGATGCCGATACAGTGGGACTCCTTCTGGCCTGGGCCTACCCTGACCGGATCGCGCTGTGCCGCGGCGATGACGGACGACGGTATCTTCTCGCCGGCGGACGCGGGGCGCTTCTTTCCGAGCGAAGCTCGGTTCATGACGAGCCGCTTCTGGTGGCCCACGTGGTTGAGCGGGGCGAGCGGGGAGACGACCTGATCCGCCAGGCGAGCGTCCTGGCCCGGGAAATTTTCAGGAGGGAGTTCGCCGCCGGCATCGTGAGGCAGCGGACCTTCTCCTGGAATGATCGGGAGGGGAGGGTGACAAGCCAGGAGGAAGAGCGGTTCGGCGCCCTCGTGCTGGCGAGCAGGCCCGCCGCCGCCACTGCCGATGAGGTCCGGAGCGCCCTGGTCGAGGGGATCGTGAAAGGGCCCGGGCTGTCGGTTCTCCGCTGGTCAGCGGCCGCGCGCCGGTTCAGGGCGCGGGTGCGGCTCATGGCCCGCCTGTTCCCCGAGGAGGGGTGGCCCGATCTTTCCGGCGAGACCCTCCTGGCAACCCTCGGCGACTGGCTCGGGCCCCACCTGGACGGGGTCAGGCGTCTTGCCGACGTGGCCTCGGTCGATCTCCTGCAGCCCCTTCAGGCGCTCCTTCCCTGGAACATGCTCCGCCGCCTGGATGAAGGGGCGCCGACGCATCTTGTCGTCCCAAGCGGCTCGCGGGTCGCCCTCGACTACGGGGACGACGGGACACCGGCCCTGGCGGTGAAGCTTCAGGAGATGTTCGGCCTTGCCGATACACCCACGGTGGCGTGGGGGAGGGTGCCGGTTGTTGTACATCTCCTGTCGCCGGCCGGGCGTCCCCTCCAGGTGACCGCCGATCTGCGAGGCTTCTGGAACGGCGCCTACCAGGAGGTGAAAAAGGAGATGCGCGGGCGCTACCCGAGGCATCCCTGGCCCGATGACCCGTGGAGTGCCGTCCCGACGCACAGGACGAAGGGGCGTATGTAGTGAGCTGGTGAGTTGGTTTACGGGATGTTGCTGAAATAGAGGGTGCCGTCCGCCTGGACGATCCGGCGAATGGCATCGGCCGTGCGGCGGCTGCCGGCGCTCCCCGCGGCCGGTCCCCCCGCAAGGAAGGTGGAGGTGATGTTGGTGTCGCCCCGCCACGCCTCGAAGTGGAGGTGGGGGCCCGTCGAGCGTCCCGTGGAGCCCGAGAGGGCAATGGGAGAGCTGCCGTCAACCTCGTCCCCTTCCGCCACCAGGTTGACTGAATTATGGGCATAGAGGGTTATGGTGCCGTCTCCGTGGTCCACTATGACCATGTTGCCGTAGCCGCCGCGCACCCCGGCGAAGCTCACCCTTCCCGGCGCCACCGGCCGGACCGCGGTTCCTTCGGCAACGGCGATGTCGATTCCGTGGTGTTCGCGCAGGGTGCCGTTGATGGGATCGTGGCGCAGCCCCACCAGGGAGGAGATCCTCCCCTGGACCGGGAGGGAGGGGGAAAGCGCGGGCGTTGATGCCAGCGAAGGCTTCGCGCCGATGCCGGTGGCGGTCAGATGCCCCGGGATGCTCCTTTTTCCGCTGCGGCGGGCGGCAGACCGCTCCTTCATGACCAGTGTCGCGCCGTTTTTCCCGGGGGCGTCGGTAAAGCAGACCACCCCCTCTTCATCCACGTAGCGATAGATGTCGGCGAGCCCTTCCCGGGGGAGGGCGATAACGAGAGCAGCGATTATGATGGTGTTTATTCTCATGGTCTGGACTCACCGGTACTATACCTATCGGCATCCCGGCCCGCAAGCTTGAGGAGAGAGTTTCTTTCTTTGCGTGCCTCTGTTTTGTGCATCGGGATTCAGTTTGTGCCTTGTTTTTAGGCTGATGTTTTGCCGGCAGCGGGGTCCGAGAGTTGAATTGTCTGGCAACATGTTATAATTGCTGTGCTAATCACGTCGTTTCGTTTTGGGCAAAGTATTTGCTTTGCCCATGACATCACCGGCAGGCAAGGTCCCCCTGGAATCTTGCTTTTAAACCCCGACACACCTATAATCGGCCCGTTTTAAACTATTTCCAAGAGGGGGTACTGTGCCTTGAAAAAAGTCGAAGCGATCATAAAGCCGTTCAAGCTGGACGAGGTCAAGGAGGCCCTGAACGAGATCGGCATCCAGGGGATTACGGTTGCCGAGGTGAAGGGGTTCGGCAGGCAGAAAGGGCACACTGAGCTCTACCGCGGCGCTGAATACGTGGTTGATTTCATTCCCAAGATCAAGATGGAGATCATTGTCAGCGATGACATCGTCGGAAAGGTCGTGGAGACCATCGAGCAGGCAGCCAAGACCGGGCGTATCGGTGACGGCAAGATTTTCGTGACGGCGGTGGAGGAAGTTATCCGCATCCGCACCGGAGAACGGGGCGAGGACGCGCTGTAGCGCCTTATTAATACAAAACTAGCAGTTACCACGAAAGGAGACGTGTAGATGACACCTCAAGAAGTAGTAAGCTTCGCCAAGGAAAACGGCGCTCTGATGGTTGATTTCAAATTCATGGACTTTGTCGGGACGTGGCAGCATATTTCCGTGCCCATTACGGAGTTCAGCGAGGATACCTTCGAGGAGGGGCAGGGGTTCGACGGCTCTTCCATCCGCGGCTGGCAGCCGATTCATGCTTCAGACATGATTCTTCTTCCCGATCCTGAAACGGCGAAGATGGACCCCTTTGTGGCGGTTCCGACCCTGTCGCTGATCTGCAACGTTTTCGATCCGATCACCAAGGAAGACTACTCCCGCGATCCCCGCAACATCGCCCGCAAGGCCGAGGCGTACCTGAAGTCCACCGGCATCGGCGATACCGCCTTCTTCGGCCCCGAGGCCGAGTTCTTCATCTTTGACGAAGTCCGCTACGACTCCAGCGCCAACCAGTCCTTCTACATGGTCGACTCCGTGGAGGGAGCCTGGAACACCGGCCGCGAGGAGTTCCCGAACCTGGGCTACAAGCCGCGCCACAAGGAGGGCTACTTCCCCCTCTCTCCCACCGATTCCCAGAATGATCTCCGCAACGAGATGGTGATGGAGCTCCAGAAGGTCGGTATCCGGGTCGAGTGCCAGCACCACGAAGTTGCCTCCGGCGGCCAGGCCGAGATCGACATGCGCTTCTCCTCCCTGGTGGACATGGCCGACCAGCTCCAGTGGTTCAAGTACGTCATCAAGAACGTTGCCAACAGAAACAGCAAGACCGTTACCTTCATGCCGAAGCCCCTTTACGGCGACAACGGTTCCGGCATGCACTGCCACATGTCCATCTGGAAGGCGGGTCAGAACCTCTTCGCCGGCGACAAGTACGGTGGGCTCTCCCAGATGGCTCTCTGGTACATCGGCGGCATCATCAAGCACGCCAAGGCCCTCTGCGCCATCACCAACCCGACCACCAACTCCTACAAACGTCTGGTGCCGGGCTTCGAGGCTCCGGTGAACATGGCATACTCCAGCCGTAACCGCTCGGCCTCCATCCGGATCCCGATGCTCTCTTCCAACCCGAAGGCCAAGCGGATCGAGTACCGGACTCCCGACCCCTCCTGCAACGGTTACCTTGCCTTCGCCGCCATGCTCATGGCAGGCCTCGACGGCATCGAGAACAAGATCGATCCGGGGCAGCCGCTTGACAAGGACATCTACGGTCTTTCCCCCGAAGAGCTCAAGGATATCCCGTCCGCTCCGGGGAGCCTTGAGGAGGCCCTCAACGCCCTCAAGGATGACCACGAGTTCCTCCTGAAGGGTGACGTCTTCACCCCCGACGTCATCGAGAAGTGGATCGAGTACAAGACCGAGGCCGAAGTCAACCCGGTCCGGATGCGCCCGGTTCCCATCGAGTTCGCCCTCTACTACGACATCTAGGCCGTTCGTCACCACGGCGCCAACACGGAAAGGCGGGAGCGATCCCGCCTTTCTCTTTTGCCCTGTTTCCCCGTATCCCGAAGCCAAACCGTTCTTGACTTTCCGCAGCCGTTCCGGCTACTATGCTCCGTTATGACACGCCAAACCAGGCAAATTCTCGTAGGAAACGTCCCCGTCGGCGGGGGAGCCCCCTGCTCGGTGCAGTCCATGTGCAGCACCGACACCCGCGACGTGGCAGCCACCCTCGACCAGATTCGGGCCTTGGCTTCCGCCGGCTGCGAGATCGTCCGCTGCGCCGTCCCCGACATGGCGGCCGCCGAAGCATTGGGCGAGATCAAGGGGCAGAGCCCGATCCCGGTCATTGCCGACATCCACTTCGACTACCGCCTCGCCCTGAGGGTGCTTGAGGGGGGGATCGACGGCCTGCGCCTCAACCCTGGCAACATCGGCGAGCGGTGGAAGGTGGAGGAGGTGGTGAGGGCCGCCCGGGAGCGTCTTGTGCCGATCCGGATCGGCGTCAACGCCGGCTCCCTGGAGAAGGAACTCCTCGAAAAGTACGGCCACCCCACTGCCGGGGCCATGGTGGAGTCGGCCCTGGGCCATGTCCGCATCCTCGAAGAGATTGGCTACGACCAGATCAAGATTTCCCTCAAGGCCTCCGATGTCATGAAAACCGTGGAGGCCTACCGACTCCTGGCACAAAAGGTCGACTACCCTCTCCACATTGGTATTACGGAGGCGGGCACCATCTTCTCCGGAACCATCAAGTCATCGGTCGGGCTCGGCATCCTCCTGGCTGACGGCATCGGCGACACCATGCGGGTATCGCTCACCGGAGATCCGGTGGACGAGGTGCGGGTCGGCTTCGAGATCCTCAAGGCTTTGGGGCTGCGGCAGCGGGGAATCAATTTTGTTTCCTGCCCCACCTGCGGCCGGTGCCAGATCAACCTGATCGGCGTGGCCGAAGAGGTGGAGAACCGT
>CAJPFF010000063.1 GCA_905339345.1 Geobacteraceae bacterium | reverse complement strand
ATTATCTGCACATTCCTGTTCAGGGACCGTCGCGCGGAGGAGATGTTCGACGAGATCGAAGTTCGGCAGATTACCGGCCTGGGCATCGCGAAGGCTTCGGACCACTAGGCCAAGCCCCCCGTGCTTCGGCGCGGGGGGCTTTTCTGACCAAGAATAGGCATTGCACGTAAACGTAAGGAGGATTCCCTTGAGCACAGAGAACGACTTCAAACGCTACAGCGTGGCATCCACCAGCGCAGGCGACGAGGGGATTCAACTCCTGAACAGCCTGAGCAAGGAAGAACTGGTACGGATTATCGTCGATGACGCCAAGAACTGGCTCGCCCACGACGGCCTCTGGTTCCAGGCGGTGGAGAAGCGTTACGGGATCGACGTGGCTATCGAGGCGGACACCGATGCATGGCGCTCCTTCACGGTTATCGAGGCGAAGCGGATCATGGAGCGCCTCGGGATGCAGCCCGGCGGCGGCATCCCCGCCCTGGTGGAATGCCTGAAGCACCGGCTTTACGCCCGCCTCAACCTCCAGGACGTCATCGAGCAGAGCGACAACCGGGTCGTCTTCAGGATGCTCGACTGCCGAGTGCAGTCGGCCCGGCGGCGCAAGGGGCTTGCCGACTTCCCCTGCAAGAGCGTCGGTCTCGTGGAGTACGCCGAATTTGCCAGGACCGTCGACCCGCGCATCAAAACAACCTGTATCGCCTGCCCTCCCGACGGGCACCCTGAAGCCTTCTGGTGCGCCTGGGAGTTCTCCCTGTGAAACGGTCTTTTTCCGCCCTGGCGGCGTAAGTCATCGAAATCGCTTGTGCGGCGTAGCGCTGCTACGCCTCCGCGCAATTTCTCGACAGCCTTGCCAGGACGAAAAAATCCTCGTTTCTGAACTGGCTGTACATTTTGCAAATGAGGAGAAACGCTATGCATACCGCTGCCGCAGCACCCTTCAAAACCACCCACAAGGTCCGTTTCGTCACCGCCACGAGCCTCTTCGACGGCCACGACGCCTCCACCAACATCATCCGCCGCATCTTGCAGGCGTCCGGCGCCGAGGTGATCCACTTGGGGCACAACCGCTCCGTGGACGAGATCGTCACCGCCGCCATCCAGGAGGATGCCCAGGGAATCGCGGTCTCCTGCTACCAGGGGGGGCACCTGGAGTTCTTCAAGTACATCAAGGACCAGCTGCGGGAGCGGGGGGCTGAGCAGGTGCGGATCTTCGGCGGCGGCGGCGGGGTGATCATCCCGGACGAGATCCGGGAACTGGAGGACTACGGTATCTCGAAGATATTCTCCCCCGAAGATGGCCGCCGCATGGGGCTCCAGGGGATGGTGAACCTGATGCTCCAGGAATGCGATTTTGCGCCCCAGCGAAACATCGACGATGAGATTGCCAAGCTGCAGCACCAGGATATCCGGGCGGTGAACACCCTCATCACCCTGGCGGAGCAGGATGTGCACGACCACTCCGGCGGCTATGGGCTCCTGCGGGAAAAAATCCGAGCCATGACCCGCCCCGTGCCGGTGGTGGGGGTCACCGGCACCGGCGGCGCCGGCAAGAGCTCCCTCACCGATGAGCTGGTGCGCCGTTTTTTGAGGGATTTCCCCGATAGGAGCGTGGCGATCCTGGCGGTGGACCCGAGCCGCCAGCGGACCGGCGGGGCACTCCTTGGGGACCGGATTCGGATGAACGCCATCAACACCAGCAAGGTCTACATGCGGTCGCTGGCAACCCGCGAATCCCATTCGGAGCTGTCGGCGGCCATCAAAGACGCCATCGATGTGGTGAAAGCCTCCGGTTTCGACCTCATCATCGTGGAGACCAGCGGCATCGGCCAGGGGGATGCCCGGGTGGTGGACATCGCTGACATCTCCCTCTACGTAATGACCTGCGAGTTCGGCGCACCCACCCAGCTGGAGAAGATCGACATGCTGGATTTCGCCGATCTGATCGCCCTCAACAAGTTCGAGCGGAAAGGGGCCGAGGATGCCCTGCGCAACGTCCGCAAGCAGTACCGGCGCAACCGCAACCTGTTCGAGTCGGCCGATGAGGAGTTGCCGGTGTTCGGCACCATCGCCGCCCAGTTCAACGACCCCGGCACCAACGTCCTCTACCGTGCCCTGATCGACACCCTGAACGCCAAAACGGGGGCGGAGCTGCAGTCGAACCTGATCATCACGGAGAAGGAGAGCCTCAAGCAGTACATCATCCCGCCGGACCGGATTCACTACCTGGGCGAGATCGTGCACGCCGTGCGGGGCTATCGCAAGCGGGTACAGGAGCAGGTGGGGGTTGCCCGGCGGCTGTTTCAGCTGAAGGGGGCCAGGGAGGTTCTGGGCCAGTCGCCGGCCGCCGGTGAACTGGACCAGCAGATCGCCCTGCACGAGGAAAAGCTCCACGAGGAGCCGAAGAAGATACTCGCCGACTGGCCTTGCCTCAAGGAGGCCTACCGCCAGGACCAGCTGGTGACCAGGGTGCGGGACAAGGAGATCCGCAGCGACCTCTACACCACCACCCTCTCCGGCACCCGCATCCCCAAGGTCTGCCTGCCGGACTATGCCGACTTCGGGGAAATCCTTCGCTGGTCCATGCTGGAGAACGCACCGGGACTCTTCCCCTACACCGCCGGGGTCTTCCTCTTCAAGCGGGCCGAGGAGGACCCGAAGCGCCAGTTTGCCGGCGAAGGAACGCCGGAGCGGACCAACCGCCGCTTCCACTACCTCTGCAAGGACGACGACGCGAAACGGCTCTCCACCGCCTTCGACAGCGTTACCCTCTACGGCGAGGACCCGGACTACCCGCCGGACATCTACGGCAAGGTGGGTGAGAGCGGCGTCTCCATCTGCACCGTGGAGGACATGCAGAAGCTCTACGCCGGCTTCGACCTCTGCGCCCCCAACACCAGCGTCTCCATCACCATCAACGGCCCGGCACCCATGATACTGGCCTTCTTCTTCAACGCCGCCATCGAGCAGCAGGTGGCGAAGTTCCGGGAGAAGAACGGCCGCGGGCCCAACAACGCCGAGTACGGTGAAATCCGGAGCTGCACCCTGCAAACGGTCCGGGGCACGGTGCAGGCAGACATCCTCAAGGAGGACCAGGGGCAGAATACCTGCATCTTCTCCACCGAGTTCGCCCTCCGGATGATGGGGGACATCCAGCAGTATTTCATCGAACAGAAGGTGCGCAACTACTACTCGGTCTCCATCAGCGGCTACCACATCGCCGAGGCGGGGGCAAACCCCATCTCCCAGCTGGCCTTCACTCTCTCCAACGGTTTCACCTATGTGGAATACTACCTCTCCCGGGGCATGCACATCGACGATTTTGCCCCGAACCTCTCCTACTTCTTCTCGAACGGCCTCGACCCGGAATACACAGTCATCGGCCGGGTGGCCCGACGCATCTGGGCGGTGGTCATGCGGGAGAAGTACGGCGCCAACGACCGGAGCCAGAAGCTCAAGTACCACATCCAGACCTCCGGCCGCTCGCTCCACGCCCAGGAGATGGATTTCAACGACATCCGCACGACGCTCCAGGCCCTCATGGCCATCTACGACAATTGCAATTCCCTCCACACCAACGCCTACGACGAGGCGGTCACCACCCCCACCGAAGAGTCGGTGCGCCGTGCCATGGCGATCCAGATGATCATCACCCGCGAATTCGGCCTGGCGAAAAACGAGAACTCCTGCCAAGGGTCGTTTATCATCGAGGAACTGACTGACCTGGTTGAAGAGGCGGTGATGGCCGAATTCGAGCGCATCGACCAGCGGGGGGGCGTATTGGGCGCCATGGAGACCCAGTACCAACGGAGCAAGATCCAGGACGAATCAATGCTTTACGAGCACAAGAAGCACAACGGCGAGCTCCCCATCATCGGGGTCAACTGCTTCCTCAATCCCCGGGCCGGCGAGGAGGGGTACCAGGTGCCGGGGGAGCTGGCCCGGGCCACCAAAGAGGAGAAGGAGCAGCAGATCGCCAACCTGCGGGCTTTCCAGGAGCGGCACCGGCATGAAGCGCCGGAGGCCCTGAAGCGGCTCCAGGATGTTGCCATCAGCGGCGGCAACATCTTTGCGGAACTGATGGAGACCGCCAAGGTGGCGTCCCTGGGGCAGATCAGCCATGCCCTCTACGAAGTGGGGGGCAAATACCGGAGAAATATGTGATTGGGAAGGTAAGTTTCTACTTTACGTTTGAGTAATGGGGGGTAAACTGGATGAGGCACAAAACTCATTAAACACTGGAGGCATCCAATGACTACCCCCATTGAAACTTCATCCTACCGGACATTGTCTCTGGGCAGCGACCTGAAGCTTCGTCGACGTTTCATGGTGATCGACGAGGATATACCCGGCAACTTCCGCTTCGGCCTCCTGCTGGAAGAGCTGGATATTCTCGCCGAACAGACGGCCCTTGCCTATGTCCGGCGCTTCTATCCCGAAGCCCGGGTCGTTACGGCGGCCATCGACAATATCATGGTGCGCCATGTGGTGGACGTTACCCGTGACATCGTCTTTCACGCCCGGATCAACCATGTGGGCCGTTCTTCCCTGGAAGTGGGGATTCGGGTGGAGCATGCCGGCGACCCGGTCACCCATATCGCCTCCTGCTACTTCACCATGGTTGCCCGTGGCGGCGAGGGGGCCGACGAGAGCATCCCCCTCCCCCCCCTTGAGTACCTTGACGATCTGGAACAAGAGCGGGCCGCCAAGGCTATTGCCGGCCGGGATGAATACCGCCGGCAGCAGGCTTCGCTCCGGGAGCCCCCCAGCCGGGAGGAATACGAAATGCTTGACCAGCTGCACCGGGCCCAGGAGGAGCCCGGTTTTGCCGGCTGCAGGGCAAGCCGGCTGGTGGCCGACGCCTGGGAACGGATGTACCCGGAGCAGGAGTACGTCCCCCAACGGATCTTCGGCGGCTACCTGATCCGTCGGGCCTATGAGCTGTCGGCCATCTGCTCCGAGCTGGTGGCGCCGGACCGCTCCATCGTCGCGGCGGTGAACCGGATCAACTTCTTCCACCCGGTGCGACTTGGGGACAAGCTCCACTTCACCAGCCGGGTGGTTTATACCAACGAGAGCTTTGTCTGCGTCGAGGCGAGCATCGAGCGGATCAGCCGCGACCGCGCCGCCCATGCTCTCTCCAACTCGTGCCTCTTCACCTTTGTCAATGTGGACCGGGAACTGAATCATCGCCCGGTCCCCCCTATCTACCCGGCCACCTACCGGGAAGATTCCCGCTATCTGGAGGCGTACCGGAGCTACCAGGCCCTCGCCGGCCACTACCGGATGATCTGAATTTCTTCGCCAACTCTACCTGAACGGGAGAATCACCGATGCTGACAAAAATGGAATCGGAACAGCGGATCATCCGCCTGCAAACGGAACTGCGCGCCAAAGGGATCGACGGCGCGCTGATCATCTACCCCATCGATGTCTACTACTTCACCGGCACCAGACAGACCGCTACCTTGTGGGTGCCAGCTGAAGGGAGGCCGGTGCTCTTCGTGCGTAAAAGCCTGATTCGGGCACGAGAGGAAAGCCCCATCGATGAGATCCTCCCCTTCCCGTCCAGCAAGGAATTCCCCGCCCTGTTCGGCGAAGATGTCAAGAAAGTCGGTTTCACCTTCGATGTGGCACCGGTGCAGCAATACAACTACTATGTCAAGCTCCTGCCGGGGCGTGAGTTTGTCGACATCTCGGCGATAAACCGTGAACTGCGATCGGTGAAATCCCCCTGGGAACTAGAGCAGATGCATGCCAGCGGCGACCGGCTCTGCGAGGTATTTGCCCAGATTCCCCAGTTCCTGAAACCGGGGATGAGGGAGATCGACCTGGCTGCCGAATTCGAGTGCAGGCTACGCAAGGCGGGAAGCGAAGGGTATGTCCGGATGCGGGCCTTCAACCTGGAACTGTTTCAGGGGCTTGCCGTATCCGGCATGCATGCCGCGCAGCCAGGTTTCTTCGATGGGCCGGTCACCGGACGCGGCCTCTCAGCCGCCTCTCCTCTTGGATCATCAGCTGAAGTGATCGAGCGTAACGTGCCGATCGTGATGGACTACACCGGCATCTTTAACGGCTATATCGTGGACATGACCAGGGTTTTCGTCTTCGGTTCACTCGGGCAGGAGATGCAGCACGCCTTTGATACGGCCTTGGAGATTCAGGGATACGTAGCGGAAAACCTGATACCTGGCTGCATCTGCGAAGAGCTATTCGCCGGCGCGCTGGAAAGGGCTGAAAAAGCAGGACTTGCAAAAAACTTCATGGGGGCGCCCGGGGAGAACGCCAAGTTCGTCGGGCACGGTGTTGGCCTGGAACTGGACGAGTTTCCGGCCATCGCACAGGGGTTCAAAGTGCCGCTGCAGGCCGGACAGGTCATAGCAATAGAGCCGAAATTCGTCTTCCCCGGTCTGGGGGTGATCGGAATTGAGAATGACTTTGCGGTCAGTGATAACGGTGGTGTGCGGATAACGAAGCTGAAAGATGATATCGTCTTTCTTTAGGAAGGGCTTGCCAAAGAGGCCTGTCAAACCTGCGAGGTTCTTAAGCCTCGCAGGTTTTTATTGTGTGAACGGTCAGCAGTAGACTCACATTCTTTCGCTGATCCACTCGGCTATTTTCGGCGCCAGCGTTTTCTGCGTCTTGCCGGAAACGAACATGCCGATGTGTCCTACGGGGTAGGTCAACTCCTGTACATCCTTGCTTCCGACGTGCTTCTCCAGCGCCTTGGCGGAGACGGGCGGGACCAGCGTATCGAGCTCGGCATAAATGTTGAGCACCGGCATGGTGATGTTTTTCAGGTCCACCGTGCGCCCGCCCAGCGTAAACTCCCCTTTCACCAGTTTGTTGCCTTGATAAAAATCTTTGATAAAGCGGCGCAGCGTCTCGCCAGGTTGGTCGGGGCTGTCGAAAATCCAGGTTTCCATGCGCAGGAAGTCGGCCAATTTGTTAGCGTCCTCCATAATCTGCACCATGTTAATGTACTTGTGTACGCTGAGAGTGAAGGGCTGAAGAAGCATATACGCACTGTTCATCAATTCACCGGGAACGTTGCCGTAGGAATCCACCATCAGATCGGCATCGAACGAAGTGGCCCATACGTTCAGCAGGCCATCTTTG
The DNA here is from genome assembly GCA_905339345.1 of Geobacteraceae bacterium. Taxonomy (GTDB): domain Bacteria; phylum Desulfobacterota; class Desulfuromonadia; order Geobacterales; family Geobacteraceae; genus Geobacter. The sequence goes on along the minus strand of CAJPFF010000063.1, from coordinate 6,509 downwards.
GTGTCAAAGTCGATGGGCGTTACAATGGGGATGAAAGTCTTTACTTTTTCCGGGTAGAGCGCGGAATAAATCGCGGAAAAGGTCCCCCCCTGGCAAACCCCCAACAGGTTGATTGCATCCAGCTGATGCTGCGCGCGGATAAAATCAACACAGTCGTTGATGAACCCATCGATGTAATCCTCCATGGTCATGAAACGATCCATGCGGTCGGTGTACCCCCAGTCGATCAGGTACACATCCTGGCCAAGATCGAGCAGGTTGCGAATCATGGAGCGATTGGGCTGGAGGTCGAGCATGGTGTAACGGTTGACCAGGGCGTACACAATCAGAATGGGCACATGGCAAACCTTTTTCGCACGCTGCTTGTAGCGGTACAGTTTGCGCTTGCCATCCTGATACACCAATTCCTTTTCTGTACAGCCTCTGAGGCACTTTCGGCAGCTTCCGCAGCTTTCATGGTGATCAGAGTGACCAACCATGATTTCATCGATCGATGCCAAGTTCTCCACTCCCTTTTTAAGGTTCGCGGCGAACTTGTTGAAATCTTCCAGAGATTCCTTGATTTTATCCGGGAAAGTAAACATCGTAACTTCTCCTAAACGTTCTTGGCCTTGGTTTTGGTGGTAGCCCCGGTTGCGGCTTTGGCGGTTTTGTTAGCGGCTTTCGCCTGTTTCGCGAACTCGGCAGTTTTCACGGCAGCCTTTGCTTCTTTTGCCTCATCTCGTGCAGCAGCTTCGGCGGCTTTCGCGGCGGTTATTGCTTTTTTCGCTTCTTCTTCCGCTGCGGCTTGCGCCTCGCGCGCCACCCGCACCTCTTTTCCCTTTTCTTTCAACTCGCGCTGGACGATTCTCATATCTCGTTTCAGTTGATGTATCTCTGCAATCACCAGGTCAAGGTCCCGCTTGAGGGCAATCGGGGTCGGCTCCAGCGCCTTTTCTGCCAGCTTATTCCACTGGATCTTCAGCTGATGCCCGGCGTTGACAAAATCTCCCTGAAGTTTGGCAAACTCCTCGCTCCCCAAAACCTCAAGAAAGACGGTTTCGTGTTCAACCGCCCAAAGCGCACAAAAGTCGGAGAACTTATTCACCGGTTTGTTTTTGAGGGCCAATTCGCTCAATTTGGTCTGAAAGCGGATTCCCGACTTACGGGAGGTTGCTTCAACAAGCCGCGCCATTTTGATGTACGTTTGAATGTAATTCTGTGACATCACCAATGCCTGGGACATGTCATGGACCAGTTCTCTGTTGATCCCCAGTTTCGGAGCCGAAAAATACTTTTCCATCTCTTTCGCCCACGTCTCGAAACCTTCGGCCAGCTTCTCTGCGCCTTGGGCCGTGGTGGATTCGAACAAATTGCTGAATATATCCTGACAACCGGTCAAAATAGTGCTGAAAGCGCTTTCTTCTTGCCCCAAAGCGCCTTGCAGTATCCCGAAGACCCGGCTCATTTGGTCGGTAAATTTGGTGTTGCTGCAAGAGGAGAAAAAGGGGTTATCTTGTTCCAGGAAAGAACGAAGAAAGCTGGCAGTTTGCTGCCAACCGCCATCCATGCCCAGGGGATTCTTTATGCCTCCCGGCAACTCGAGGCTGGAAAGCCAGTTCTTGTAGAACTCCTCGAAGAAGGAGATGTTCATAAACTTCATCACATCAGGGGGGATCTTGTCACTCCAAACGTTAGCGATCAGTTCGTTAAGACGCTGGCTGAATTCTCTGAACTGTTCCTGTAAATCGCTTTGGGACTTGAACCAACCTTCGAAAAAATCGGGTTCATTTTTCTTGTTGCCGAGCATATTTTCCGTCCACTCCTCGCTCCACACGGCGTACTGTTTCGTCAACTTTTCCTGACTCTCTTGCCACTTCCTGAGCCAATCTGTCTGCTGTTCAAAAAAATCCTGCATATATGTGTCCCCTCTCATCGCATCTCGACTGTCTCTGAATACCATATACACACTGGTCAGACAGGTTGATAAACAAAATTTAAACAATTATAGGTGTCACTATTGTTTTAAGCAAGCAAAAAGTGGGAAAAACAAACAAGGGTTAAACAACGTTCAGTCAGTGGTACCGTTTTGGGGAGGGCTTCGCGGGTGGGGGTGAAATGGCAGGGTTGCACGGCTCTTGTCGTGGCAATTAGCGGCGTCGAAACGGAATAGTGAGACAAGGACGGGAAATTACATCCTCTGAAGAGCCGAAAGGCAGGCTCACTTCTTCGCCCCTTTCAACCGCTCCATCAAGTGCTCCTCGATCTCCCTATAAGCCTCAACCGGGTTAATTTTCAGGGTCACAAGCATTTCAGCAAGTCTGTCCTCATCTCCTTCGCTTAGGCTGTCCAGCAGATCCAGCCGTTCAAAAAGGGTGAGGTGTGCCTCCATTTTCTGCACCCGATAAAGTCTCATGATGCGGATGACATCCTGGTACATGTCGGCCTGGGAATCTGTTGGCTGCTCATCTGTGCTGTCTTCCTCTGCGAGAGCCTGTTTCATTAAGCTGGCCTCGGTGGCCTCCATGAAATCAACCATGGCGTTGCTCCAAGGCGCCACCGGGGAACTGAAAAAGCCGCTGGCGGCGATGAAATTCTTCAACGACTTGGAACCGACAAGGCCAAAATCTTTGTTCGTGATCTCCAGAATCTCCAGCAACTTCTCGATCTTCGCCTTCGGAACGCCGGCGCGGCCCGACTCGAAACGAGCCACCACCTGTACCGCGCTGTTGCCTTCGTAGCCCAATGCAACGCCAAGCTCCTTGCGGTTCATCCCCTTTTCCAGCCGACGTTTCTCAAGGATCTTGCCAACCGCTTTTCGGAAGAGGTCTTTCTGTTCTTTGGTGATCATATTCAAGTAATCGCTTTCTTTGTGATTATAGTGTACGGAAATCTGCTCTGGGGCGCCTTTACGAGCTGCCAAGACTGGGCGTACTGTATATTTATTCACGCCAAAAAGCAATGTTTAAACATTTCTTCAAATTGCCCCTTGACTATTATTTAATTCCTGTTTAAGTTTTGTTTAGACAAATTAAGATGTAGTCAAAACAACCAGCCAGAAAAGGAGACAAAAAATGGAAGCACAGAATTTAAACAAAGAAATCTTGGCCTTCAACAAAAACGTGATCAAAATGAGCTTCGATGCACTGAGCGCTTTCTCCGGTCAGGCCGCAGTAGCCACTGACACCCTTCTGGGAACAATTCCCTCCGTTCCCGAGGAGGGGAAAAAAGCCGTCAGCATTTACTTCAAGCAAGGCCAAAAGGGTCTGGCCAGCCTGAAGAAGCATGCGGAAAGCGGTCTGGAACTCGATTGGACTGCCAAAGATGCGCCAGTGAAGAACCTGGAGGTGATGGAAGCCTTCTGCAAAGACGCTTTTAGCCAAGCCGTCGAAATCAGGAATGAGACAAAGGTATTGGTCGAAAAGGCCACCAAGCAGCTTCCTAAGGAAGCGAAATCAATCGTTGACTTCTGGAACGATTCCGTCAATAGCAGTTTCGAAACCTTTCAGAGCTGCGTGAACAAAAATTTCGAATTGGCGAAGAAGATCATGGCTGACGTTTCCGTTGTTGTCCCGACTGCCGAGCCGAAAGCCGCCAAGTAACTCTTTGTTCGATATGTCAAGACAGGCCCCCTGCCTCAGCAACCAATGCCACAATCGACCATCGCGGTCGATTGCGGCCTGAGCAAACAGGGGGCTTTCTTTATCCGCCCGATACAGCAGGCCGCCATGCTAAGAGCCCAATTGCAAAGGCTCGCAAGAAACTCCCGTCTGTTCAGCAGTGTTTCCCCCCCAACCCAGCCAAGCCTTCAGCACCAGATTCCGAGACATCCTTCTCATTGATTGAGCGGCTCTTGAGGATATATCCCGGCTTTCCCTGGGAGAATGGGCGTTGGCTCGGTAAATCCTCAAGCAGGCCCTTTGGGGCATCTTGTGCTCTATCTCCCTCAAAACGTTGTGCCTCACTGGATTTTCCCAGAAAGTGCTCTATACTCGACTAACTCGTTTTACTCAACGATTGTACGCTTGTACCTGTCCGAAGAATTGTCGGACAGCATATTCTAACAAATAAGGAAAGGCGTTTGCATGATTGGAAAAACAATCAACGAAATTAAGGTTGGAGACGCAGCAGAAGTTGCCAGGACCGTATCCGAATCCGACATCTACATGTATGCCGGAATTACAGGAGATTTAAATCCTGCACACGCAAACGAAGTCTACGCACAGAAAACTTTTTTTAAAACGCGCATTGCCCATGGCATGCTCACTGCCGGCTACATTTCGGCTATCCTGGGGAATCAGTTGCCCGGTCCCGGAACGATTTACGTTCAACAGAGTTTGAAATTTCTGGCGCCGGTCTGCATGGGGGACACAATCACGGCCAGAGTGGAAGTGATTGAAATAATCAAGGAAAAGAACAGGATGATAGCAAGAACAACCTGCACGAATCAGGACGGGACGCTGGTTCTGGACGGAGAGGCGGTCGTCAGTCCGCCCAAACCACCAAAAGAATAGAATTGGACGGGGAGCACGGTTCTCCTCACGGTCATTCGCGGGCTGTCAGACAAGAAAACGCTCTAGAATCGACACAAAATGCATAGAATTGCCGACTGCCTGAATTAAGTGCCTACGAATCAATACCTTACAAATTTTATCTTGATGCTCTTCGGAGCATATGGTAGAAGCCTTCACCCAACACGACACATATTCTTCCACGGAGATACACGATAATACTAAACCACCCGCGAGGGTGGGACGGAAAGCCTACAGGGTCTCACCGAGACAGCCGGGTCGCCGAACTATCCATCCAGATATTCGGCGACCCGGCTTTTTTGTTTCCGGGATGCCCATGAAGGAGCAAGCCACCACGGACGGTGGCGAAGGGACGGGGTCACGGGCCCCAACACAAAACAGAAGCGCTTCGTCATCAAGACGACGCCGATATCGATAATACTAAACCATCTGCGAGGGTGGGACGGAAAGCCTACAGGGTCTCACCGAGACAGCCGGGTCGCCGAAATATCACAGAACGATATTCGGCGACCCGGCTTTTTTTGTTCAAGGAAAGGAGAACTACAATCATGCACGTCATTCAATCTCAGAATAGGGAACACTGCTGCACGGGAGGCGCCACGGGATTGCCGGCCCACCTGTGTGGCGAGCTCGACAGCTTTATCAGCAGGCTGCCCCGGAAGGAGGGGCATCTGGTGAGTGTGCTCCACAAGGCCCAGAGTCTCTTTGGCTATCTGCCGCGGGAGGTTCAGGAGTTCGTTGCCCAGCGCATGGGGGAGTCGCGGGCCTCGGTGTACGGCGTGGTCAGTTTCTATTCGTATTTCACCATGGAGCCCAAGGGGAAGCATCCCATCTCGGTCTGCATGGGAACCGCCTGTTTCGTCAAGGGGGCCGGAGATGTCCTGGAGAACCTCCAGAAGGAACTGGGGGTCAAGGTGGGAGAGGTATCGGCGGATGGCCTTTTTTCCGTGGATGCCCTTCGCTGCGTCGGGGCCTGCGGGCTTGCGCCAGTGGTCATGGTCGGCGAGAAGGTGTACGGAAAGGTCATCACAGCCAGCCAGCTGCGGGAGGTCCTGACCGAATACAAGAACAGAGAGGTTAACTGATATGGAGAGGATAGGATCATTCGAAAAACTGAAGATACGGCACGAAGAGTTTAAACCGCTGCTTGCGCTACGATTCGCGGAAGAGAGCGCCCCGCAGATGCGGGACATTCTCGTCTGCGGCGGCACCGGCTGCCAGGCCTCGGAGAGCGAACGGTTGGTGGAGAATCTCAATGACATTCTCGGGGAGCATGGCCTCGACGGGGAGGTCCGCGCACAGATCACCGGATGTTTCGGGTTCTGCGAAAAGGGCCCCATTGTCAAGGTCCACCCGGATAACGTCTTCTACGTGGAGGTCCAGGCGGAGGACGCCCGGGAGATCGTCGAGCGCCATGTGCTCGAAGGCTCCCCTGTTGAGCGGCTGCTGTTCGAAGAGCCGAGCGTGAACGCCCGCGTTCACCGGCAGAGCGACATCTCCTTCTACGGGAAGCAGATGCGCATCGCCCTGCGCAACTGCGGGCTCATCAACCCCGAGTCCATCGCGGAGTACCTGGCCAACCAGGGCTACCAGGCCCTCGGCACGGTCCTGACCACCATGAGCCCCGAAGAGGTCTGCCTCATGATCAAGGAATCGGGGCTGCGGGGCCGGGGGGGCGGCGGCTTCCCCACCGGCGTCAAGTGGGACATCGCCCGGGCCCAGGAGGCGGACCAGAAATACCTCATCTGCAACGCCGACGAGGGAGACCCGGGAGCCTTCATGGACCGGGCAATCATGGAGGGTGACCCCCATTCGGTGATCGAGGCCATGGCCATCGGCGGCTACGCCATCGGCGCAAGCAAGGGGCTCGTCTACATCCGCGCCGAGTATCCCCTGGCCATCCAGCGCCTGGAGATGGCCCTCGACCAGGCCAGGCACTGCGGACTCCTCGGAGACAATATTCTGGGAAGCGGCTTCTCCTTCGACATCGAGATTAAG
>CAJPFF010000062.1 GCA_905339345.1 Geobacteraceae bacterium | reverse complement strand
ATCGACGAAGGCGTAGATCCCATCACCGGTCACGGACAGCTCACTGTTGGAGACGGTGAAGTTCAGCCCTGGACCCGGGTCCATGCCGCCATTGTTGAGGGGGGTGACGTCGATGTTGGCGGCGTTGAAGCTGCGCGCTGGATCCGAGGCGACGTAGCTGACCATCTGCCAGTTGTCGAACAGCTTGTCGCCCGCGGTGATCGAGCCACCGTTGAACAGGTCGGAGAGGAGGGTGGCCTGGGCACCGGCACTGGTGAAGAGCACCAGCAGAAGTACAGTTAAAGCATGGGTAAATTGTTTCATGGTATCACTCCTTTCGGACAGGCGGTGTCGCCCCCGGCGGGGCCGGGAGCGGTGCCACCGTTATTGGACAGCGCAGTTCAGCCTGGTGCATTGCGGAATGCAGCGCTTCACATCATTGGGGGTTATCAGGCCATCGCTGTCGGAATCCCGCGGGTCGTCGGCGCCGGTTGCCCGCTGGCCCCGTGCCTTGCTGATCAACGCCAGGTCGCTCTGGTCAATGTCGCCGTCCTTGTCCACGTCGCACTTGAGCTGGGAGATGCTGACAACGGTCACGTCCTGCACCACCGGCGACTGGTTCTGGGGGTTGGCGTTGAGGGTCACCTTCACCTCGATGTATTGGCCGGTCAGGTTGAACGGTGTACCGTTGGTTACGGGAGTGAATGCACCGGATGGTACCGGGTTGTCGGAGGTGCGGGCCTCGACCGTGACGCCGGCCCCCGTGGGAACCGTGGCGTTCCAGGAGATGGTTCCCCACTTGGTGCCGGGGGTGCCGCCGTTTTTGGTCACGGCCCAGCTCCCGGTCTTGGTGGTGATGCTCAGGGCCGCGGTGCCCGATGCATCGCTGTAGGTATAGGGCTCATAGCCGACCCCGATCACTCCCAGGAAGCTGCCGTCAGTACCTTTGTACTTTGCCATGTTGTGGGTCTGGCGATGGACCTGCCAGATATCGTTGTTGGCATCGGCGATGACCCCGCGGCTGTCGGAACCGCCCACTTGGCTTCCCTTGTCCCAGATGACGGCGCCGGAAGGAGCGAACTTGACCACACCGCCGGTCTGCTTGCTCACGAGGATATTACCGTCGTTGTCGGTGCCCACCGCGTAGGTGCAGTAGTTGACAGGGGCCGGCTTGCTCCAGTTGTTGGTCCCGTTATCGATGTGTTCCACATAGCTGTTGCAGGAACCACCCATGATAACGTGGGTGACGTTGCTGGCATCACGTCTCAGTGCAAGACCGTATACGGGGTTCGGCATGGGGATGTTGGTGACGGTGTACGGGCCGCTATTGCTGCCCGTGTTGGCGATCCTGGTCAGAGTCGCATTTGCCCAGTTAGCTCCCCACAGGGTGCCGTTCTGGTCGATGAGGCAGCCATAGTTGGGCTGCCCGTTGGTGGACACCGGTCCGGCAATGGTGTGGCCATCCACCGCACTGACCTTATAATACTCCTGGTTGTTGTAAAGTCCCACCCAGAGGTTTCCGTCGGTTCCGATGCAGAGCGCGCGACCGATGCCGTTAGGGCGGGTCATGCCACCCCCGTAGGTTCCGTCGGGCACCCGTTTTACCCATGCGATGCGCTCGTCCTGGATCTCGGCGGGATCAATCATGCTGTTGGCGGGATTGTTGTCCACCAGGGGCATCATCTCGCTGAGCTGGATGGTGCCGCTTGTGTCGGCGTCCGTCGAGGTGTTCACCACGGTGTTGCCGTTGCGGTCGATGAAGGTGTTGTTGAGGATCTTGAACAGGGTCGGGTAACCGCCGAACCAGCGATCCAGCACGTAGGCGTTGCCCTGGGCGTCCACCGCCGTGCGCGACGGTGCCGGGCCGCCCCAGGCATCGTGGGCGTAAACACCGGAGTTGAACCAGGTGCGGTAGCGGGCGATCTCGCGGCCCGGCGAGCCGCCGACTTGGGTTGAGTCAACCTTGGACAGGGTGTCCTCGCCGGCGTTGGCGATCCACAACACCGGGAAACTGGTGCCGGTGATGTTCAGCTGCAGCTGGTTGTTGTTGGGCGCGGTGTGGTTGACGCCGACCATGGTTCCCAGGTCGAAGTCGGCGTCCAGGGTGTAGGTCTGGCTTGCAGCCAGGGCTTTTCCCCCCGTCAGGGCAAGGGTGAGGACGAGGGAGGGGAGTATGAGGGGTCTGAAAGGGTGAGGCTTCATAATCGCTCTTTTCATGATCGACTCCTTGATGTCAGTGCGCGGGCGACCGGGCAGGGGTAACGGTGCCGTGTGCCGTGTCAGACTGGGGGCTCGAAGCCTGCGGGGCCTTCGGCCGGATCATCACGTCGTTCCCTTTGTTGTTGCTCAGTCGCCGCTGCTCTCCGCCCGGGGCAGGAACGGAATATATCTGGGCCGTTCCGTTGCGCAGGCTGACGAAAAAAATGGTGCTGCCGTCAGCGGACCATGCCGGATAGTTGTCCTCGCCGGGATCGTGCGTGAGGTTGGTGGTGCCGCTGCCGTCAACGTTCATGACGTAGATGTCGCCCCGGGCCATTTCGGTGCGGGTGCCCTCGCGGCTCGAAACGAAGACGATGCGCTTGCCGTCCGGCGACCAGGCCGGGAATGCGTTCGTGTAGACATTGTCGGTAAGCGTGCCCGGATTGCCGCCGTCAGGATCAATAATACGGATGTTCAGGGCCAGATCCTTGGCTTCAGTGTACATGAGGCGCTTGCTGTCGGGAGACCAGGAGGGAGCCATCTTCTTATTCTTGGAGAGGGCGCCGGTGAGGTTCTTCGCTTCTCCGCCGGCTGCCGGCATGACATGAATTTCCGAGCTCCCCGTCTCGCCATGGACCACGAAGGCGATCCATCTGCCGTCGGGTGAAAGCACCGGTATTCCCTTGTCCACTTTGGTGCCGGTCAGCTGCTTCAGGTTGGTTCTATCTGCA
>CAJPFF010000061.1 GCA_905339345.1 Geobacteraceae bacterium | reverse complement strand
TATCTTTCCAGGTTTCTCTTTCCCAGTGAGCGCTCAAAAATGCCCAGATGCTAGGCGCCCGAACCCGAGGAGTGAGGCGTAGCCCAGCTACGCCGCAGCGAACGAGGATGAGGGGAACAACGCAGATGGGCGTTTTTCAGCGCTCACCTACACCTGCATCCGCATTATTTCGCTGTAAGCATCAATGGCCTTGTTCCGTACCTGGCTGAGGAACTGGAACGAGATGGACGACTTCTCCATGGCGATCATCACCTCGTGGAGCCCCTTGGATTCTCCGGTGGCAAGACCCTGAATGGCCGAATCCGACTGGGTCTGAAGCTCGTTCACCTTGGAAACCAGCTCGCCGAAGAATTTCCCCGCATCGCCGACCATGGTGGCCGGCTTCGCCCCCTTCGCCCCCACGCCGGGGAACGCCTGCCCTATGCCAATACCGCTTTCGATTCCTTCAATCACGACTGCCTCCTGAAAAACCTCTAAAGTTATTGATCATGCGTCCGATAAGCTTTCATAAGGGAGCCTGTGCCGCTCCCTTTTTTTGTGTCAAAAAAATAAACGATCGCCCCGCAACCCCTTACCGCGTAGAGAGTTCGAGGGTCTTGAGGGCCATGCTCTTGGCGGCCTGCACCGCGGTGACGTTGGCCTCATAGGCCCGGGTGGCGGCGATCATGTCGGCCATCTCCTCCACCACGTTCACGTTGGGGAGCGCCACGTACCCCTGGGGGTTGGCGTCCGGATGGCTGGGGTCGTACTGGAGCCGGGGCGGGTTCTGGTCTTCGATGATCTGGGTCACCTGAACCCCCGCGGGGCTTGCGCCGCGGCGCATCTTTTCCATGGCTGCCTGGAACTTCTCCGCGGCCGGGGTGGCGGCGAAGACGGCGTCTTTGCGCTTGTAGGGACCACCTTCGGCGGTGCGGGTTGAATTGGCATTGGCCAGATTCGAGGAGATGAGGTTCATCCGCGTCCGCTCGGCCGAGAGGGCGGAGGAACTGATCTGCATGGCGCTAAAGAAATCCATTATTTATTCTCCCTTATGGCGGACCTGATTCCTTCGAATTTCTTGGCGAGGATCTGGATCGAGGCGTTGTACATGATCTGGTTCTCCGCCATGCGGGACATTTCAGCCTCCAGCTCCACCCCGTTGCTGTCCTTGCCGGGGGAGAGGGAGGGGGTTTCGATCACCTGCCCCTGGACCTGCTGGAGAGATTCGCTCTGCCCCTTGAGGGGGATATGCTTCGGATGGGTTATGGCCGGGCTTCCCCCCTTTTTGCCTTTGAGGGCACCCTTGAGCTCATCCTCGAAGGAAAGGGCTGTGGGGGTGTAGTTGGGGGTCTCGACGTTGGCCAGGTTGGCGGAGATCATGGTGTGGCTTCTGGACCGGAGGTCGATGTTCTTGGCCAGAAGATTCACCGTGGTTCCGAAAATGTTGTCGATCGGCATTGCCATCCTCCTTGTTCCTACGCATCCTCTTCAGCAAAAGGCGTACCAGAGTCACATCCAGCCACTATTTTGACAACTTCACCTGCCCCGCCAGTTTCTTCTTCAGTTCCATGTCGGCCAGGGCCTGGGTGGCCATCTGCTGCCAGACGGGGTCTTTCCCCCCCGTGACGACCGCCTGGAAATGACCGGCGGCCTCGTCGTGACGCCCCTCCAGCCGGGCAATTTCGCCCATCTTGTAGAGGAACGGATCCCGCAGAGCTTCGGGTGCGAAGGCGCTCCCGGCGCGGAGCAGTTCCATGGCCCCCTTCCGGTCGCCCCGGGCGAGCCGGGCCGTGGCCACCACGTAATGAGCGTCGGGGGCCAGTTGCGACGTCCCCCCCCGCTGTCGAAGTTCTGACAGGAAGAGGGTCATGGCCCGTTCCGCATCCTTTTTGTTGCCGGTGCTCTCCAGGGACTTGCCCAGCAGATAGAGGCTCTCCACGTCGTCGGGCCGCCCCGTGCCGGACAGAAGCGGTGCAAGTCGCGATGCCACCTTTGCCAGGTCACCCCGATTGTAGTCGAGGGAGGCCACCTGTTCGCGGTAGCGCAGGGCCAGGGGGTGATTGGGGAAGCGTCTCAGGAAGTCGTCGGCCGTCTTTTCCAGCAGGGGGATGTCGCCAGTCCGCTCCGCGGCTTCAATGATCCGCCGGTAGAGTTCCGGGGCCTGGGGCGCGCTCCACTCCTTGCCGGCCAGGTAGGAGAAGAGGGCAGCCTCCTCCGAGAAGCGCCCCTGATCGGCAAAGGCGATGACGAGGCTTCGCACGTAGTCGGGATCGACGATGCACTTGGCCAGGTAGTCCCGGTTGTCCTGGGAAAACTTCACGAGGGCCGGGAAATCCTTGGCCGCCGCCAGAGCGCGGACCATGGGAACGACGAGCTCCTCCCGCATCCCCCGGGCAACGCTGGCATAGGTGCCGCGGGGAAACTTCTTCTCGTACTCGGCCACCAGGGCAAAACCGGCCGGAGCCTCGCCGAAGAGGGAGGTGAGGAGTGCCGCCTTGAAGAGGGCCTCTTCGCGGAGGATAAAGTCGCCGTTTCGAGTTATCTCCAGGTACTCGTCCACGAGCCCGGCAAAGGTGGCCGGCTCGATCGCCATGAGCCGGCGGTCGGCCAGTTTCATCCTGGCCTGCCACTTCGCCTTGGTATCGGGGAAATTCTCCGAGACGTTCCGGTAGATGGCCACCGCCTCCATCTCCTTCCCCTGGCGGGCCAGGATGTCGGCGAGCCTCACCAGGAGCACCGGCGCGAACTTCTTGTCGGCCAGACTCGCGATGAGGCGTCCCAGCATCCTCCGCCCCCCCTCCAGATCGCCGCTGCGGAAGACGGCATCGGCATAGGCGAAGGCGGTGCCCGGCGACTGGGCCAGGAACTCGGGCTGGAGCTTCTCCCCCTCGCGGAAATCGCGCAGGGCCTCGGGGTACTTCTGGAGCATGGAGCGGGCCTCGCCGAGACGATAGTAGGCCAGGGCCTTTACCGGCGACTGGACGGTGACAATGGGGGCAAAGATCCCCTCAGCCTCGCTCCCCTGCCCCCGGTAGAGGGCGGCCTCGCCGGCAAGGATAATATCCACCTCCTCGGGGGTGAGCATTTTCTGGAGGACGCGGCGGTCGGTGGGGACGAAGGGGATGTCGCTCTTCACGGGTGGGTCGAAACGGGTGACGAGTTGCTCGACCCCCACCCTGATACCCTCGCGCCCCTGGGCGAAGGGGGAGGTGCGGGAGGGGGCGAAGCGGCTCCCCACATCGAGGGTGAGCGCCGCCGAGCCGGGCGCGGTCAGAACCCGCACGCCGCGGGGGTCACCCTTGACGCCGACGGTGACGAGCAGGTCCCCCCGCCGCTTTGACACGGCACACCCTGCCACATTGGAGTCGCTGTAGGAGCGAAGCCGCTTCCACCGCGAGCCGTCGGTATCCCGGAGGGTGACCCGCACCCGGTTACCCGCAAGGTGGGTCAGCGTGTAGGCGGGTTCACGGTCGAGCTTGAGCGTAAGCCGCGTGAACCCGCCGTGGGGTCTGACGTCGACCCGGTAGAGGCGGTTTCGGTCGCCGGCCCGGGCAGGATCCACCGTCAGCAGGGTGATGAGGAGCAGGGCGGTGCAGCCAAGGGCTGTTTTCAATAATCTGTTCACGGTCGTGACACCTTGTGTGGAGTCCGGGGAGCTTGCCCCCCCAAGGCAAAGGGCAAAAGTCGTGCCGTTATAAGCAGGCGCCCAAAGGACCGATGCGGAAGGGTACAGGGGAAAAGGGAAGGGGATGACGTCAAAAGAGATCTTTCCACGTCACAATTTTGACTGGGGAGGATTGATTGCAACAGACGTCAGGCAGCGTTCAGGAATCTTTCCACCTTGGCCACCACCTCATCCATCTGATAAGGCTTGAGGATGATGTCCCGGGCGCCGTACTTGATCGCCTTGAGGACGGCGGAGCGGGTCCACTCCCGGGCGCACATGATGATGGGAAGGCTCTCGCCCTGGGCGATGGCCTTGATCTTGATGCAGAGGGACATGTCGAGATCATCGTTGTTGTGGATGCCGAGCACCACGAGCCTCACCCCGCCCTGGGACAGGATCTCGCGGACATCGGCATCGAGCCCCGCCTCCACCGGCTCGTAGCCGCGGGTCACAAGGAGCTCGCGCACCATGCTGCGATCGGTTTCGTCGTCCTCAAGGATGAGGACCTTGCGGGGGGTGTTCTCCGCCGTGGCAGGAGAAGCCTCGGCCACTGCGGCGGCAGGTGCGGCCACCGGAGCTTCGGCAGAATCTTCCTCCCCAACCGCCGCCTCAACCTCACCGTCCCCGTCGGCACCGGCGGCCTCGTCGGGGACCGGCTCAGGCTCTTCCTGGGGGGGATCGAAGAGCTCGGCAAGTTCCCGGGGCATGAGGATGTCGAAATTCCCCATCTCCAGCCCCGGCATCTCCATGCGGGCACGGAAGAGAAGGTACTCGCCATCGGGCACCGGTTCGGTGTCAGTCAGTTCAGTGGTTTCGGGGATGAACTTCTTGGGGGGGACCACCTTCAGATGGACCTTGTTCTCGAAGGCGGGCTGGAAAACCGTGTTGAATGAGCCGATTGCCTGGTTAATGATCTCGGAGAAGGCGTCGGCGTCGTCGTTTTCCATGATGGCAAGGCGGCGCTTCTCGTTGATGCGGGCAGGGGGAATGCCGAGGAGGAAGCCGCTCATGCAGATGGCGTCCCGCAGCCCGAAAACCATATGGAACGTGCCGGGGTACTCGCCACTGGCCGTCACCTCCGCCACGAAACAGACATCGTCCATGTCGCAGAAGTAGGTCGCCCGGTTCGTGGCGATGAAGTCGGCTTCACCGATAGTGAGTTCCTGCCCCAGGAGCATGCCGCTGTCGTCGGCGGTCTGCTTCAGGGCGTTATCGATGACGGAGGTGAGATTCGCAAACCCATCCATGGATCAAGAGGCTCCTGCTGAGATCTATGCTTCCTTCTGCAGCTTCAACCCCACGAGAAACCGCTGCGACTCGTTGACGAAGGGGATGATGACGCAGTCGCTGTCGGCCATGGCGTTCAGGGTGTACTCCTCGCCGGAGATGACCGTGGGCACGGAGAGATGGAGGTCCATACCCCCCTTGGAGAGCACCATCTTGACGTAGCCGCCAAGCATGTTGGCGATCTCACCCAGGGCGTCGTTCACGTCCTCCCCCACCTCCTCCACGTCCATGCCGAGCATGTTGGAGGTGATCCGCAGGGCGAACTCCAGGGGGCAGTGGATGGAAAGGATTCCCGAATAGGTGCCGGCGAGTCCTACCATGCCGGTAACGCTGCACCGGAATTTCGTAACCGGCTCACGGAGGGGGTACTGGTCCTCCAGCTCCATCATCACCATGGTACCGAACACTTCCTTGGTGGCGTCGATGACGAAGCCGGCAACCTGCTCCTCGGTGAGCCTGGTCGCTTCGGCAACACCGGTCGAGAGCGTCATATGAGGCCTCCGAGCTTCTCGTTGAGCTGGTCGGGGGTGAACGGCTTCTTGATGCTGTCGCTGGCGCCGTTCGCCACGGCCTCCTTGAGGATATCCTCTCCCCCCTCGGTGGTGATCATGACGATGGGGGCCTTGCAGCCGTTGGCCCGGGCCTGCTTGATGAACTCAAGACCGTCCATGTTCGGCATGTTGATGTCGGAGAGAATGAGGTCGACGCTCTTGCCGGAGAGGACGTTGAGCCCCTCGATGCCATCGCCGGCCTCGAAGATCTCGTCAACGGGGAGACCCGCCTGCCGGAGCGAACGGGAGATGATTTTCCTCATGGTTGAAGAATCGTCCACGATGAGTACGTTGGCCATATCTGTCTCCTTCTGTTTCTTTCGTAACCGATAAAATATGCCGGCTGCTCCCGGCGAGTCAGAAAATTGAACCGTTCGTCAAAAGAGCCCCGCCGAGCGCATGAGGCGGGCCATGTCACCGGTTGCCCGCACCGCGCAGTCCGCGGTCTTCACGAGACGATCGGTGCATGCCGGCCCATCATCGCCGGCCTCGAAACTGCCGATGGCCATCTCCAGAGCCAGGAGGTTCGCCGCATCCGCCGAATCCTCGACGGCGCGAAGCACCTTCTCCATTCCGGTCATCGTTATCTCTGATGTGTTCACGAAGGACCTCCCTGCCCGCGTGTATGCCGCAGACAGACGTGCCTGATGCACGGTCCGTTCCATCGGAGCTCCAAACGCTCCAGATCTATTGCACAAAGGGGGGCGGGGACGGGCGGAGGAGGCTACATCACTCCCTTGCCGTTGAGGAAGACACCGTATTTCTTGTCGTCACCCTGGATGTGCCTGGAGAGCCAGTCCCGCAGGAAGGTCATGATGTTCTGGGTGAGGACCGGTTTTCCCTCCTGGAACTGCTTCTGGAGGTCAAGCACCTGCATGACGAGGGCGTTGTGCTCCTTCTTGTGGGCCTCGAAGTCGGGATAGGCGTACTGCTTCAAGAGCCGCTCCTCGGCGGCGAAATGGGTCTGGGTGTAGGCGATGAGCTGCTTGAGGATGTCCCCCATGACCTGGCTTCCCTTGCCGGTCTTCATGGCGTCAAAAAGCTGGTTGACCATGTCGACAAGTTTCTTGTGCTGGTCGTCGAACTGTTTCACTTTCACGCTCAGGGTGTCGCTCCACGTAATCAGTGCCATAGATCCTGCCTCCCTCTCCTGTTGGTCGCACGGCGCTGCAGTGCCGTACTTATTTCAATCGGCCAACGAACTGAAAACTTTAGGGTAAAATGAAAATCCCCAACATGCTACGCCGCCAGCCGGAACCGACCCACCAGGGCCTTCAGCTGCTCGGCCAGATGAGCCAGCCCTTCGGCAGCCTGGGCCGAGTCGCTGGCACCCTTGGCGGTCGTCTCGATGATCTCGGAAATTGTGAGAATGTTCGCACTGATATCAGCGGTGGTGCGCGTCTGGTCGTCGGCCGTTGTGGCAATTTCACCGACCTGGGTGTCGAGACTGCGAAAAAGTTCGAGAATCTCCCTGACGGCATCCCCCGAACGGGAGGCCTCCACCGTCCCCTTCTCCACCTCGCGGACCCCCTGTTCCATGGTAGCCACCGCACCGCGGGTCTCTTCCTGGACCCCCTTGATCATCTGGGAGATTTCACGGGTCGCCCGGGAAGTCCGCTCGGCCAGGGCCCGCACCTCGTCGGCCACCACGGCAAAGCCGCGTCCCTGCTCGCCGGCCCGGGCCGCCTCGATGGCCGCGTTGAGCGCCAGGAGGTTTGTCTGGTCGGCGATGTCTTCAATGGTGGAGATGATCTCGCCGATCTGGGTGCCGCGCACGCCAAGGCTCTCTACCGTTCGGGCCGAGTCCCTGACCCGCTCGGCGATCCGCTCCATGATCGCAACGGTGTTCTGGATGACCGTCGCGCCGACCGTGGCCGTATCGTTGGCGTTTCGGGTGCTCTCCGCCACCGTGCCGCAGTTGGAGGCGATCTCGAAGGTGGATGCCGCCAGTTCCTCACTGGCCGAAGCCACGGCACCCGACTGGGAAGCGGCCTCCTCGGCGCCATGGGCCATCTGCTCGGCGGTGGCCTGGAGCTGGTATGACGCCGCAGCCACCTGGAGTGTGTTCTGGGTTACCTCGAAGATGATCCCGTGGAGTTTCTCGACAAAAGCGTTGAAGCAGGCGGCGAGTTCGCCGAACTCGTCCTGGCTCGAAAGCTCGATCCGCTTCGTCAGGTCCCCATCCCCCTCGGCGATGTCACGGAGCCGATCCACGATCATCCTCAGTGACGAGCCGACCCGCAGGGCTGTGGCGATCAGGCAGGTGAGGAGCAGGGCGGCGACGATGAAGACCGTAATAAGGATCTGGGTGCGGGTCAGACTGAGGACATGGTCCATCTCCTTGTTGGCTGCCTGATAGGCAATGCCCACCTGCTTCGGAATGTAGTTGTCCAGCAGCGGCTCGAACTCGTTGATGACGTCGCGCAGTTCCTCCCGCTCCTCGGCAATCGCTTCATCCTGAAAATTACTCGACAGGGCCTTCTGGGCGATCTTCGCAAACAGCTCGTCGTACTGGACTGCCAGCTTCTTCGCCTTGGCGGCCCACTCCCTGATCTTCTGGTCGTCGGTGCCCGCCACAATGGAATCCAGGTGGCCGCTGACCTGCTGCACTGCCTGCTTCACCCGCGGAACCCATTTGTCCTGCTTGCGGTCAAAGAATTCCGCCTCGTACTCCCGGGCCTTGAGCATGGCGATGTTGCCGCGCAGGGCCGTGTTGTTGACCAGAGTCAACCGCTCCATCAGCTCCTGCTGATGATGGACTTTGGCGAATCCGAACAGCATGAACCCGATGATGACCCCCATGCCAATGAGAGTCAGGCCAAGGGTGATGCCCATTCTTTTCTTGATGGTGAGTTGCATCGCGTCTTTTCCCTTCGGCAAGTTAAGCGTACTAAATACGGAACTACCCGGCCAACAGACAGACAAATCAATCCGGTGCACTCATTGGCAAACTCTCTCGCGTTACAGAACTAGATAGTCATGACGCCAGCCGGAACCGACCCACCAGTTTTTGTAACTCCTCCGCCAATTCCGCAAGCTGCCCGGCGGCGCCGGCCGATTGCTGGGCGCCGTTGGCGGTGCCGTGGGCCACATCGGTGATCTGCTGAATATTCTGGCTGATCTCGGTGGTGGTGGAGGTCTGCTGCTCGGCAGCGGTGGCGATCTGGTTGATCTGCATGGTCACGTTGTTGATCTGGTCCAGGATATCGCGCAGGGCGTCTCCCGAACGGGCCGCCTCCCCGGTCCCCCGCTCCACCTCGTGGACCCCCTCTTCCATGGAAGCGACGGCACCTCGGGTTTCCTGCTGGATCGCCTTGATCATCTGGGAGATCTCCTTGGTGGCCCGGGTGGTCCGCTCGGCCAGGGCCCGCACCTCGTCGGCCACCACGGCGAAGCCACGGCCGAACTCGCCGGCCCGGGCCGCCTCGATGGCGGCGTTGAGCGCCAGGAGGTTCGTCTGGTCGGCGATGTCCTCGATAGTCCGGATGATCTCGCCAATCTGGTCGCTTCTTGCGCCGAGGCTGTCAACGGTCTGGGCCGCCTCCTTCACCCGCTCGGCGATCCGGTTCATGACGGTAACGGTCTCCTGCACCACTGCGGCGCCCGTGCGGGCCGTCTCGCTCGCCTGGCGGGACCCTTCGGCAAGGCTCACGCAGTTGCTGGCGATCTCCACGCTCGTGGCGGCCATTTCCTCGCTGGCCGTGGCCACGGTGCCGGCCTGGTCGGCCACATGATCGGCGCCGTCAGCCATCTGCCGCGAAGCCGACTCCACCTGGCTGGCGGACGCCGCCACCATGGCGGCGTTCTGGGCCACCTGGGAGATGATCCCCTGGAGCTTCTCCATGAAGGTATTGAAGGTCCGGGCGAGCTCTCCCGACTCATCTTCCCGCGTAACCGTTATCCGCTTCGTCAGGTCCCCTTCCCCCTCGGCAATGTCGTGGAGGCTCGCCACCGCGTGACGCAGGGGACGCACGATGCCGAGGCCCACGGACAGGGCCAACGACAGGGTAAGGACGGAAAAGATGAGGATGCCGGCGATTACCCCCCAGTGGAGCTTCGCCATGTCGCTGCGCACGTCATCCACGTAGATGCCGCTCCCGATGATCCATCCCCACGGCTCGTAGAGCTTCACGTAGGAAACCTTTGGCACCGGCTCGCTCTTGCCCGGCATGGGCCACAGATAGCTGACGAAACCCGCCCCCTTCTCCCGGCAAATCTTGACGAATTCCTTGAAGATGAAGGTACCCTTCGGATCCTTGAGGTCGCCCAGCTGCTTGCCATCCATCTCCGGTTTGATGGGATGCATGATCATCGTCTCGCTGAGATCGTTGATCCAGTAGTATTCCTTGCCCGAGTAGCGCAACGACTTGATCTCCTGCATGGCACGGGTGCGAGCCTCGTCGGGCGGCAACGTGCCGGCCTTGGCCTGGGCGTCGTAGGCGGCGATTACCCCATAGGCCACATCGACCACATTCCTGGTGGCCTCCTTCTTCCCCTCCATCATCTTCCGCTCGATGTAGGGGAGGAAGAAGAGAAAGACCATGCCGGCGAAAAGGGCCACCGTGAGCGCCGAGATGGTCATGATCTTGGGGAGGATTCCCCAGTTCCGGTACCGTTTGATCTGCATATGC
>CAJPFF010000060.1 GCA_905339345.1 Geobacteraceae bacterium | reverse complement strand
TACGGGAATAATAGCAGGACGGTCCCGGGGTAACAAGGGAAAGGGACGGCCGCACCGTCTTGACTTGGGGAAGGCCGGTGGGGTACCGTAGGTGAATTGTCGAAGGAGAGGGAACCCGTGGAGTTTGTGGACGAAAAGCGGTATCGGAAAATAAAAAACGGTGTCGGCCGGGCCATCGCCGACTTCAACCTTATCGAGGAGGGGGACCGGATCGCGGTGGCGGTCTCGGGGGGGAAGGACTCCTACACCCTCCTTCATATCCTGGAATCGCTCCGGCGCCGGGCGCCGGTGAAGTACGAGCTGGTGGCCCTCACCATCGACTCGGGCTACCCCGGCTTCCGCAGCGATGTCATCGCGGCCCATCTGCGGGAGCATGGCTTCACCCACCACGTGGAGGCCACCACCCACTACGACATCATCAGGGAGAAGCGGCGCCCCGGCTCCTCCTACTGCTCCATCTGCGCCCGGCTCAAGCGGGGGGTCCTCTACACCCTGGCCCAGAAGATGGGGTGCAACAAACTGGCCCTGGGGCACCACCTGGACGACTTCGTGGAGACGCTGCTCCTCAACCAGTTTTTCGTGGGGACCCTCAAGGCCATGGCGCCCCGGATGCTGGCCGACAACGGCGAGACGACGGTGATCCGCCCCTTGGTCTACGTGGAGGAGCGGAAGATCATCCCCTTTGCCCGGGAGAACCGCTTCCCCGTGGTCTGCTGCTGTTGTCCGGTCTGCGGCAAGGCCGACATCCAGCGCAAGCGGATGAAGGAGCTTCTGAAGGCGCTGGAGCGGGAGAATCCCTTCGTCAAACGGAGCCTTCTGCGGTCACTGGCCAACGTGCAGCCGCGGCACCTCCTCGACCGGGAGCTGCAGCGGGTCTGCGCCGTCCCCTGACGGGGGGCTTTGCGGGGGCCTTCTCCCTCTTCGCGATTCGGGTCGATGCCCGGTCCCGGATCATGTCCACTATGCAGATAAAGGCGCCCCAGGCCACGAGGCCGACGCCGAAGACAACGATGGGTTCCATGGTATCCTCCTTGTGTTCGATGATGGGAGGGTACCGCAGTGCTGCGACATAATATGTCCCAAGGAGCAACGTCGTGAGCAAACGCTACGTGCAACCCCTCCGGATCGCCATCCAGTGGGGATTTCTCCTTTTCATGGTCTATCTGGGGGTGCGGCTCTTCCTCTTCGTGCGCCACTTCCGCACCGGCGGGGCCGCACCGTTCGTCACCCGGGCCGACGGAGTGGAGGGGTTCCTCCCCATCGCCGGGCTCCTGGGGGTGAAGGACTGGGTCGCCAGCGGCGCCATCAACCCGGTCCATCCGGCGTCGGTGGTGATCTTTGTCACGGCCGTGGCGGTGTCGCTGCTCTTGAAGCGCTCCTTCTGCTCCTGGATCTGCCCGGTGGGAACGTTGTCGGAGCTCCTCTGGAAGCGGGGATTCGTTCTCTTCAGGCGCAATCTCCGTCCCCCCCGGTGGCTGGACATGGCCCTGCGGGGAATCAAGTACCTGCTTCTCCTCTTCTTCCTCTACTCCATTCTCTGGGCCATGCCGCCGGAGGCGGTCACGGCCTTCATCTATTCCGACTACAACAGGGTGGCCGACGTGCGGCTCCTGGACTTCTTCCTCCACCTGTCGGGGATACCCCTGGTGGTGATCGTGGTGCTCCTCGTCCTGTCGCTGCCGGTGCGGAATCCCGTCTGCCGCTACCTCTGCCCCTACGGGGCCCTCCTGGGGCTCGTGTCGATCCTTTCGCCGGTGAAGGTGACCCGGGAGGGGAA
>CAJPFF010000059.1 GCA_905339345.1 Geobacteraceae bacterium | reverse complement strand
TGAAGGCCAGCGTCTGGAAATGGTACCGCCGGCGCAGCGGCATCGAGCCGATCATCGGCCACGTAAAGCAAGACCACCGGATGGACCGCAACTACCTCAAGGGCGAAGAAGGCGATAAAATCAACGCCATCCTGGCCGGGTGCGGCTTCAACATCAGGACGCTCCTCAGAGCTATCCTTTTGTGGCTTTTCAAAGAGCGGTTCAAGGGCATCGGCCTAAACCTAATGTCCTTATTGGAGCCCTGGCCTTGGCAGTTTCAGACTATTTGAAGCCATTTTTAGACTTTTTCAGGGACGACTAATTAGTGACGGCAACCGACGAACAATGAAGCCGGCTAGGCATGTCACTATGCGCTGTGACATATAACATCCTTCTAAAAGGAGAAAGCCGCCCGTCTGATCACCGACATTGTATTTCTAGGAGTCTGTCGGACTTACTAAGTAGTTCACAAACTACTAGACATTGTGTTATAGTGCCGTTATGGAAAATTTTGACGGCAGAAAACTCAGTCATAGTGCCAGAGAAGCAATCCGGATTCGCGCCGTACAAAGAATCCTTGACGGCGAAAGTCCAGAAGTTATTGCCAAGACTCTCGGCTATCATCGTTCAGCAGTGTATCAATGGCTGAATAGATACAAGGCCGATGGCATCGAGGGCCTCAAATATCAAAAGATTCCTGGCAAGCAGTCAACGCTTAGCAAGGCCCAAAAGCAGAAGATCTTTGACATCGTGACCTTGAAGAACCCGCTGCAACTGAAGTTCGCCTTTGCGCTCTGGACCCGGGCCATGGTGAAGGACTTGATCCTTGACCAGTTTGCCGTCAGCCTCAGTGAAGTCTCAGTTGGCCGTCTGCTGCATGAACTGGGCTTGACGCCCCAACGGCCCCTTCGCCGGGCCTACCAGCAAAATCCTGAGCGAGTCGCCTACTGGCTCAAGCAGGAATACCCTGCCATCCAGAAAGAAGCCAAAACAGTCAAGGCTACCATCTATTTCGGCGACGAGGCCGGTGTCCGTTCTGACTACCACAGCGGCACCACCTGGGCACCCAAAGGTCAGACTCCGGTGATCCGTACTACCGGTGCCCGGCACAGCTTGAATCTGGTCTCAGCGATCAGCGCCAAAGGGTCCATGCGCTTCATGACGGTCAAGGGCAAACTGAATGCTGATCAGTTCATTGAGTTCCTAGAGCGTCTTTTGAAAAACCAGAAGACCCCGGTATTCCTGATTGTTGACGGACATCCGGTCCATCGGTCGGCCAGAGTCAGGACCTTTGTCGAATCGACCGAAGGCAGACTCAAGTTGTTTCAATTGCCGTCCTACTCCCCGGAACTGAATCCGGATGAGCAAGTCTGGAACCAGTTGAAGAACCACCGTATCGGCAAGATGTTCATCAAGTCTCTTGACGATATGATTCAGAAAGTTCATTCGGCGTTACGGTCAATTCAAAGATCTCCCGCCCTAATCAGGAGCTTCTTCCAGCATCGCGAATGCCGCTATGCTGCTGAATAATGTCGAGTAGTCAGGTTACTTGTTAGTAATTCCATTGAGAATTCCATGAGAATTTCGGTACGTCCGAATGCTCGGCGGCATTGCGGGGATGATATCCATCAGTGTTGTTTAAGGAGTGGGATCAACCAGAATGTCGAGGTCACTGTCCTCGGTATCGTCTCCATGCAGCACGGAATCAAAAACACGCACATTTTGAACACGGTGGCTCAGCGCGATTCTTCGCACCTCTTCACGGTGGGACTGGAGGACTTCGGAAGGCTTCATCCTTTTCTCCATAGCAAACACGGACCAAAGAAAAAGGGGTAAGCTTTTTCAGCTTACCCCTTGATTTTATGGAGCGGGAAACGGGATTCGAACCCGCGACCTTCAGCTTGGGAAGCTGACACTCTACCACTGAGTTATTCCCGCTTGATTGAGTACAACTTTTTAGCCCATGGGCTCGCCGGTTGTCAACAGTTTTTTCCTCAGGAAGGC
>CAJPFF010000058.1 GCA_905339345.1 Geobacteraceae bacterium | reverse complement strand
GTCGTTGATCTGACGAGCGGGTCGTGCTTCGGCCGCTGGGCGGCTCGCTCGATGAGTCAACGAGAAACGGGCCGCGAGGGCCCGTTACTGGTCTTCAATGGGAGAGCGTCGTCCGGATGATGTTCGGAAATGCGCATGGTTGCTGTGTTTGCGCGCTTCGTGACGGCTCGCCTGCCCCCAAAGGGTGCCCCCGCCAGGCGCGACTTCAACATTCCAGGGGGCCGAAGGGATTCCGTCCGACTCTATTTGCTGGCAGCCTGGCGTGGCGGCGTCGCTTGCCGCTCTTGGACCATCGGTACTTCAAAGGTGATGCGGTCGGCGAGCTTGTCGATGGCAAAGACCAGAACACCGGCCAGCCCTACGGCGACTGCTACAACCACGCCGGCCCCAACGACGATCGCATTCTTCCATGTCGTCAGGCTTTCGAGTTTGGAAGGGTCTCCACCAGCGCGTCGAACTCCTAGACACTTCATCAATCAGCTGAAATAGGGGGCGCCCCGGCGTGGGGATCTAGGCGACACATTGACCGGGCCCTAACCTGCGATGATTCGGCAAAGTGCACCTGCCTCCGGAGACTTCAGCAGGCCGGGCCCGATGGGCCCCTCATCAAATGGCATCCACAGCAAGCGGACCTCTTCCTCGGACTTGTAGCTCTCAGGCTTCACGAATCCCATCATGCCGGGCTCTGGCTCATCGTCGCAGTATTCGCGAGGTCGGTACACCACGGGCGCTATCCTCGCCCAGGACATCCGCGCTCGTTGCCTCTGTGTGGCGTAGCTAAGATGACGAAAGAACTCGACCGGTTGCGAAATCTCGATGCAGTACTTCCCGAACTTTGACATCGCCTCCGCATCGGAGCGATAGCTCAAACACAGGAGATGCGTGTCAGGCATCGTCCTTTCAGCCAAGTTTGCGTAGAGGCTGACTCGCCCACCGCCTATGGGCGGGAGGCCAAGCTTGCGGACGACCGCCTGCACCTTGGGATCGCTCGCTGAGCCTGCAACTACGGAGAGGTTCTTGTACGTGTGCTTGCCTTCCCCGCGGTCGGCTCGTGCAACGTCCTCTCGATGTCGACAGATGTGCAGGGTCGTGGTCCAGATCTCGCCCCGGCAGAATGCCTCAGCGTGACCGCGCTCATCGAGAAAGCGATAGAGCTTGGGCACGTTGAGAAGCGATGGGTCGCGGAGCAGATGAAACCGTCCAGGCGGGGGCGGGCCAAGGGTGATGAACCCGTCTTTGTCGGGCGTTTGTAGCCCGGAATGACCGAGCGGGCTCGCTCGGCGGTACGGTTGCCGTCCGCGACCAGCTTTGACCATGTCTCAGCTCTCCCGATGTAGTCTGGTGGCGCATCTTCTCCCGCCGGGTCTCCGCACGGGGTTACGCGCGATCAGCCTTCGCCCACCTCAAGCAGCAGCCGCGTGGGCATCGTGTGCACATCGTCAAGCGCACCCAGGAAAGTCCCGAGCTGCTCTGACGCCGCCTCGTCCACCGTCTGCGTGAACTGTGGCCCAGAGTCGAGGTGCCACTCATTCACACGTGCGCGAAGCCCGTTCGCCACTGCGAGCCCGTTTCGGCGGCGCAATGCGTTGAGCAGCTCGAGCAGTGCGAACTCTTGCACTCGGCGGCGGAGCCGGTGCTGTCGTCGCGAGAGGTGCGCGAGCTGCCCCAGACCGAGGACGAGCGCTTGGCTACTACCCACACCGGCCGAGATCGGCCAAAGGGCACGTGATTACCCCGGCCTCCGTGCATCTGACGAACGTTCAGCGAAAGGCCACCCGCGACGGTCCCACCCCCCTTGGATGGTCAGACGTTCACCGGTCTAACTCGCGCGACCACGATAAACAACAGCCCTGCCATCAGGTAGATGTACATGGACGGCTCGGGCACAGCGACCAAAGTAGGCGTAATGGTGATTGAAGCTAACGCCAAGTCGGCGGGAAGAACAACGAGTGCTTCGCACCCCGGACCAACGCAGAATTCCCAATAGCCTTCTGTAATTGCAGTACCTGACACCCAAGTGGGAAAGGTACTTCCCACGATCGTGTCAACAATCGTCCTGGATTCGAAATACTGAGACATGCCGGGATACTCACCAGGAACGGCAAAGGATTCCGTAGCACCGTAGGGGCTGAGGTCGTAGGCCCGCTCAAACCGTCCGTTGCCACTTATCACTGTCCCGATGGGGCCAAGGTCAGCGTCCTCGTTGCCAGTGACTGTCCATGTTCCAGCGGCGAATTGCAGTGAGTAGGCAATCGTGTATCCCGAAATGCTGAAGCCGTGGCGCGGCGAAAAGCTGAAATTCGCGGCGTAAGTCCCGGGCAGAGGTGATCCCACCGAGGAGATGATCCCGGTCGCAACGTCTGCCCAGCGTACAGAATCGGAAAGAACGGACACGCCGGTGAACGGATTCTCGAGCGTGTAGTCAACAGTGAACCGAGCAGTCTGCACAGTGACCGCAGAAGAGGTGGCAGGTACAGCAAGCAGGGCAGCGCCCAGAGCAAGAAGCGCGCAGGGCAAGCCGACCCGACCTAACAAGCGCACATTGGGAAAGCGGATCGATGTCATGTGGGCTTCTCCTCGGGAACTTGTTTAAGCTGAGGACCTGTGTCGATTAGGCACCCATGCTATTCCGCATCTCCCCTTTGTGTCACCTGCGCCCCCCCATGAACGAAGCGCGCTTAGGCTCGCGGTTTGCCGCTCAGGTCTACCCAAGACGACGAGGAGAGCGACATGCGAGCGATTGCTTTGACGTGCGCGCTGCTGGCCTCAGTGCCGGCCTATGCAACTCTGGAGGGAAGGGACTTGGACACGAGCATCCCAGGGCATGAGGCGGTCTACGACACGGCGCGCAACGTCACGTGGCTGGCCGACCCGACAGCTAGCGGTCGTGTGACTTTTGCCGACGGGCAAGCATTTGCAGAAAACCTAACCATCGGTGGCTTCACCGGCTGGCGCATGGCCGATGGCCGAGGCGAGATCAGCAACCTCTACTTCGACTGGATGGCCGCCGGCTACGCCCAGCGAGGCGATGAGTTCCCCTACAACCGCGAGGGCATCGACGCCGGGCTCGACTCAAGACTGTTCAAGGTGAAGCCGTTTGGGCCATCCTTCTGGACCTTCGAGACTCAGCAGGTCGGTGATCAGGTCTGGCACTACGACATCGTCTTCTTCTACGAATTTATCGACAGCGGCACTTCCTCGTACTGCTGTCACCTTGGCTGGGCGGTGCACGACGGTGACATAGGCATCGCGGTTCAGGTGCCGGAACCTGCCACCTATGTGCTGACTTTGGTTGGCCTGCTGGCAGTGGTCGGCTGGCGGTCGCGCCGCTCATAGGAGCCGCCCTTGTCTTCGCATTCCGCGAGGCGCAGTTTCAGTGCCGCGGCAAACACGGGACATTGTTCGGCACGGTGTGATCCCTCAAGGTGCATTTCCAGGCCGAACGGAACGCTGTAGCCATACTGGCCGCCGGCGCCGCACAGTGGACACGCTGCACGCGGCGAACCAACCTCCATGAACTGCTGTTTGTCGGCCATCGCGACCAGGCGGCTGATCGCCGATGCTTGCCAGGCAAGGACATCGCGCGTCGATGTGCAGTGCTGATGCGATGTCAGCACCTCGCGCACGGCCTCAGGTATCAAGCCGACGATCGCGCGTCTCGCTTCGAGCGGCTCGCGGCGCAGCTCGGCGATGAGCGGGTCGGGTGTGCGCTTCGATGACATCGCTCCAGGGTGCCGAAGACTGCATCGTAGCGTTGGCCGGAGGTGACACAAGCCGGCGGTAGCGGCCCATGATCCACCGGGCGAAGCGCATCTACCCTCGTTGAGGGTTTCGATAAGGTGCGCGCAAAGAAAACGGGCCGCGAAGGCCCGTATTTGATAGGTTACCGGCGGAGAGAGCGGGATTCGAACCCGCGGGGGGCTGTTAACCCCCACACGCTTTCCAGGCGTGCGACTTAAACCGCTCATCCATCTCTCCGGAACCCGCGATTTTAGCCTACGGCCTTCAGCTGCCGCCGAGTGTCTTGCTGCGCATCAGCGTCATCGCAGTGCCGATCAGCGTCGATACCTCGCTCATGTTGGCGGGCACGATCATCGTGTTGTTCTTCTGCGCGAGCTGGGAGAAGGCGTCGACTGCGCGTTCGGCGACTTTCAGCTGGACGGCCTGGTCGCCGCCGGGCGAGCGGATCGCCTCGGCGATCTTGCGGATCGCCTCTGAAGTCGCGTCGGCCACCGCGATGATGGCGGCCGCCTCGCCCTGCGCCTTGTTGATCTCGGCCTGCTTCTCGCCCTCGGAGCGCGCGATGAAGGCCTCGCGCTCGCCCGTGGCGATGTTGATCTGCTCCTGGCGACGGCCTTCGGAGGCGGCGATCAGCGCGCGCTTCTCGCGTTCCGCCGTGATCTGG
>CAJPFF010000057.1 GCA_905339345.1 Geobacteraceae bacterium | reverse complement strand
GCCGTGGACCTCGGCGACCTTGCGGGCGTACAGGGCTATCTGCCCGGCATTGTCCTTGATGTAGGCGTGGTGGACGGCAACGATGTAGTCGGCCAGGAACGGGAGTTCCCACGCGGCAAAGTTCTGGCTCCGCTCCATCGGTTCCCTCTTCGCCGCCTCAATTTCCCGTAAGAGGACGGCAGGATCGATCCCTTGCCGCTGGCAGATGGCAGAAAGTGCTACGTTTCCGCCACAGCAGAAGTCGATTCCGTACTTCTCGAAAACTTCTGCGGTCCGGTAGTCCTCGGCAACGAATTCGCCGATTGTTTTGTCGGCTGTCTCCGCTGTTTGCGAACTCATCGACTCTGTCATTATTTCCTCCTTCGGACACTTCGGACAGATTGGGAGTGCACTTAACGTTATCACGCCCCCCAGCAAGTTCAAGTACCTGCCAGGCTCAGTTTCCGCCAAGACAGAGACCTCCCGGCCGTTGGTCGTGTTCCAGCTGATTCAACGGATCAATCGTCTGCCTGAGTTGCATTCCTCGGGAAGTATAGTACCCTTGGTGCCACTCACAACAGAATTCAGGTTTGTTACGTGTCCAAGGGGCGCCGAACGTGTTCGGCGCCTAAACTTTTACCGGGAGGATGCATATGATCAAAGCACCATGGATTGACAAGGGAGAATGCATAAGCTGCGGGCTTTGTGTGGACAACGTTCCCGAGGTGTTTCGTTTCGATGACGAAAACAAGGCGGAATGCTACGACCCCAATGGCGCCTCCGAGGACGACATCCAGAGCGGCGCCATTGATGTCTGCCCGGTTTCGTGCATCACGTGGAATACCGAGCCCGACTATCTGAGGAGTTTTGCCTGACACTGGGGAGGACGAGGACAATGGAGAAGAAGCCGACCGAAATTCTGGAAGAGGAACATCACATTATCCAGTTGGTGGTGGGCGTCATGGCCGCTCTTGCTGAAGGGTTGGACGCGGGGAAAGGGCCGGACTGCAGCATTCTCCGGGACTTGGTGGAGTTCATGCGGATGTTCGCCGACAAGTGTCATCACGGCAAGGAAGAGAGTCACCTCTTTCCCCTCCTTGAGGCGAAAGGGGTGCCGGTTACCGGCTGCCCCCTGGGGATCCTCATCCATGAGCATCAGAGCGGCAGAAAACTCGTTATGGAGTTGGCCGAGGCCGCAGAGGCCTGCGGGAAGGGTGCCCCCGAGGCCAATGAACGTTTGCGCGCAAGTCTGCAAGGATTGGTGAACCTCTACCCCAACCATATCTGGAAGGAAGATTATCTGCTGTTTCCCATGACCAACAAGATTCTGAGCGACGAAGAGCAGCGGGAACTGCTGGAAAAGTTTGAACAGGTCGAGGAATCGATCGGGAAGGGTGAGCATCACCGGTTCGTGACAATGGCCGAAGTGCTGGCAGAACAAACGCAGCGATTGTAATCGGCCAAATTTTCAGCCGAAGACAGCGTGAGGTGAGAGTATGTCACGAAACAGCCTCGACAGTTTCGAAAGCAGGACGATCCTGGCCCTTGGCCGATCCCGCTACAACTACCACTCCCTGCCGAAGTTCGCCGAGTCGTTCCGCGCGGATATTTCACGGCTCCCTTACTCGATCAAGATCCTTCTGGAGAACCTTCTGCGTCGTGAGGACGGGGTCACGGTCACTCGGGATGATATCGTGGCGCTCGGCCACTGGCATCCCCGGACTCTCCCGGATCGGGAGATCCAGTTCATGCCGGCGCGGGTTCTGCTCCAGGACTTTACCGGCGTGCCGGCAATCGCCGACCTGGCCGCCATGCGCTCGGCCCTGAAGCGCCTGGGGGGCGATCCCGCCCGGATCAATCCCTTGCAGCCGGCCGATCTCATCATCGACCATTCGGTGCAGGTGGATCAGTACGGCACCCTCTCGGCTCCCGAGACGAATGCCGATCTCGAATTCAGGCGCAACCGCGAGCGTTACCAGTTTCTCCGCTGGGGACAGAGGGCGTTCCGCAATTTTCGCGTGGTCCCGCCCGATACCGGCATCTGTCACCAGGTAAACCTCGAATACCTCGCCCGAATTGCCATGGTGGCCAAACAGAACGACAGGAAATGGGTCTATCCCGACACCCTTGTCGGCACCGATTCCCACACCACCATGGTCAACGGCTTGGGGGTCGTGGGGTGGGGGGTAGGGGGAATAGAGGCGGAAGCGGCGCTCCTGGGCCAGCCCTGTTCCATGCTGATTCCCCGGGTGGTGGGGTTCAGGTTCGCGGGGAGGCTCCCCCCGGGCGCAACGGCCACGGACCTGGTCCTCACGGTCACGCAGATGCTGCGCAAGAAGGGGGTGGTCGGCGCGTTCGTGGAGTTCTTCGGCCCGGGCCTGGCCTCGCTTACGGTTGCCGACCGCGCCACCATCGGCAACATGGCCCCTGAGTACGGAGCGACCATCGGAGTTTTCCCGGTGGACGGACAGACGCTCGACTATATGCGTCTCACCGGCCGGGCCGCTCTGGTCCCTCTCATCGAAGCCTATTTTCGGGAGCAGGGCCTGTGGTACAGCCCTGATCAGCCGGAGCCGCGGTACTCGGACACCATCGAGCTGGATCTCGGCACCGTGGAGCCGTGTGTGGCCGGCCCTTCCCGCCCCCAAGACCGGATACCCCTCACAGAGGTGCGCGGCTCATTCCGGAAATCCCTGGCCGGACTCATGCAGAACGAGGCGGCCCGCATGGACCGGAGCATCCTGGACTGCTGGTTCGGCGACGGCGGGGCCCCCCGCTATGTGGCCCCGGAGCTTTCCATCGCCCCTCCGGACGAGAAGCTCGGCCCCCTGGAGCGGTGCGTGCCGGTCAGGCAGCCCGACGGCGTGGCCTACAATCTCTGCCACGGCTCCATCGTCATTGCCGCCATCACCAGTTGCACCAACACCTCGAACCCGTCGGTTCTCATGGCCGCCGGACTCCTTGCCAGAAATGCGGTGCAGCGGGGTCTCCAGGTCAAACCGTGGGTCAAGACCAGCTTTGCCCCCGGCTCCCGGGTTGTGACCGATTATCTCGCCTCCGCCGGACTCATGGCATACCTGGAAGGGCTCCGCTTCCATCTCGTGGGCTATGGCTGCACCACCTGCATCGGCAACAGCGGACCGCTCCCCGACCATATCGCCCAGGCCGTAGTGGACGGCGGTCTCGCCGTGGCGGCGGTCCTGTCGGGAAACCGCAACTTCGAGGGGCGGATCAACAACTATGTCCGGACAAACTACCTTGCCTCGCCTCCCTTGGTGGTGGCCTATGCCCTGGCCGGAAACATCTCGATGGATCTTACCCGCGATCCGGTCGGCATCGATCCGAACGGCCAGCCGGTCTACCTGAGGGATATCTGGCCCGCGGACGAGGAGGTTGCCGATCTGGTGCGCAGATACGTGACTCCCGAGCGTTTCAGCCGTGGCTACGCCGATATCCTGCGGGGCAACGGGGACTGGGAGGGGCTCCCCGTTCCCGCGAGCGAGCTGTTCCGATGGGAGGAAACATCCACCTATCTGAAGGAACCGCCCTTTTTCGCCGATGTCACGGCCGTGCCGGCACCGGTCAACGATATCCGCGGCGCCCGGGTTCTGGCGCTCCTGGGAGACTCGGTCACCACCGACCACATCTCCCCGGCCGGCGCCATCGCCCGGGAGTCCCCGGCCGGCCGCTATCTCGTCTCCCTGGGGGTGAAGCCCGAGGACTTCAACTCCTACGGCTCCCGCCGCGGTAATCACGAGGTGATGGTCCGAGGAACCTTCGCCAACATTCGGATCCGCAACCTGCTGGTGCCGGGGGTCGAGGGAGGCGTGACGAAATACTTCCCCAAGGGGGAGGGGGAGGTCATGTCCATCTACGATGCCGCCATGAGCTACCAGGAGAAGGGCATCCCCCTCGTCGTCATGGCCGGCGCCGAATACGGCACCGGCTCATCCCGGGACTGGGCCGCGAAGGGAACCAGGCTCCTGGGGGTCCGCGCGGTGATTGCGCAGAGTTTCGAGCGGATCCATCGTTCGAACCTCATCGGCATGGGGGTTCTGCCGCTCCAGTTCATGGCGGGTGAAACCGGCGCAACCCTCGGCTTCAGCGGCGGGGAGACCTTTGACATCGATGGGATCGCCTCCCTTGCCCCCGGCGGGACGCTCCGGGTCACAGCCCGGACCGCCACCGGAAGCGTCAGGGAATTTCAGGTGCTGGTCCGCATCGACACCCCCAACGAGCTCGATTATTACCGCCATGGGGGAATTCTCCCCTATGTGCTGCGTCAGACATTAGCCTGAAGATAAATCAATAGGGTTTTTGACCATCAGTTTTTGTTTGGCTCATATCTTTCAGGAGGTAGGAACATGAGTTTGTTGAATAACACCGTGGGGAGAAAAGTCCTGATGGCAATAACCGGGCAACTCATGGTTTTTTTTGTTCTCATTCATATGTTGGGGAACTCATCCATTTTCATCGGTCCAAACGGCATCAATGCCTATGCTGAACATCTACACAGCCTCGGGTTTCTTGTCTGGATTTTTCGGGCGATCATGGCGATGTTACTGGTCATTCATGTCGTGTTGGGAATTCAGATAAGCCTGGAAAACCGGGCCGCCAGCCCCACGGACTATGCGATATACAATAAGCTCAGCACCACTTTTGCCGGCAAAACCATGCTCTATTCCGGGCTTCTTCTCCTGGTTTTCATTATTTTCCACCTCCTGCATTTTACCGCTCGCATCATTCCCGGCTTGGCGCTTGGCGTCGACGCCCAAGGGCGTTTCGATGTTTATTCAATGATGGTGAGCAGTTTCCGGTACGGTCCCATTACCGCAGTTTATGTCGCTGCCATGATCGTGCTCTTTTTTCACCTCTCACACGGCATCCAGAGCTTTTTCCAGACGATGGGATGGAGCAATGACAAAACGCGTCCTATTTACATAAAAGCAGGCATAGCAACAGCAGTGGTGCTGTTTTTGGGCTATGCCGCCATTCCCCTATCCATCATCTCTGGTTTCCTGAAAAGCTAGCCGGGCATCATTCCGTCGAGGTGGCCGCAAGACGCAGGCGACACGCTGTCTTTCCCGTTTCGCCGTCCCAACAAAAAAAGGAGAAAGCGACCATGAAAAAACTGAATGCAAAAATGCTGGAGGAACTTGGTGAGAGTGAATATAGGGAGCTGGTAGTTGTTTATTGCAAGCTGCGTGACTTGAAGACGTCCATTACCCAGATGCATGATGACTACGTCGCGCAGGCCACACCGCCAGAATTGAACAAGGTGCAGGCAATCCACTTGCTCGTCGATGAGGTGTTTGATGACTTGGATCGATACCTGCGCCCCCAATGTGATCCTGATTCTGCCTATAGAACCGTGGAACGTGATGAATGATTGAAAGCATCACTATTCAGCTCGGCTGTAGTGCCGGCCAGCATACTCATTTCGCTACGAGAGGCCGATAAACAAGCTGTTGGCGATGGACTGGATTGGAACAATCGTGTTCATCGTGATGTCAAAGGGAGGGTCTCAATGATGGACGAATTCGGAATGACTGCTGACGAAGTAAAATCTCGCATGAAAAGCGGAGAGGAGCTGTTTTTCGTAAATTTTCGACATCACCAAGACTGGGATCTGGCGGTCATGAAAGTTCGGGGTGCTCTACGCGTGCCAGATGACAGGTTGGAACAACATCTCTCCGAAATCCCCCGCGATCTACCAATCATTGTCTACTCGACTTGTCCGGGAGATGAACCAGTCCTACGAGCCGCGCAATTCCTTCATCAGAATGGCTGGAGTGATGTTCACTTCTTGATCGGTGGTTTCAATAAATATTGCGAAGGCGGGCTACCAGTGGAGGAAGTGGGCGAGGGAAGTACATCCAAAAAACTCAGGGGGCTCTGATGACTCAAACGGATGGAGTCTGAATACCGATCATTCCCCACCTTCCTAATCCCATAGTTTATCGCCAAGGCTTTGACAGAACCATTTCGGCAGATGGTTGCACCTTGAGGTACATTGGCAGGGAACCAGATGCGAAGCACTGCTTTGGAGGAGACGGATGAATAATTGAGCGGGTGTCCAACAGCGAGGGTAAAGGAGGATTTCCGTATGGAAAACTGCAGAACAAATGAGGTGTTGTCGGAACAAATAGCGATAATTCAAGAATTCGCACAGAAATTGGATACGAATGACTTGAGTCAGTTGAAAGCAAACCTTGCAGAAATAGAAATGGCGCTGAACAGACTCAATGAATTTGTGGCGTATCTCCCCAAGTAGGCTTGTTTTAACTTTGACGCTTGTATTCCCTGGTTAGGCGATCCAGGCAGAAGAACCGGTTAGCTGGCACACGCCCGGACTCCGCACCTTCTATCTGATTGGCTTGCGCAACCGGTTCCCACTGCTTCTTGACCTGGCATGCCGTGATCTGTTTCATGTGCGATAGATACGCCTCACTACCCGATAATCCTTCTCTGGAGATCAAACAATGATGGCAATAACCTTCAGGACATGGGTGCGAGCTGAATTAGAGACCGTCTGGTCCGTTGTTTTAGACAGTGTTGAGAATCCACAGAGGTATATGTCGAATGTGGAAGCAGTCAGGGTATTGGAACGGCTTGAAGGTGGAATTACCAAGGAACTCAAGATGCGTGGAATGGAATCTGCGCCCGGGCGCTTTGATTTTTTCGTGTTCGAAAGGGGAACTCTGAAGGAGATTAAAAACACGGAAAATGACAACGTGTTCGTCAACGGAGTGTTCGACTCCTTTGTGTTTGAAAGCTCAATTATCAGGGAAGTCACAGTGAGGGACGAGCCTTACAGGGAAAGGATTCGGATAAGCAATAAGGAGAGGAAAATTCACCGCGAACTGATCGACCATCCCACCTGTTCCAGAAAGATAATCGTAAAAGCGGTTCCCAGTTCCGTGCAGAACCCCATGGCTCCTGTTGATCTACAATTCTTTTTGGAACTGGAATTCATGAAAGGGGCGAAAGAGGGAAAAGAAGAGATGACGGCAGAACTCAAGAAAGAGCAACAACGGCTCAAGGAGAAGGCTGAGGAACTGGAAACGAGAGCTTTATGGAGAGAAGGCTAACCGGCCTTGCATTGGCGGTTGCCATGTGACCGACAATTTTTTAACTCAACTTTCGCAGCAGCGCAACTGTGCACAACTATTCGAATAAGCGAGGTTTTATGCTGGCATCGGGGCTAAAAATACCAATCGTTCCCTGAAAGCCCTTGGTAGTGTCTCAATAAATCGTTCTATCAGTCGCTGTATCTGCTCTTTGGAAAATCCAACAACGCCTTGTAGTGCCTCTTCCAGCATCTTGAGCAGCAATGCCAGTGCTTCTGTGAAGCCAATCTGCCTCATTTCATCACAGACAGCATGAAACAGGGTTCCCAGGGTGCGAGGGTCGGTATTGGTTCGTCGGGTCAGCTCCAGCATGATATAGCGGCAGCAGACCAGCGTGGCATGGGCGACCAGGGCATCGAAGGAGCGTCCCTGAAACTCCTTGGCCAGATTGAGAAATGACTTGGCCATCTTGAAGAACACCTCGATGTCCCAGCGCCGGCCGTAAAGCTCGATGATCTCTTTTGCGGCAAGGGTCGTATCGGTGGAAAGAAGCGCCAGCCACTTCTTGCTCCCCCTGTCGCGGACAAAGACGATCTTTGCCGTAACCGGTTTGCCCTGTTCGTCGTTGCCGATGGTCACCAGCACCTCTGCCAGCACCTTGGCCCTGCCGCAGCGCTTTCGGACCGATTTGTAGAGCTGCTTCAGGGTAAGCGGCCATCCCTGCAGTTCGTAGGTGATCGTCGGCGTATCCTTGAGCATGCAGATGGTGTGCATTCCAAGGGCATGTATCCGCCTGATCGTGGCAGGGAAGGCAAACCAGCTGTCAAAGAGCAGATGACGGGCCGTGGTTCCAGCGGCAATGGCCAGTGACACCATCTCCACCAGCACGTCGGGAGCTTTCCTTATGCTTTCCTTGCGGCGCCTGTAGCCATTGGTCCGCTTGTCGATATCATCGCGCATGGGAGCCAGGCGGTTTTCTGCCTTGGCGGAACTCAGCATCGACACAAGCAGCGGGACAAAGCTGGTGCCGTCGGACCACCCCAGGGTGAGCATCCTGAAGCCCCGGTGGTAGCGGCCGGTGTTATGGTCATGGATCCGGGCGAGCAACTCAACGCGCTTGCTTCGGTCCCGACGGTAGAGGGTGTCATCGACGATGAGCACCTTCTTTGTCGCCTCAGCGGTCAAGGGTAACAGCTTTTGGACTATCACCCTGGTGCCGAGCAGCAGCAGAAAACGGCGCCAATTGGCAGTAGCCGAGTTCAGAAACCGGTATGCCGTGTCTTTGCCGATGCCGACCGGTGTGTCGGATGCCTCCAGGAGGCGGAACAGGTTCTTTCCGGTAAAAGCAAGGGAAAGCAGGAACTGGAACAGGGTATCGAGGCAGACCCCTTTCTCTTTCCTGATGTTGCTTTGCCGAAGTAACAGGCCGAGGTTGTGATTGTGAAAGAACGAACTTATCCGGTTTTCTACGGCGGCAATCCCTGCTACAATCTGGCCCATAGCGTCGTCTTTCCGTGTTGGTGGATTTGTTGGGGAACAAAGCCATTTTAATACAGATTGCGACGCTATACTATTAACAATTACAGCATGTTACATGTTTTTGCCAAGTGCGAAAGTTGAGTTTTTAACTAAACCGGATGAGGGAGGAAAAGATGACAAAAGCACCATGGGTTGACAAGGGAGAATGCATAAGCTGTGGGCTCTGCGTGGACAACGTTCCCGAAGTGTTTCGCTTCGATGACGACAACAAGGCGGAATGCTACGACCCCAACGGCGCATCGGAGGACGACATCCAACATGATGCCATCGATGTCTGCCCGGTTTCGTGCATCAGCTGGAGTACCGAACACGACTATCTGAGGAGCTTCGCCTGACGGAGTCTGCCGCTG
This sequence comes from Geobacteraceae bacterium, assembly GCA_905339345.1. Lineage (GTDB taxonomy): Bacteria > Desulfobacterota > Desulfuromonadia > Geobacterales > Geobacteraceae > Geobacter. Next base: position 7,150 of record CAJPFF010000057.1, on the reverse strand, counting down.
CCCTTCTCCAGCACTGCCCCGACGGGATGGAATGCTCCGTCTCGGCGGGTTTATTGCGTCAGATCTATGATAGGAAAGGAGGGGTCCCCATGCTGTTTGCTGCAAAACTCGCCGAAGTCCCCCTTTGGGGCAAGAAGCTCGTCACCGTCAACGGTGAAGAGGTGGTGCTGATCAACGACAAGGGGAAGATATCCGCCTGCGAGAACTATTGTCCCCATCAGGGAAGTCCGATGCTGGCGGGAATCGTCAAGGAAGGCATCATAGCGTGTCCGCGGCACGGCTGGCACTACGACCTGGCCAATGGCTTCTGCACCGACCATCCCGGCTATACCCTGAAAACCTACCGGGTTGAGGTGGTCGGCGACGACATCATGATCGATATGACAGCCGGTTCCGACTGAACGGGGTATGATGAAAACATGAGGGGAAATTTTGCGAGCATCTATGCTCATTGTTGACACTATGCGGATCAACAAACTGAAACCATCTCGCCTGACCCAGCCGGAAACCTATTCCCTGATCCTTGCCTGTGGTTGGACAATCGTCATTGTCATATCGCTCCTGGCAAGCATTTCTGTCCACCGGCAGGAGATCGTGGCAATCGCTCAGAATGTCGCCAGAGCATATATCGATAAAGACATCCTCTACCGCAACTGGAATGCGTTTCATGGTGGTATCTATGTGCCGACTGACCGGGGACTTTCGCCCAATCAGTTCTACCCGCCATCGGTCCAGGAGCGGGATGTGATAACACCGTCCGGACGTCGTCTGACCCTTGTCAATCCGTCGTACATGACGCGCCAGATTTACGAGTTTGCCCAGAAGAAGGATAAAATTTCCGGACGGATCACGAGCCTTAAACCATTGCGGCCTGAGAACAAAGCCGACCTCTGGGAGGAATCAGCTTTGCGTGAATTTGAACAGGGCCGCCAGGAGGTCAGCAGCGTGGTAACGGAAGGCGGCATGAGGCACATGCGGCTCATGCGCCCTTTGGTCACCGAAGAAAGCTGTCTTCCCTGTCATGCTCACCAGGGCTACAAAAAGGGCGATATCCGTGGCGGCATCAGTATCAGGCTGCCCATGATGCTCTTTGGGCCGGCCATGGGTAAACAGGTTGGCTTGCTCTGGGCAGGCCATGGCGTCATGTGGCTGTTGGGGCTCACTGGGTTGTATACCGGCTACAGGGGACTGCGGCGCCGCACCGAAGAACGGGATCTCGCTGAACAAGAACTGAAACGATTGAATGCAATCCTTGAGAACGAGGCAACGACCGACTCTCTGACCGGCATCTGTAACCGGCGGAAGTTTTCTGGACGGCTTCACATGGAGATACAGGAGGCAAAGCGCTACGGTATGCCGCTGGCGCTCATCTTCTTCGACATTGACCATTTCAAGCTGGTCAACGACACCCATGGGCACGAAACCGGCGACAACGTATTGCAGGAACTTGTCCGAATCGTAACCGGCATGATCCGCCAGACCGACATCTTCGCCCGCTTCGGCGGGGAGGAGTTCGTCATTCTCGTGCACAACAACGATGTCAGGACGGGGCGGGAACTTGCGGAGAAAATCAGATCCCGCGTGGAACAACACCGGTTCCCGCAGATCGGTAGCGTTACCTGCAGCTTTGGCGTTGCCCAGTTTTATCCAGATGACACGGTGGAAACCTTTATCAAGCGAGCCGATGATGCCATGTATGCTGCCAAACAAGCAGGGAGAAACCGGGTTGAAACTCGCTGCGACTGCCAGCCCGGCGCTGCATAAAGCAGGATGATGTGTATTCAAGGCAACCGACTGTACGGTGCAACGCGCCAATAACAAACCCTTGGAGGCGATCAGATGAAAACGGTGATTATCGGCGGGGTAGCCGGCGGACTGTCCGCTGCCAGCCAGATCAAGCGCGTGGATCGCGAGACACAGGTGATTGTCCTGGAAAAGTCCGGCGACCTTTCATACGCCGCCTGCGGGATGCCCTACAACCTCTTCTTCAAGGATACACCGGTGGAGGATCTCTATGCCCTGAGCCTCGACACGATCCGGAACGGGCGTGGCATCGATTACCGGCTCCGCCATGAAGCTGTCGCCATCGATCCCCGGCGCCAGGAGGTGACGGTTGTCGACCGGGTAGAGAACCGGGAGTACCGCGAAAGCTATGATTTCCTGGTCTACTCCACGGGCAATCGGCCCGTCGCCCTGTCCCTTCCAGGATTCGATGATCCGACGGTCTGTTACTTCAAGACCCTGGACGACACACGGCGGGTAAAACGCCTGATTCATGATCAGTCGCCATCATGTGCGATTTTGGTGGGGGCCGGATATACCAATCTGGAGGTGGCCGACGTCCTCTACAACAAGAGGATCCGGCCGGTTATCGTGGAAAAAGCCCCGACGATTCTCCCCGCCTTTGCAGCGGAGATCCGGGACAAGGTGATGGAGAAGATTGCTGAGAAGGGGATCGAGTTCCATGCCGGCGTGGACGTCCTGGAGAAGGAAGGCGCCACGGTACGGACCACGGCCGGCGATTTCGACGCCGGCCTCGTGGTCGTTGCCATAGGAGTAAAGCCGAACACCGCTCTTTTCGCCACGGCGGGGGGCGAACTCGGAGTTGCCGGGGCCGCCAAGGTTGACCGCTTCTTGCGGACGAACCTCCCCGGCGTCTTTGCCGCCGGAGACTGCTCCGAGCACTATGTCCGCCAACTGGGGAGGAACAGCTACATGCCGCTTGGCCCGGTCGCCAATAGACAGGGACGTCTTGCGGGCAACAACATAGCTCACCGCGATGCCATGACGATGTTTCACGGCATCGATCAGACCGCAGCGTTCAAGTTTTTCGACCTGACGGTTGCCACAACCGGCCTCAACGAACGACAGCTTCAGGAGATGGGTAAAGAGTTCAAAAAAATCCACGTGGACACACCGACGAGAGGATCATTCCCCGGGGGAGGCACGATGCGGATCGTGCTTCTGTTCGAGAGGGGAAGCGGTCTGCTCCTCGGTGGCCAGATGGTGGGACAGGACGTGGTGGCGAAACGGCTCGACGTCCTCGCCACAGCCATTTACAAGCAGATGACGGTGTTCGAGCTGGCGGAGCTCGATCTGAGCTACGCGCCTCCCTACGCACCGGTGTGGGATCCTCTCCTCATTGCGGCGAACCAGGCGGTCAAGGCCGTGTGACCTGATGAAAGGAAAGGACGGGCCGTCATGGAAATAGCGATGGAGTCCCAACCCCTGACCATATACACCGTGGGTCATTCGACGCGCAGCCTGGATGAATTCGTCGGACTGTTACGGGCGCACGGCATCAGGCAGCTCGTTGACGTGCGCACCATCCCCCGCTCGCGGCACAATCCCCAGTTCAATCGCGACACCCTGAGCATATACCTCCGTAACCGTCGCATCGGCTACCGGCACATGAAAGAGCTGGGAGGATTGCGGCACACCCGGACCGATTCGCCCAACATGGGGTGGCACAACGCCTCTTTTCGAGGCTTTGCCGACTACATGCAGACGCCGGCGTTTGACGCGGCCCTGGAAGAACTCATTAAGGTGGCCCGAAGAAAAACGACTGCCATCATGTGCGCCGAGACCGTACCCTGGCGCTGTCACCGCTCGCTCATCGGTGATGCCCTCGTCGTTCGCGGCATCGAAGTCAGCAACATCATGAGCCTTAGGAGCGTAACGCGGCATAGCCTCACGGCCATGGCGACCGTGGAGGGGATGCGGATAACGTACCCGGCCAGACAGGACTAATTCATGCTCCTCAGCTCCCAACAACCTGCCCATGGCTGAGGAAGAGAACCCGTCAAAGATTAATGGTTCTTCTTTGACGCCTCTCCTGTCCGACAAGAATTTTCCTGCTGTGCAGGAACCTTTATTGGGGACAGGAAACAATTTCCGGATACATACACCTCCACGAGATGCGATATGCTGAAAGAATAACTGGTTACGACAGAGCGGGTGTTGGTATGCGCCGTGCAATCGTGCTGGTCTGAAACGGAAGCGGTTGGTGGGCGACTAGGCCAGGTGAACGACAGCCATCCCAAGAGAGAAAAATGAACGTGAAAGATCATCTCAACAGTCTGCCTAAGCCCCTTGTTATCACGTTGGGTGTTATCATTCTTGGGATGGTTGGCGTAATTGACTACCTTACGGGACCCAACTTTTCGCTCTCCATTCTCTACCTGATTCCCGTTTTACTGGTTTCCTGGTATGCAGGGAGATTGCCCGGCATTGCAATATCCGTTGCCTGCGCTTTGACATGGCTCGTAGCCAGTTTGTTGGCGAAGAAGTATCACGAATACCCGGTCGTTCTTTATTGGAACGACATGATGGAGTTGGCATTTTTTTTAACGGTAACGATTCTGATAACAGCGCTCAAAAGCTCATTGCAGCGTGAAATGGTCCTGGCAAAAACCGATTATTTGACAAAATTACCCAATAGAAGGTGTTTTTTCGAATTTTCAGAAAAAGAACTAGGCAGGAGTCTTCGCTACAGGCACCCTCTGACGATCATTTATCTCGATATCGACAATTTCAAAACGGTTAATGATACGATGGGACACAGTGCAGGGAATGACCTGCTCTGCTTAGTGGCAGGGACCCTCAGTCGCAACATACGGTCAACCGATATGGTGGCAAGACTGGGCGGCGATGAATTTGCGTTGCTCCTGCCGGAGAGCGACGCTGAATCGGCAAGGAATGTCGTCCGTAAAGTGATGAACAGTCTTAAGGGAGCCCTCAAGGATGACTGGCCGGTAACCTTCAGCGTCGGGATGGTAACATACATGCTCCCACCGGCATCGGTAGATGAGATGGTGAAAAAAGCCGACAATCTGATGTATGCAGTGAAACTGGCCGGCAAGGGTGCGGTTCGGCACGAGGTAGTGGAACATTAAAACTGTAAAACTGTCGTCAGTCTGCAATGCAGATGATGACAAAACGATAGGCCCGGAAAAGACGATCCCATGTCCAAGACGATTTCTCCTGTGTTCAAGAGGAGGCTGACTCCCCTCTCAATCGCGCTCGTCTATGCTCTAGTTGGCGGAGTGTGGCTATTGGTGACGTACGCCCTGATCGGCACCTCATTCAAGGGACAGCAATCCGCGGTGTGGCTGACCGTGCTGAACGGGGTGCTGCTGATTGGTGTGTCGTCGGCTCTGCTGTTTCTGTTGATTCGCCGCAGGGAAGCGACCATAACACGCTCACAGGAGTCGCTGCGGCGGACCAACCGTGCGCTTGCGACTCTGAGCGAGTGCGATCACACTCTCTTGCATGCCGCGGATGAACAGGGATTTGTCAGTGATGTCTGCCGGGTTGCGGTGGAACACGGGGGCTACCGTCAGGCGTGGGTCTGGTTTGCCGAGGCCGATGGGGTGGCGTCCGTGCGGCCGGTGGCGAGCTGGGACAACAAGGCAACGAAGATGAAGACCCTTCCCGACCCGGATATGGGGCAGGGGGCCGCGCGGGAAGCTCTCTCTACTGGGTTTCCTGTCGTCCGGAACATCAATGCCAGACTGGGTGCCGGCGAACTGTTCAAACGTATCGCGTCTGCCGTGATAGCGCTGCCGCTGTCCGGCGACGACGGTACCTTCGGCGCCCTGGTCATTTACGCCGATGAGGCCGACGCCTTTGACCCGGAAGAGGTGGATCTTTTGCAGAAACTGGCGGGCAACCTCGCCTACGGGATCGCAACGCTCCGGATCCAGGCCGAAAAGAATCAGTTCGAACAACAACATGCGGTTCTCGCTGCCGTCATTGATCAGTTCATGCAGGGGGTCATTCTCTTTGCCCCCGATGGGGCGATAAGCTACGTCAATCCGGCGTTTGAGAGGATCAACGGGGCAGACCGCGCCACAATCATCGGTGAAAGCATTCACAACTGCGGCGGGGCTCTCCTGGGAGCGCCCTTCGTTCAGACTCTCAAAGACGTTGTCGCACAGTCGACGACCCATACCGGCAGATATGTCATCGCACGGAACGACGGCAGCATTGTGGATGTCGAAGCAGTTCTTTCCCCGGTCAGGGAGAGCTCCGGCACCGTCGTAAGCTATGCCGCCATTGTCCGGGACCTGACACCGGAGATTCAGCTGGAAAACCAGCTGCGCCATGCGCAGAAAATGGAAGCCGTGGGAACGCTGGCCGGAGGAATCGCCCATGATTTCAATAATATTCTGGGAGCCATCATCATCAGCTCAGAAATGGCGCTCGACGATGCCAAGGAAGGCATAACCAACCAGGAACTGCTTGAAATTGTGCTTAATGCCGCCGAGCGGGGCAGGAACCTTGTCACGCAGATTCTCGCCTTCAGCCGGCAAGGGGAACAGAAACGGCAGACGGTGCGGCTCTCTCCCATCGTGAAGGAATGCCTGAAGCTGCTGCGGGCATCGCTGCCGACCACCATCGATATCCGTCCTGCCATCCGCTCCGAAGAGGCAATGGCCCTGGTCGATCCGACCCAGATCCACCAGGTCATCGTGAATCTCTGCACCAATGCTGCCCATGCGATGCACGGCAAGGTCGGTGTGCTGGAAATATCCCTGTCAGATGTCACCCTTCAGGAGGATGTTGCCGGCACCCATCCCGACCTCCATGCCGGGCCCTATGTGGAACTGTCGGTCAAAGACACGGGACACGGGATGGGAAGTGAGGTTCTGGAGCGAATCTTCGATCCGTTTTTCACCACGAAGGAACAGGGAAGGGGAACAGGACTGGGGCTGCCCGTTGTCTACGGCATCGTGAAGGATCATGGAGGGGGGATTGTGGTGGAGAGCGAGCCCGGCAAGGGAACCACCGTGCGGGTCCTGATTCCCAGGGCGGAACCGATTGAGGAACCGCCGGAGGCGGTACCGGACGGCCTCCCCCCAGGAGGAAGCGAGCGGATTCTCTACGTTGACGACGAAGAAGACTTGGTCGCCACCACCGGGGAAATGTTGCGGCGCCTCGGGTACGAGGTCGTTGCCACCACCGGCGGCGTCGAGGCCCTGAAGCTGTTCACCGCTCACCCCGGGAACTTCGACCTGATTATCACCGATCAGACCATGCCCCTGTTGACCGGCACGGAACTGATCAGGGAAATTCGCCTCCTCCGGCCCGATGTGCCGGTACTCCTCTGCTCCGGTTTCATGGACGAAGACGAGGACGCCATCTGTGA
>CAJPFF010000056.1 GCA_905339345.1 Geobacteraceae bacterium | reverse complement strand
AGGCCTTCCGCAAGGCGTTGGAGCTGAACCCCGACCTTGCCGTGGCGTGGACGGGACTGGGCATGACTCTCCGGACAACTGGCCGGGCCACGGAGGCGGAAGAGGCGTTTCGGAAAGCGTTGAAACTCGATCAAAGTCAAGCCGGAGCCTGGCTCAACCTGGGGGACATGCTCAACGAACGCGGAGATACAACGGCGGCCAAGGATGCCTACGAGAAGGCGACGATTGCAGACCCTTCCCTTGCCCCTGCCTGGTTTGCCCTTGGGTCACTGTATCGAGAGCAACGTAATGTGGCTGCAACCGCCAAGGCCTTTGCCGAAGCGGCCCGCCTCGATCCCGCTAATGCCGATTCCTGGGCATTTCTGGGTGAGGCGCTGATTCGTTCAGGTCAAGGGGAGAAGGCAAACGATGCTCTCCGGAAGGCCGAGAATCTCAATCCGAAGAACGAGTTCGCATTGCAGGGGCTGGCCCTTTACTATGGCAGCGTGCGCGGGGAACAGGAACGCGCTTTGGAGTATGTGGAGCGGGGACTGGCGATTAATCCGGCTTCGCCGATTTTTTGGAGCAGCAAGGGATATGGGCTGCTGAAACTGAAGCGGTATCCTGAAGCGGTTCAGGCCCTCGAGACAGCCATCCGGCTTCAGCCCGACTTTGCCAATGCCTGGATCAATCTGGGCGAAGCCCACCTGCGCCAGAATCAGATCGGCAAAGCCATAGTTGCACTGGAAAAGGCTCTTCAATTATCGCCAACGGCCGTTGATGCCAGATTCTATGCCGCTCAGTGCTATGCTGGGACCCGGCAATTTGACAAGGCGCAATCCCACATGGATATTCTTATCCGGCAGGCACCGAAAGTGCCCACCACCTGGTCCCTGCAGACGGCCATTTATATGGAGCAGAACAAGAAGCTGGAGGCACTGTCAGCCTACGGGAACCTGAAATCACTGAATCCGGAGATGGCCATAACACTTCGTGGCAAATATCTTTTCCGGGGCAAACAGTATGAGCTGCCGGAATAAACTGAGAAGCAGAAGAGTCGACGGGCATTACACCCGCTCCAGCCCCGCAAACCTCACCAGCAGCTTCTTCGGTCCCACGGAGTTGAACCAGACGATCACCTTCTGGTCGTCCCCCTTCCCCTCGATCTTGCGGATGGTGCCGACGCCGAACTTGCCGTGGCGCACCTTCATGCCGAGCCAGATGCCGCCGTCCTCGGGCTCGTCGGGGATCACCTCCACGTCGTCGAAGTCGGGCTCGATCTCGGTCTCGAAGATGGCCGCCAGGTTGTGGCGCGCCGG
>CAJPFF010000055.1 GCA_905339345.1 Geobacteraceae bacterium | reverse complement strand
ATGGAGCGGACCAGGAGCGGAAACCCCACCACGGCCGAGGCGATGACCGCCGCGTACCAGGTGAAGACGATCCTGATCCCCGCCGCGTCGAGCATTCCGCCGATCCACCCCTTCTTCCCGAGCAGAAGAAGGAGCAGGTAGCCAATCACCACCGGCGGAAGCGTGAGTGGCAAGTTGAGGAGCACCTCCACGACCGTCTTCCCCCGGAAGGAGCGGTAGCTCATCACGTAGGCGACGGCGACGCCGAAGGGAAGCGCGACGAGGGTAGCCGCCACGGCGACCTTGGCCGAGAGCAGGATGGCGTCTATGTCGAGGGGGGAGAAGGAGAGCATGTGCGGATTATTTCACCTCAAAGCCATATCGTGCAAGGACGCCTTTCGCCTCAGCCGACTGGAGAAAACGAAGAAACTCCCGGGCATCCTTCTTCTTCGCCCCCGCCACGGTGAGGGCCATGGGGTAGGTCACCCGGTCGTGGAGTCCCTCGGGAACGGTGAAAAGGATGCGCGCCTGCTTCCCCAGAAGGAGCGCATCGGTCCGGTAGACAAAGGCGCCGTCCACCTCGCCCAGTTCGGCGTACTTCATCGCCTCCCGCACGTCCCTGGCCATGACGAGCCGGCCGGTAAGCTCCTTCTCGACACCCGCCTTCCGGAAAACCTCCATGGCATACTCCCCCGCCGGGACGCTCCGGGGGCTTCCGATGGCAATCTTCTTGAGCCGCGCCAGATCCCTGATCCCCGCCACCTGCTGCTTCGTCGTACCGGCAAAGACCAGTGAGTTGCAGGCAAAGGTGCCGAGGGTTGCGGCATCCAGAAGAGCCCGCTCTTTCAGGTAGCCGGCCCACTCCCGGTTGGCGGCGATGAAAAGATCGGCCGGGGCACCCTGCTCGATCTGCCTGGCCAGGACTCCCGAGCCACCGTAATTGATCCGGAAGGTGACACCGGGTTTTTTCCGCCCGTACTCCGCCGTCAGGTCGTTCATGACCTCCCTGAGGCTGGCGGCTACCGCAAGCATAAGCTCACCGGCCAGGGCAGGGAGGGCAAAGAGAAGCACGCCAAGAACCGTCATGGCACACAGGGAAGTTATGGATTTCATATCTCATCCTTTTAACGGGGAACCATGCTGCCCCCACCTTCATACACCGTGACATCGCCACATGTAAACCGTTACGGAATATCCCCTGCCTAGCAGGTTCCATTCCTGATCGGGACACCGTCGCAACCATGCGATTCAAGTTAACTTTTAGAGCATCCCTTCCACAATCATTTCCCCTGCGGTCGTCTCTTCTGAACAGACCGCGCACACATCTGCCCAATTAAGCGGCATTTAGCCAACTAAAAATAAATGGCGCATGAAAAAAATAGGCATATTGTAAACATGATGTACGGTGATATGATTGGTCCTGACTAATAATGCAGTCCCCGGCAGCGAAAGGAGGCAGTCATGAAAAATCTTGGATTTGGTTTTGCCATCCTGCTCATCGTCCTTCTCGTCATCCTGAGTGTGGCAGCCTACGCCCTGGAGGCGGCCGCACCCGAAGCCGGGGGATACGGCCTTCTTGCCGGCGGATTCCTCGGATTCGCCTCGCTCATTGTCACGCTCAAGCTTGTCCCGGGGATCATCCGCTTTGCCTCCATCATCGGAGAGAAAGAGGACCATAAGCCCGAAGAGGCCGTCCCCGCTCCCCTCAAGAGCCCGGCATAGCGAGCATCAGGGCGCAGCGCCCCCTCTTTTCCTGCCGGGAAGGGGCGCGCCCTACTCCTACCCCGTTAACCACTCTGCAAAGCCGTCCACGCACGACCATCCCGGAGCAGATTCGTCCTTATGGTTGTCTCTCCGTCCCCGTGTGGTATACTGCCGCATCAATGAGCACCACTACCCCCATCCACCAAGGAGGAATCATGAAACGAACTGCACTCTGCGCACTCACCATCGCCATGGCAACGATCACCGGCTGCTCCCAGCCCATGACCAAGACCCAGAAGGGGGCCGCCATCGGTACCGGTGCCGGCGCGGCGGTCGGCGCGGGGCTCGGCCAGGCCATCGGGCGCGATACGGAGTCGACCCTCATCGGCGCGGCGGCGGGCGCCCTGGCCGGCGGGCTTGCCGGCGGGGCCATCGGCAACTACATGGACAAGCAGGAAGCCTCCATGCGGCAGGCCGTCTCAAATGTGGAGGGAGCCACCGTTCAGCGGAACCAGGACACTCTCGCCGTTACCTTCAAATCTGACATTCTCTTCCCGCTCAACTCGGCTGTGCTTCAGCCGGGAGCCAATGACGAGATCACCCGGGTGGCCCAGGTCCTCACCCAGTACCCCGCAACGAACATCACCATCGCCGGCCACACCGACAGCAGCGGCAGCGATGCATACAACCAGGAGCTATCCGAGCGGCGCGCCACTGCGGTCAAGAACGCCCTGGCCGCCCGCGGCGTCGCCCCGACGCGCATGACGGCCGTCGGCTTCGGCGAGAGCAAGCCCGTTGCCGACAACACCACTGAAGCCGGCCGCAGCTTGAACCGCCGGGTTGAGATCACCATCGTTCCGCAGCAGTAATAGCCTGCTTTCGCCGAAACAACACTACCGGCCCGTCAGTAACGGCGGGCCGGTTTTTCATGCCTGCCGCAGCAGTTCCTCCGCAGCGGGAAGATCCTCCTCGGCCACGTGAATCTGACACGGGCCGATCCCCTTCTGGGGCTCGGGAAGCAGAAAATACTCGATCCCCCCTCCCTTGAGAATGGCTTCGACGCGAGCTTGGTCGGCCCCGTCCTTCGGATCGTAAAATTTCACCATGGCAGCTACCTCCTCGTTCCCATATTTCACGCTACAACTTTATCACGAAATATCTGATCCACATGGCTGCCGGTGGAAATGGGACGAGGCTTGTGGTATGGTTGCCACGCTGTCAGTCCGATACAGGGCGTTCAGCGATCCGGCTCATCCGGAAGGAACTGTGTTTCAATTGTCTGGCAATGATCTGCGCGACGGGACTGCGTCAGGAAGAACTACTCAAGGGAGGGAATGAACCGATGATAACCCACATTGTATTATTCAAGCTCCACGACTCGAGCCCGGCGAATGTGGCCGCAACCAGGGAAAAGCTGGAAAGCATGCGAGGGAAAATCCCGCAACTGCGCCACCTGGAGGTGGGGGTTGACGTGATCAGGTCCGAGCGTTCCGCCGACCTGGCCCTGGTGACCAAGTTCGACTCCCTGGAGGACCTCCAGGCCTACCAGGTGCACCCCTACCACGCCAGCGAGGTGGTCCCCCACATGAAATCGGTGTCGATGCAGACCGTGGCGGCAGATTACGTATCCGCCTGAAAATTTCCTTCCGAACCGAAAATGACAACGCCCCGTCTCCCGTGAGGAGCGGGGCGTTGTCATTTTGCCCTACTTAGGTCCAGATATCAGATCCAGCAACTGCCGCCTTCTATCTCGCCGGTCTCGTCCTTCCCCTTGGGGGCGACCTTGTACTTTGCCTCGCGAACTGCCGAGCGGATTTTATCGACCGCATCCTCGGTAACCTCACCGAGCTTCTCCCGAACCTCGCGGCCGGGTTTGGGGGTGAGGAGGAGGGCGGCGCCGGCCGCAAGGGCCGCGCCGGCTAAAAAGGCAAAGATAGCCGCGGTTTCAGTATTTCTGCTGTCTGACATACGGTTCGCTCCTTTGGTCTCTGGCGTTACGTCTGGTAGTTCTTTCTGTTTACCACATTATTGCCCACATTGAAACACCGGGATGGCCCCATCGTCCCGGGAAGCTCACTTGAACTCGGGAATGGGCGTTGCGATGCGCCAGCGCTCCTTCCCGTCGACCTGTTCGTAGCGCCACTGCTGGACGTCCTCCAGGGTCTTGAGCCGGGTGGAGGGGAGGACGTAGTAGTCGATTTCCACCCGCACCGTCGCCGTTCCCTTCTCCGGGTCCATTTCCATGCTCTTCACCCGGTAGTCGGCCATGGAAGCCCCCTTCGCCGCCTTGGCCCGGGCGAAGCATTCATCGGCAATACGGGGGTCCGCAAAGCTCATGCAGGCATTTTCGTGCTCCTGCCAGCGCACCAGCCTGTTGTACTCCCGGTAGCTGTCATCAAACCGCTGCGCCACCAGATAGGGGTTGCGACAGCCGGCAAGAAAAAGAAGCAGGAGAAGAAGCAATGCAGCTCGCTGGATACGCATGGGTAACCTCCTGTTGTGATGGCCCAAAACCGGTCAACTCCCCTTGATGTGACGAACCAGTTCAACGGCGATTTCGTAACGGCCGAAGGGGGGGATGAGATAGAAGCCGCCGACCCTGTCCCGGGCGGCGTCGATGAACTCCCGGGCGATGGCGAGCCCCTCACGGACACCCTCCTCTTTCTCCTTCCCCTGCATCCGTGTCCGGATATCCTCGGGGATCACGATCCCCGGCACCTCGTTGTGGAGGAATTCGCAGTTGCGCTCGCTCACCAGGGGGAGGATTCCCGGCAGCACCGGGACCCCCAGGTGGGCCGTCCGCTCCAGCATCTCGTCGAGGCGCTCCAGGTCGTAGAGGGGCTGGGTCTGGACGAAACGGGCCCCGTTGGCCACCTTCCTGGCGAGGCGCTCCGCCTGCACCTCCATCCGCTGGCTGTTGGGGTTGAAGGCGCAGCCGATGGTGAACCCCGCCCCCCGGCCAAGGGGGTTCCCCAAGGCGTTCACCCCGGCGTTCAGGTCGGCCAGGAGCTTGATGAGGGTGAAGGAGTTCAGGTCGTAAACCGAGGTGGCCCCGGCCTGCTCCCCGATCCGGGCCGGATCGCCCGTGACGGCGAGGATGCTCCGGATGCCCAGGAGGCTCGCCCCCATGAGGTCCGACTGGAGCCCCAGGAGGTTGCGGTCCCGGCAGGTGACGTGGACGATGACCTCGATCCCCACCTCCCGCTGGATGAGATGCCCCAGGGCGATGTTACCCATCCGGATGCGGGCCAGGGGGTTTTCAGCGATATTGATGGCATCGGCACCGGCAACCTTCAGTGCCCGGCTCCCCTCCACGATCTTTCCGCAGTCCAAACCCTTGGGGGGGTCCAGCTCCACGGTGACTATCGGCTCCTTGCCCCAGCGGGCCAGGAAGCCTCCGGCTTCGGCGACTTCCTCGCGCCGTTCCTCGACCGGCACCGCCGGCGCCGCCTCGCTCCGGGCCCCGGGGCGCAGCCCTGCCAGCCTTTCCGCGAGGCGCCGGATGTGCTCCGGCGTGGTGCCGCAGCACCCCCCCACCAGCGCCGCGCCAGCCGCCACCATCTCGGCGGCCCGCGCGGCAAAGTAGTCGGGGGTGGTCCGGTAGACGTGGCGCCCGTTCACGTACTCGGGGAAGCCGCTGTTGGGGTACGCCGCGATGGGGAGCCCCGTGGCGCCGGCCATGCGCCGGATGGTGCCGAGCACCTCCAGGGGGCCGGCACCGCAGTTGGCCCCAACCACGTCCGCCCCTGCGGCGGCCAGCTCCAGCACCGCCCGTTCCACGTCGGCCCCGCCGGCAAGGCGGCCGTTCTCCAGGAACGCCATGTTCGCCACGATCGGGAGCCCCGTCTCCCTGGCCGCTGCCAGGGCGCAGAGGATCTGCCCCAGATCGGTGAAGGTTTCCAGAATGAGGAGATCGACCCCTCCCTCGGCCAGGGCCAGGGCCTGCCGACGGAAGATCTCCGTCGTCTCGGCCGGGGAAAGCTCCCGCTCGTCCCCCTTCACCCTGACCAGGGGCCCCAGGGAGCCGGCCACGAAGGCGTCGCTCCCCTCGGCAGCCTCCCGGGCCAGCCGGGCACCCCGCAGGTTGATTTCCCGCTCCCGCTTCTCCAGGCCGATGGCCGAGAGCTTGGTCCAGTTGGCGCCGAAGGTGTTGGTCTCGATGACCCGGGCACCGGCGGCCAGGTACTCCCGGTGGAGCTCCAGGACCAGGTCGGGCCGCACCAGGTTCAGGTGCTCCACGTTGGCGTCGAGGGAGACCCCCTTGGCGTAGAGCATGGTGCCGATGGCACCGTCCCCCACGAGGACTTCATTGTTCAGACGTTCAATAAAATTCATGGCCTAGATCTTCCCCAGCACCTTCAGCAGGTGCGGCACCATCTGCTTCTTGCGGGACATGACCCCCTTCAGCTCGTAGAGGTGGGGCTCCACCTGGGGGTAGCCCATGACGTGGGCCAGCTCGTTCTTCCCTTCGGCCAGAAAGAGGGTCGTTTCGCTGTAGATATCGGTCACCATGAGGCCGGCCAGATGGAGCCGGTCCGCCTCCTTCACCTTCTTCAGGGTCTCCCGGAGGGTTTCCTTCAGGTCGAAGAACTCGTCAAACCCCACCACCTCCACCTGTCCCACACCGAAGAGGGTGTCGCCGGCGGTGAAGTGCTTGAAGTCGGCCCGGACCGCCTTCTCCGGGGTGCCGTGGGCCGAGAAGCCGCCGCAGGCGGAGAAGATATCCTTGCCGAAGGCCACAGGGTCGAGACCGGCCAGCTCTTCGAGCCACTGCACCATCTCCCGGTCCCGGCGGGTGGTGGTGGGGGATTTGAGGATGACGGTGTCGGAGAGGACCCCGGCCAAAAGGAGCGCCGCCATCTTCTGCTCGGGCTCGATCCCCCGCTCCCGGTAGAGGGAGGCCACCACGGTGCAGGTGCTCCCCACCGGCGCCGCCATGAAGGTGATGGGCTGGTTCGTGGGGGGGTTCCCCAGCTTGTGGTGGTCGATGACCTCAAGAATCTCCACCGCCTCGGCCCCGGGCACCGACTGGGCCAGCTCGTTGTGGTCCACGAGAATGAGGGCGTAGGGAATCTCCGCCAGGAGCGACGACTTGGTGGCGACCCCGGCGATGGTGCCGTCCTCCTCCACGGCGATCACCGCGGGCTCCCCCGAGTGGAGGAGCTTGAGGCGCAGGTGTTCCAGGGGCTCGGCCACCCCGATCTTCTCGAACCGTGCCTCCACAAAGTGGGAGAGAGGTGTTGAGAGTCGGGCAAGGCCGGCGGCGGTGGCGGTATCGTG
The DNA here is from genome assembly GCA_905339345.1 of Geobacteraceae bacterium. Classification (GTDB taxonomy): domain Bacteria; phylum Desulfobacterota; class Desulfuromonadia; order Geobacterales; family Geobacteraceae; genus Geobacter. The sequence goes on along the minus strand of CAJPFF010000055.1, from coordinate 1,721 downwards.
GGGGGTGGAGATGACCGTCACCCCCTTTTCCCGTGCCCGTTCCCGCAGGTCATCGGCCAGGGGAAAGCCGCCGGTCACCACCAGGAGCCGCACTCCCCGCTCCATGGCCGCCTGCTGGATGCTGCGGCGGTCGCCGGTCATGATCAGGAGCGATGCGGGGTCATACCCCTCGATGCGGCTCGAGAACGACTCCTCCAGCATGGCGCCGATGAAGAGATGCAGATGCTCCACCTCGTCGGTGGGGGCTCCGGTGAGGAAGGTACCGTCAAGACAGGCGGCCAGGGTGCGGAGCGAGGCGTCAACGCCCCGCTTGCGGTCGGTGCCGGCCAGCAGGTACTTCTCCGAGAGCTTGAGGAGCGACACGAGCCCCAGGGGGGCGCCGGCCTCGTCCACCACCGGCAGGACCCGGATGCCGTGCTTGTGGAACACCCCCAGGGCGTCCCGCAGGGGGGTGTTGGCGGCGGCCGTCACCGGCTGGCGGTTGAGGACGTGGCAGACCTTGGGATGGACGTCGGCCAGGTAGACCGGCGGCTCGATCCCGAGCCGGTCCAGGATGTAGCGGGTCTGGGGGTTCGGCTCGCCGGCCATGGCGGCGGTGACGTTGGTCTGACCCTGCTGGTTCTTGAGGGCAGCGTAGGCCAGGGCCGAGGCGACGGAGTCGGTGTCGGGGTTGCGGTGCCCGACCACGTAAATCTGCTTATCCATTGATTCTCCTGCTTTTTCTGGCCTGAACGGCCGAAAATGTGCTATAGAAATGTGCTTTATCGAACCCAAAGAGCCTCTTGCAAAAGTGCATGCGACAAGCTGAATATAGTTGATTTTGTTGCATAAAAGTCGAGCTTCAAGGGTAACCATCTGATATTATTGGTTTGCGAGACAAACAATAACAGAAGGAGTACCCATGAAGCTCAAGGAAAAAATATCATGGTTGATGGGAACAGTACAGCATAGTCTGTTCCCCTATCTAGACGAATGCCTCTCAACTCCGCTTACCGAGCGGGAGAAGCATCTGGTCAAGATCCTTGAGCTGATCCAGATTGAGAAGTTCGTCCCTGTCACTGCCAACAGGCAGTGGTTGGGACGACCGATCAAAGAGCGTGAAGCGATTGCCAGGGCCTTTGTTGCCAAGGCGGTCTTGAACTATCAGCACACCAGTTCCTTGAGAAATGCATTGCTCAGCACCCCGAACCTGCGGGTGATATGTGGTTTTACCAAAAGGGGCGACGTTGTCTCCGAGTCCACCTTTTCCCGGGCCTTTGCCGAATATGCCGAAGTGGGCTTGGGTGGTATTGTTCATGATTTCCTGGTGGAGGAGAATCTTGGCACTGAACTGATCGGCCACATCAGTCGGGACGCCACCGCCATTGTCGGTCGGGAGAAACCGGCAAAGAAGATCAAAGCGGTCAAGGTTGCCAGAAAGAAAGGGCGGCCAGCAAAAGATGAGATCAGGGAGCCTGCAGAACCGAAGCGCCTAGACGTGCAGCGCGGGCAAACGGCAGAAGAAGCCATTGCCGGGCTTCCGGTAGTCTGTGACCGTGGAATCAAGAAAAACGCCAAGGGGTACACGGAAACCTGGAACGGATTCAAACTGCACCTGGACGTGAACGACTTCGGCGTTCCAATCAGCGCTTTGTTGACATCAGCGTCTGTGCATGACAGTCAGGCGGCCATCCCGCTGATGAAACTGACCAGCGGCAAGGTGACCTACTGCTACGATCTCA
>CAJPFF010000054.1 GCA_905339345.1 Geobacteraceae bacterium | reverse complement strand
CGAGGCGGCGAGCATCCGCGCAACGGCAGCCACCTTCTCACGGCCGGTGGGGGCAAGTCGCACGAGGGCATCGACGGCCCCCTCGCGTACGTCAGGGTCGCTGTCGTCGAGCAGCGCGCCGATCTGATCCAGAAGCCCGGTCAGGCCGATCTTGCCGGCTGCCACCACTGCGGCACGGCGAACTGTGTAACGGCTGCTCGCCATGGCCGCGCCAAGGTATGGCGCCGCCCCGCCAAAACCCATCTCACCCCAAAGGTGTATGATAAAGGTTTTTTCCTCATCGTCAGCGTCGGAGAAGGCCGCGAGAAGTACAGTCATTCCCCCTTCGCCCATGGACCGGACCCCCTGGAGACAGAGGCGCCGCAGCCTCTCGTCGCGACACCCCTCCAGGAGCGGCAGGGCCGCGCGCTCGTCGCCGATCAGGGCAAGGAGCCCCACGATGGCCTCCCTCACCGGTCGCTCCGTGGTATCGAGGGAAGCGATGAGTTCCTCCACGCACGGCTTCCCCCTGAGCCCCGTCAGCAGATCGTCCACCTCCCGGGCGTACACGGCGGGGAGCCTCCCCCGGAGACGCACCAGGGCACAGGCCGCTGCTTCCCGGACAGCCCGGACCCGGTCCTGGACTCCCTGCATAAGCACCGCCACCGCATCGCGGTCTCCCACCGCGCCCAGGCATTCGAATACGGGACGCTTCAGGAGAACATCGGACACAAGGGGAGCAAAGACCGCAAAGGGAACCGGCTCGCCGATCCGGGTCAAGGCACCGAGAACCGAATAACGGAACCAGACGTCGCCCGTTCCCAAAGCCTCAACCAGGGCCGCGACCGCCCGGGGATCGCCGATCTTGCCGAGGTTCTCGGCAGCCGCGGCGGAGACATTGGCGTCGGGGTCCCGCAGTGCTTCCACGAGGGCCGGAATGGCTGAGCGGTCGCCGATGTTGCCGAGGATGTCCGCCACGAACTTGCGCACGTCCTGGTCCGGGTCCCTGAGACGCCCAAGGAGGAGCGGCACCCCCCGGGACTCCAGGCGCTCCAGGGCCTCCACCGCCGAGTTGCGGAGTCCCGCGTTCTCGGAGGAGGCAAGGAGCCCGATGAGCCCGTCCACCGAAGCGTCATCCAGCGAGATGGAGAGGAGTGTGTTTACCGCCTCCTTGCGCACCCGCCAACTCCCGTCCCCCATGGCGGTAAAGAAGAGTTCACGGGTTTTCCCGAGGGGGTGGCGGGCAAGGCCGATCACCGCCAGGCGGCGCTCTTCCTCGTCAGGGGCATTCAGTTGTTTTCCTATGGTTTCAAGATCGTCCACGGACGGTCTCCTTGCAATGCAGGGGTTAAGCTCCCGACATGTCATTCGACACGGGCCGGGGCACGAGAGGTGAATCCTCCCACGGCGTTACCGGGCCGGAGCGGCGCCCGTCACCCGGGAGAAGCCTGCGAGCGTCGATGTCTCGCGGCTGGTCAGAATAGTGTCGAGATTGAGAAGCATGATGAGGCTGTCGCGGACGAGGCAGACGCCAATCAGGTACTCGGTGCTTATCCCCTCGGCCACGTGGGGGGGAGGCTTGATGTCATGGGCATGGACCGTGACAACCTCGGTCACGTCGTCCACCACGAGTCCCACGAGCTGGCGCGCCACGGCCACCACCAGGAGCCGGGACTCCTCCAGCGGAGCACGGTCCGGGAGGTCGAACCGCATGCGCAGGTCGATCACCGGAATAACCGAACCGCGGAGGTTGATGACCCCTTCCACGAAGGCAGGGGTCTTGGGGAGCCTGGTCAGCCGCTGGGGCTTGATTATCTCCTTGATCCTCATGATGTCCGCGGCGAAGGTTGCATCGCCCAGACGGAAACAGGCAAGCTGTATTTCCTGAATGTCGGTTTCCACCATCATCCCCCTGGGGCAGCGAGTGGCGCGTCTGGTGCTGGTTTCTCGCCCGTCACGGGGAGAGGAGTTCCTGGATGATCTCGATAATCTTTGCCGACTTGAACGGCTTTGTCACGTAAGCCGACGCGCCGGCTGCCATCCCCCGTTCCGTGTCCTGGGCACTTTTCTTGGCTGTCAGCATCATGACCGGGATATGGGCCGTTTCGGGATTCTGTTTGATGCGTCGACAGACCTCAAAGCCATCCATGCCCGGAAGCATGATATCGAGAATAACAAGATCGGGCCTGGCCGAGACAACCTGCTCGAGGGCAGTCGCACCGTCGGCAACGCCAGTAACGTCATACCCCCTGGATGTAAGGAGAATACTCTCCAGCTTGAGCAGGCTCTCCTCGTCCTCCACAATCAGGATCTTTTTCTTCGTCATGGCCTGGAACCTTTCACAAATGGTGTCTTCAGCGGAGACTACCTCAGAACAGCGCAACGTCGAGAACCTTCTCCATCGTAAGCAGAATGACGATCTTTCCGTCGTGCCGCCCGATACCCGCAACAAATTCACGATCTATGCCATCGAGAACCGCGGGCGGATGCTCCACGGTGTCGGCGGCGATCCGTACCACCTGGGTCACCTCGTCCACAAGGATACCACAGAGCCCCTCTCCCTTCTTCACGACGATGATGCGCTCTTTCCCTCCCCCCCCTTCCCTGCAAAGACCAAGGCGCTCGCGGAGGAGAAAAACGGGGATGATGATCCCGCGCAGCGACAGAACTCCGGCCACGAAGGGGGGCGCATGGGGAACCTCCGTCGTCTCCCGGGGCTTGATGATTTCCTTCAGCTCCATGATGTCGATGCCGTAAATCTCATCGGCGACCCGGAAGCAGAGAATCTCAAGGGCGGCTTCGGTTTCAAGGGAGACTTCGGCATCGGTCTCGACAGGGAGGACCTCATCAACCAAAGCCGCCTTCCGTCCTTCAAGAATGACGGACAGAGGGTCGCGGACCACACGCGGCGCCGCGGGGAGGTGGGGGGATGAAACCATCTCGTGCCGGGGGAAGAACTCGTCGTAGAGACTGTTATCGTTCTCCTCCGGCTCCATGGAGGGGGAATCGGGAAGGGGCTGTGCCGCCCGTGGCTCTTCGCGGCGCCCTTCCCGCTCCCGCTGGGCCTTTTTCCTGATCTCGGCAATATCCATCATGGTCGTCGATCCTTTGTCTCAGTAGAGGCTCGCTTCGTCCCGCAGTTCTTCCACCAGCGACGCGTCGATCCAGGAGGCGTCCTTCCCGAACCCCACCAGCAGCGCGTTGGTGGCAAGGATATTGATCTTGCGCGGCACACCGCCCGACAGTTCGAAAATGCGCCGGATGGCATCAGGAGAGAAGAGTCCCTGGGGTCCGCCGGCCACCTCCACCCGAAAATCAATGTATTCAAGGGTTTCCTCAAGGGTCAGGGGCTGGAGGTGATAATGCATGGCGATCCGCTGGCGCAGGGCTTCATGGGCCGGATCGGCCAGGATCTGCCGCAACTCCGGCTGCCCCATGAGGATGACGCTCATGAGGTTGCGGTCGTCCAGCTGGAAATTGGTCAGGAGCCTGATCTCGTCGAACACCTCCTGGTCGGGGATCAGCTGTGCTTCGTCAATGACGATGACCGGGCAGCGCTTCTCCCCCTCGAGCCGGTAGACCGCCTCGGTGAGCTGCCGCAGCAGCTCGTCCTTGGCTCCGCCCGGCTCGGCAATCCCGAGGCTGCGGGCCACGGTGCGGAGAAACTCAACGGCCGAGAGGCGCGGATTGACGATGAAGCAGAAGCACCCCTCATTGCCCACGGCATCCATGAGCGCCCGGGAGATGGTGGTTTTGCCGCAGCCGATGTCGCCGGTGAGAAGGGCCAGCTCCCGCTCCTCCACTGCGTACTGCAAGCGTGCAAGGGCCTCCCGGTGCCCCGGCGACAGAAAGAGGTAGCGCGGGTCCGGAGTCTTTGAGAACGGCTTTTCGTTCAGTCCGTAGAACTCCCGGTACATCTACCCTCCACTCCGGAATGCCTCGCCGATGATCCCCCCCACGTCAAGCACGAGGATCGTCCGCTGGTCCCCCAGATCCGCGGCACCGGTTATCCCCCGGTACCCCTTGAACATATCGCCCAATGCCTTGATAACGATATCCTGCTGCCCCATGAGGTCGTCGACAATGACCCCGAGCCGTTTCTCCGCCACCCCCACCACCACCACGTAAAACTCGGCGGAATCAGGCTTGGTCCGCGGAATGCCGAAGAAGCGCTCCAGCCGCACCAGCGGCAGGGTCGTCTCCCGGAGCTGGTAGACCTCCTTGCGCTCCACGGTGTCGATGTCGTTTTCGGTGACGATGATCGTCTCCAGCACCGAGGTGATCGGGATGGCATAGGTACGCCCGGCGGTGGAAACCAGCAGCGCCTTGATGATGGCCAGCGTTATGGGGAGGGTGATGATGACCTTGCTCCCCTTGCCGAACGTGCTCTCGATGTCCACCATCCCCGAGACAGCGGCGATGTTGTTCTTCACCACGTCCATACCGACGCCGCGGCCCGACAGCTCGCTCACCGCGTCGGCGGTGGAAAAGCCGGGAAGAAAGATAAAGTCGAGGGCATCCCGGTCGGATATCCCCTCAAGGGTCTTGATGAGCCCCTTTTCGAGGGCCTTCTTCTTGACCTTTTCTATATTGAAGCCCCGGCCGTCGTCGGACACCTCAATGACGACGTGGTTTCCCTTCTGATAGGAAGAGAGCCTGATGGTCCCCCGCTCGGGCTTGCCGGCGGCCACCCGCTCTTCCGTAGGCTCCAGGCCGTGGTCGATGGCGTTGCGGATGATATGGACCATGGGATCGGCGATATCCTCGATGATGAGCTTGTCCAGCTCCGTGTCGGCGCCGAAGGTCTTGAGGTCGACCTTTTTCCCCTGTTCCCGGGAAACCTTCCGGACGATGCGGGCCATCTTCTCGAAGAGCTGCCCCACCGGGATCATCCTGATCTCCATGACCCCCTTCTGCAACTCGGTGAGCTTGCGGTCGAGCCCCTTGGCCGCCTTGCCCAGTTCGATGGCCAGGGATGAGAATCCTTCGAGCCTCATGCGTGTCGCCAGCGTCGAAATGATGGACTGGGAAAGGACCAGTTCACCGACGATGTTCATGAGGTCGTCCAGCTTGCCGATGTCGACCCGCACTGTTTGGCTCATGCTCTTGGCGGTCATGTCGTCGGCTTGGCCGGCCGGTGCGGGGACCTCGGCCGGAGCCGCCGCCTGCGATATCGCAGGGACAGCCGTTGCAGTACCGGATGTCGCGGCAGAAGGGGGAGCGGCGGCAGCCGCACCGATCCGGGTGATCTCGACATTCTCCCGGTCGATGAGACCGGCAACCTCGTCATAGGCAAGGTCGGTGCCATAGAGGATCTCGAAGTCGATCATCGACTCGGGGGTAACGCTGGCGCTGGGGAGGGTGCTCACCACCTCCCCTGATTTCTTCAGGGCCTCGGTGATCTCACCCAGGTCCTGGTCGAAGGACATGAGACTGAAGGAGGCGTGGATGGAGAAAATCGTCCGCCCCTTCTTCACATTCTCCACGAGCCGGTGTTCCTCATATTCGGTGAGGGAATTGAGAACCTTGTCCGGCAGACCGAGCTTCTGAAGGGGCGATTCCCCGTCCCCCTGCTGGGCGGTGGCGCAGTCGTTGATCCGCTGAATCATATCGGCAATGGCAGTGGCGAAGGTTTCGCCGGTGCCGAGCCCCCGCACCACGGAACCGAGGAGTTCCATGGCATCGAAGAGGACGTTCATGGTTGCGATAGTGAGGGGGATCTTGCCGAGGCGGAGGGAATCGAGAAGGTTTTCCAGGTTGTGGGAGAGTTGCTGGATGTCGGTAAAACCGAACATGCCGGCAAGCCCCTTGAGGGAGTGGGCGCCACGGAAAATGGCGTTCAGCAGATCCGGGTCGCACTCGCCGCTGTCGGCGCAGTCGCTGAGGGTCCCCAGATCGGTGCTCAGTCGTTCGACAATCTCTTCGGCTTCGGCCAGAAAGTCTTCCACGGCCCTGCCGGACGTATCATGGGAGTTTGCCATGGGTCACCCTCAGGACGTGTACTTCACGATCAACTCCTGCAGCCGAGCCGGATCGAACGGTTTCACCAGGTACTCGTTCGCCCCGAGGGCAAGCCCCTTTTCCCGGTCGCGCTCGCTCCCCTCGGTGGAGATGATGAAAAGCGGGATGTGCCTATAATTGTCACTCCCGCGCACAAAACTCACAAGCTCCAGCCCGTTGATGTCGGGCATGTTGATATCGGTTATGATCAGGTCAACCGGTTCCCGCGGCAGAAGCCGAAGGGCCTCGAATCCGCTCGCGGCCTCAACGATCTGATACCCGCCGAGGCACTCGATGGTCGCCACGAGAAGCGACCGCATGGTTGACGAGTCTTCCGCTATGAGGATCTTTTTCACATTGCACCCCGACTGCTGTCCATAAGTTTGCGTTCCAGAAGCGCCATTTCCATGGCCCTACCCGCCTGGGACAGAAAGATCTCAAGTGCCTCCGTCCCGGCAATCGGTTTTCTATCGGAATGGTTGTCACCGTAAAGGATGGCGACCACCTCTCCCTCGCTGACAATCGGTCCGAGAAAAACCTCGTGGGGCACCCCGCCGCCAAGGCGGTCGAAGAGGTACCGGTTCCATTCGTTGGGTTCGGGCCGCACCACCGCCGGATGCCTGGCTTCGAGTATCCCAGTGAAAAGCGATGGTTCCCCTCGGGGGATGCGAAGCAGCCGAACCCGTTGGTCGGCGGCGTCTCCTCGGTCGTCGAGGCCAAACTGGCCAAGCCCGGCAACCTCTCCCCCCGTCACCATGAAGATGACAGCACGCTCCATGAACTCCGCGGCAAAGCGCAGGACCAGCAGCGTAATACCACCACCGAGGGCCGGATCGTGGAGTTCCTCGAGCATCCCCCGCAAAAGGGTCATACCGCTGCCCGGGTCGCTCCCCCCCTCGGCGGTTCCCGTGAACTCCTCTCCCATCTCGAGACGGAGCTCGTCTCCCAGATTGATAAGCCCTGACGGGGCTGAACTCCCCGCACCGCTCGCCAGTCGCGCCAAGGCGGCCAGGAACGAGGGAGCAAAATCCTCCATGGTTACGGGGTCACTGATCTGCGCCCGGCGCGGTTTGAGAATGTGGGAATAGCCCAACTCCCCCACCCGCCGCACGGCATCGCCATTGTAGTGGTCCGACATGACCAGAACCCGCAGATCGGGAAAGGTGTTCCAGACAAGCTCCAGAAGCTCAAGCCCGCCGAGAATCCCCGATCCGTCCATCCGCGGCATGATCAGGTCCACCAGAACACTGGGTCGCTCGCCGCGCCGATAGAGGGAGTCGATCTGGATGAATGCCTCCTCGCTCCGGGAGAGGGAGATGACCTGGTAACCATTGCGCTCGAGCAGCACCCCCAGGGCATCGCGGGTAGCTCCGTCGTCATCCACGAGGATCAGGGTGCCACGCTCCGCCGCCGTCGGTGACGGGACATCAGGAACAGGGACGGGCTGGAAGGCCGCATTCAGGAGTTCCTCGGAGAACTCAACGGGAGGCACAACCTCGCGAAGGGACTCTGCCCTTTGCTCCTTCTCTACGACCCTGGCCCCTTCCAGTGCCAGAAACTGGGGATTAAGCCCCTGGTCCAGCATGAACTGGAGGGGATCCATCCTGATGGTGCCGGCCGGGGCGACATTGTCCTGAAGTTCGAACTCGAAGGTCCCTTCGGCCCAGGCGAAGAGCGTGTAGACCACCCGCTCCACCTGCTCCCGCGCCACCTCGTCGATGGCCGAGAGAGGAAAACCGAAGCTTCGCACCAGGATCGAGCCGAGCCGTTCCTGGTATCCTTCACGTTCCTGCTGTGCCAGCGCGGCCCGCAGGGTCCCGAGATCGAGCTTTCCCTTGCGGATCAGGACCTCGCCGATATTCTCCTGGAGGGTGCTGGAGGCGGCCTGGATCACCTGGCCGAGGCGGAAGACAATCGTTCCCTCCCGTCCCCTGCTGTGAAGCCGCAGGATCCCCGACTTGCATGAGAGGCTGAGGATCTGAAGGATCTCACCCAGTCCCAGGTCTTCTAGGCTCCCGACGAGACTCATGGGCAAAAAGGGACAAAAGTCCGAAAAACAGCGGTGAAAACGGCGCTCATCATAAACTACTCGCCCTGTCCAAGTAAAGTACGTTTACTCCCGGCGATCCCGGCCCCGGAAGATGATGTGCAGGGGGGTGCCGGTGAAATCGAACGCCTCGCGGAACTTGTTGATCAGGTACCGCTCGTAGGAAAAATGGACCCCCTCCGGCTGATTGGTGAAAACGACGAATTTCGGCGGCTTCGTTCCCACCTGGGTGGCATAGTAAAACTTCACCCGCCGACCATGGGAAAGGGGCGCGTGATGCGTTTCCACCGCTTCAGAGAAAACCCGGTTCAGGTCGGCGGTACTGACCCGCTTGGTGTATTGGACCATGACTCGATCCACCTCCTCCATGATCCGGTTGATCCGCTGCCCACTTTTGGCCGATACAAATACTATCGGCGCAAATGCCAGATACTTGAATTCGGTTTTGATCTGGTCCACGAACTTGCCGAGAGTGGTATTGTTTTTCTCCAGGCTGTCCCACTTGTTGACTACGAAGATACAGGCCCTTCCCGCCTCGTAGGCGTAGCCCGCAATCCGCTCGTCCTGCTCCGTCACCCCCTCTTCGGCATTGATGACGATGAGGACCACGTCGGCCCGCTCGATGCTGCGCAGGCTGTCGACCACACTGTACTTCTCCAGCTTCTGGGTGGTCTTCCCCTTGCGCCGGATGCCGGCCGTGTCGATGAGAAGGTAACGCTTCTTGTTGGAGACAAACAGGGTGTCGACGGAATCCCGCGTGGTGCCGGGAGTGGGGTTGGCCACCACCCGCTCGAAGCCGAGGAGCCGGTTCACCAGGGACGACTTCCCCACGTTGGGGCGCCCCACCACGGCGATTCTGGTGATCTCCTCGTCGTCGGGACGGGCCGAGTCCTGGGGGAGGGCAGCCACCACTTCATCCATCAGGTCGTTCACCCCCCGGTTGTGCTCGGCGGAGATGGTGTGGAGGGTGCCGACCCCCAGGGAGAAAAAATCGGCAGCGTCGTTCTCCAGCTTCTCGCCGTCCACCTTGTTGACCACGTAGAAGACCGGCTTCTTCACGCGGCGAAGCATTTCCACCACCTCCACATCGGAGGGGGTGAGCCCGGCCCGGCCGTCCATGAGGAAGATGATGACGTCCGCCTCATCCATGGCCAACTGGGACTGTTCCCGCATCTGCTGCAGCAGACGGTCCTGGCTCACCGGCTCGAAACCGCCGGTGTCGATCAGGATGAACGGCACGTCGAAGCGGGTGACGGTTTCGTAGTTCCGGTCACGGGTGACGCCGGGCATATCGTCGACGATGGCCTTGCGGCGCCCCACGAGACGGTTGAAAAGGGTCGATTTGCCCACATTGGGGCGGCCGACTATGGCAACGAGTGGCATCATGTGTATCCAAGCTCCTTCAGCATCCGTGCATCTTCGCTCCAGTCCTTGCGGACCCGGACGAAGAGCTCCAGAAAAACCTTCGTGTTGAGTAAGTGCTCGATCTCGACCCGGGCCGCCGAGCCGATCCGCTTGAGCATCGCCCCCTTCTTGCCGATGATGATCCCCTTCTGGGAATCCCGCTCCACGGTTATGGTGGCGGCGATGGAGACGAGCCCCCCGTCTTCCCGCTCCTTGAAGCTGTCCACCTCCACGGCAGTGGCATAGGGAACCTCGTCGCGGGTGAGGCGAAAGACCTTCTCCCGGATGATCTCCGCAGCGATGAAGCGCTCCGGCACATCGGTCAGGATGTCGTCGGGGAAGTAGACCGGTCCCTCGGGAAGGACATCCCGCACGAGCGCCACGAGTCGGTCGACCCCGTCCCCCGTCTGCGCCGAAACCGGCACGATCTCCCGGAAGGGGTAGCGGTCCTTGTAGGCGGCGATCCGCTCCAGTACCGCCCCTTTCTCCGTCGTATCCACCTTGTTGATGACCAGGAAGACCGGCGCCGTCGAACCGGCAAGGACATCGATGATCTCCTGCTCCTGCTCTCCCGGCTTCTGATTCGCCTCCACCAGGAACAGTACAAGATCCACCTCCCTGATGGAGGAGAGGGCGACTTCAACCATGTATTTGTTGAGACGCGACCGGGCCTGGTGGATTCCCGGCGTGTCGATGAAGACGATCTGGGCGCCGGGGACGTTATGGATTCCCTGGATGCGGTTGCGGGTCGTCTGGGGTTTGTCCGAGGTAATGACGATCTTCTCCCCGAGGATCCGGTTCAGAAGCGTCGACTTCCCCACATTGGGGCGCCCGATGATGGAAACGAAACCGGATCGGAACGGTGTATCTGACAAGGGTAACTCCTTTCGTGAAACGTGCGTTTTTACGCACCAACCAGGTTTCCGGCAATGGTGCCGCCGGCGTAAACAATTTCGAGATCATAGGGGGACAGCCGGTCGCTGCCGGTGACACGCGTCACCGAAACGCCATGCTGCTCCCCAAGGCGCGCGAGATTCCGCCGCCGCTGGCCCACCACGTCGGACACCCGCTGGGGGGCACAGACCGCCTCCACGCTGGTACCGGGTGGGACACCCGCAGCCAGCCGCTCGAGGAGCCCGTAGAAAAGCTCGCTTTCCACCAGCTGGCGAAACGCCGGGTGCCACGGACCGGCCAGGACAGTTCCCGGCCTTTCCAGTTCCTCCGTCGGTTGGAGTCCGATGCGGATCACCGGCACCCCGGCAACGAGACACCGGCGAAGCATGGCCGCGCAGAGGGTGACGGCATCATCCAGGCCAAGAGGGGCATAGGCGCCGTTGAGCCAGAGATCGGCCAACCGGGTCCCTGCCACCACCACCGTCGGGTAGATGCGCAGAAACGCCGGGGAGAGGGCGAGCACCCGTTCGAGAGACCCGAGGGGCGATTCCGAGGTGTCACCGGGAAGCCCCGGCATGAGCTGGGCACCCACCCTGATGCCCGCCTCGCGCAGGACGGCAAAGGCCTGCTCCACATGGGCCGTCGTGTGGCCCCGGCCGGCCGCTTCGAGAACCCGGTCATCCATGGACTGGACCCCCAGCTCCACGGTGGTCACCCCCCGGGCCCGGAGGAAGCGGGCCGTCTCACCGTCAACCGCATCGGGCCGTGTGGAGAGCCGAACATGGGTTATTCTCCCGGTTGCCAGGAGGGGTTGCAGCGGCTCCAGAAGCCGTTCCTGCTCCATCCGCGGGAGGCTCGTAAAGGTGCCGCCGTAGAAGGCCACTTCCAGGGGCCTCCCGCCCCCCGACGCGGCAAAGCGGTCGATCGTACCCACCATCCCGCTTGGTTCCGGAAGCCCGGCGCTCTGACCGGAGATCCGCTCCTGGTCGCAGAAAACGCACTGGTGGGGACACCCCTGGTGGGAGATGAAAAAGGGGATGATAAGCGGCTTCATCCTTCGGCGCCGACACCGCCGGCGAGCCGCGCCAGGCATTCCCGGGCAGCCGCCTGCTCCGCCTCCTTCTTGCTCCGACCGCTCCCCTCCCCCATCTGCTCCGAGCCCACAAAGGCCGCCACCGTGAAGCGTCGGTCGTGGGGAGGGCCGTCCGTGGCGATCAGCGCGTAGGTGGGTGCCGTGCCGAAGCGGGACTGGGCAGCTTCCTGGAACTCGGTCTTGAAGTCCCGGCCAGAGGCGCCCGAGGCAATGCCGGCCAGAAGCGGGGCAAAGTCCCGCTCCACGATCCGTTCGGCAGGTTCGCTCCCTCCATCCAGATAGACGGCGGCCAGGAGTGCCTCGTAGGTGTTTGCCAGGAGCGACCGTCGTTCCCTGCCGCCGCTGCGCTCCTCGCCCCGCCCTAGACGCAGATGGCGCCCGAGTCCCATGGCTGCCGCAAGCCCCGCCAGGGTCTCCTCATCCACGAGCGACGCCTTCATCCGTGCGAGGACCCCCTCGCGACTCTCCGGAAATCGGGTAAAAAGCATCTTCCCCACCAGGAGGCCAAGAACCGCATCGCCGAAGAATTCCAGGCGCTCATTGTCCGGAACCCTCTCGTGCCCACGACGCTCATTCACGTAGGAGCGGTGGGTGAGGGCCTCGGCCAGGAGCTGTCGATTCACGAAGCGATAGTTGATGGAGCTTTCCAGCTCATCCGTCGTCGACTGCTCTTCACTTTTGGTCTCTTCGCCCGGCTTGCACATAGGCAGACACTATACCCCGAATCCGCCGTATTTATCAATAATTATGCGACTTGGCGGGGATTTTTGCCTTGATTTATACCCGTCACTTCCCTATAATTCAGCTTTTACGAAACAGAAGGACAATGCATCCCCTATGGGTTTTTTTATCACATTTGAAGGAATCGAGGGGTGTGGCAAGTCGACCCAGCTGCGACTGGCCGCCGAGCGGCTGACCGCTGCCGGTCATGGGGTCGTGGTAACCCGTGAGCCCGGCGGATGTCCCATCGCCGACGCCATCCGCGCAATACTTCTCGACGCAGGAAACAGCGCCATGGTGCCGATGACGGAGCTCCTCCTCTATGGGGCGGCCCGGGCCCAGCATGTGGCCGAAGTGGTCGAACCGGCCCTGACCGCGGGGAAGGTTGTCCTCTGCGACCGCTTCACCGACTCCACCCTTGCCTACCAGGGATATGGCCGCAACCTGGATCGGGAACTGATCGCCCGGCTCAATACCCTGGCCGCCGGCAGCATCAGGCCGGATCTGACGATTATCCTCGACTGCCCCGTCGAGGTGGGGCTCGCCCGGGCCATGGCCCGGATCAGTGCCGCCAGCACGGCCCGGGAGGAGCGGTTCGAGCAGGAGTCACTCCTTTTCCACGAGCGGATCAGGGACGGCTTCCTCTCCCTGGCGGCAGCGGAGCCCCGACGGTTCGTGGTCCTGGACGGCAGCCGCGGCATCGAAGAGACCGAGGTCCGCGTCACAGAAGCGATCATGTCACGCCTTCCCACAAGCCCCGCCCGGAGGTAGCCGTGCCATTCTCCCGTGTCATCGGCCAGGATACTCCCGTCGACGTTCTGCGGCGCGCACTCCGTTCCGGCAAGACGGCGCACGCCTATCTCTTCGAGGGGATCGAGGGGTGCGGCAAGCGAACCACGGCCCTCGCCTTCGTGGAGGCGGCCTTCTGCGATCGGGATGACGGGTGCGGCACCTGCCCCTCCTGCCGGAAGATGGCGACTCTCCAGCACCCCGACCTCCACCTGGTGGAACCCGACGGGGCATTCATCAAGATCGACCAGATCCGGGATCTCCAGCGGGAACTGGTACTGCGCCCCATCGAGACCCCGTTGAAGGCCTGCATCATAAGGGACGCGGACCGGCTCAATCCTGCCGCCGGCAACGCCCTCCTGAAGACTCTGGAAGAGCCGCCGGGCAACGCCCTGATGATACTTCTCACCACGAACCTGGATGGCGTGCTCCCCACGGTCCGTTCCCGCTGCCAGTTGCTGCGCTTCGCGCCACTTCCGGAGCGGCTCATAGAAGAACAGCTCATCGCCGCGGGCCGGGACCAGGCAGCCGCCCGCCTTGCCGCATCCCTTGCCGGCGGAAGCCTGGGAAAGGCCCTGGAGGAGGACGAGGGGGTAACGGTTGATCGCGCAGGACTTCTGGAGCGGCTCCGGACCCTTTCCCTCAGCGACACCGCCTCCCTCTTCGCCGCCGCCGAAGAGATGGCCGCCGACCGGGAACAGGCCATGGAGCAACTGGAAGTGCTCACATCGCTTTTGCGCGACGTCCTTCTCATTCAGGGAGGGAGCAACGCCGTGATCAACCGCGACATCCTGCCGCTCCTCGAAAACGAAGCAGCTCGACTGTCCCGGGAGAGGAATCTCGAACGGATCAACCACACCACGGAGGCCCGCCAGGCCCTCATGCGCAACGCCAACCCGCGGCTCACCCTCGACGTGCTCCTGATGCGTCTGGCGGGATGAATACCGTTTGCATATTTTCGGAGGATAGCGTGGTAAAGATTGTTAAAGCCCAGTTCCATATCGCCGGCAAACTCTACGACTTCGGAGCCGGCGAGTTAGACCTCAAGCCGGGCGACAAGGTCATTGTCGAAACCGAACGGGGGCGGAGTATCGCCACTGTGGTCACCCCCCCGCGGGAGTTCGAAGAGGCCCACGCCCCGGAGGGGCTTAAAAGCGTCATACGGATTGCCGAGCCGTCGGATCTCGCCTCGGCGGCCCGCAACACCACCCGGGAACAGGAAGCCCACGGATTCTGCCTCCGCAAGATCAAGGAGCGGGGGATGGATATGAAACTCGTCAAGGTGGAATACCTCTTTGACGGGAGCAAGGCAATTTTCTACTTCACCGCCGACGGACGGGTCGATTTCCGGGAACTGGTCAAGGATCTGGCCCACCAGTTCCACACCCGCATCGAGATGCGCCAGATCGGCGTCCGGGACGAGTCGAAGATGATCGGCGGCATCGGCATCTGCGGCCGCGAACTCTGCTGCTCGTCGTTTCTGCGTGAGTTCGAGCCCGTATCGGTCAAGATGGCCAAGGAGCAGAATCTGGCCCTCAACCCCACAAAGATCTCCGGTCAGTGCGGGCGGCTGCTCTGCTGCCTCGGCTACGAGTACGAAACCTACTGCTCCCTCAAGAAATGCCTCCCCAAGTGCGGTAAACTGGTGAAATGCGGCAATTCCGAGGGCGAAGTCATCAAGCAGAACGTGCTGGAGGGGACCGTTCTTGTCAAGACCGACGACGGGGTAGTGGAGCTCAAGGGAGAGGACATCAAGACCGAGGATATCTCCGAACGCCCCAAGCTTCCCCGCCGCGAGGGGGCCCCAAGGGAGCGGGAGAAGGATCAGAAGGACGCCCCCGACACCGAACGGCGGGAAAAACCCCGGGAGCGCGACAACACCAAAAACCAGGAGCAGCAGCGGAACGACCGCGGAAGCCGTGACCGCCGCGGCGGCAAAGGCAGAGACAAGGATAAAAAGGAGCCGAAATGAGCCGAACGTTCTATGTCACGACCCCCATCTACTACGTTAACGACGTACCGCACATCGGCCATGCGTACACGACCCTTGCCGCCGATGTCCTGGCCCGCTACAAGCGGCTTAAAGGATACGAGGTCTTCTTCCTTACCGGCACCGACGAACACGGCCAGAAAGTGGAGAAGGCAGCCAACGCAGCCGGCGAGACCCCGCTGGAGCTGGCCGACCGGGTGGTGAAGCGCTTCCAGGCCCTCTGGGAGAAGCTCGATATTGCCTACACCGACTTCATCCGCACCACCCAGGAGCGCCACAAGAAGGGGGTTACCCACCTCTTTCAGGAGGTCATGGCAAAGGGAGACATCTATCTCGGCGAGTACGAGGACTGGTACTGCACCCCCTGCGAAACCTTCTGGACCGAAACCCAGCTCATCGACGGCAAGTGCCCCGACTGCAACCGGGTCGTTGAGAAGCTCAAGGAAGAGTCCTACTTCTTCCGGATGAGCAAGTACCAGGAGCAACTCCTGGCCCACATCGAGGCGAACCCCGACTTCATCCAGCCAAAGAGCCGGCGCAACGAGATCATCTCCTTCGTCAAGGAAGGGCTCCGCGACCTCTCCGTATCCCGCACCTCCTTCAACTGGGGGATCCCGGTGCCAGGGAACGAGCGGCACGTGATCTACGTATGGTTCGATGCCCTCACCAACTACATCACTGCCCTCGGCTACCCGGAGCAGACGGGGGAGTACGCGAAATACTGGCCCGTTGACGCCCATCTCCTCGGCAAGGACATTCTCCGCTTCCACGCGGTTTATTGGCCCACCTTCCTCATGGCTGCCGGACTTCCAGTGCCGAAGAAGGTCTTTGCCCACGGCTGGTGGACCGTTGAGGGACAAAAGATGAGCAAGAGCCTCCAGAACGTTGTGGAACCCAACATGCTCGTGGACAAGTACGGCATCGACGCTGTCCGCTATTTCCTCCTGCGGGAGGTTCCTTTCGGCCTTGACGGCGACTTCTCCCACGCAGCCCTCGTCCACCGCATCAACTCGGACCTGGCCAACGACCTGGGGAACCTCCTCAACCGCTCCACAGCCATGGTGAACAAGTACTTTGATGGTGTTCTCCCCCAGCCTGGCACCATGACCGACCTGGACGCAGCCTTCCGCGCCAAGACCGAGACGATGGTTACGCAACTCGATGCATGCATGGACGAGCTTGCCTTCAGCAAGGCACTCCAGGCGATCTGGGAGGTAATCTCCGCCGGCAACAAGTACATCGACGAGAGCGCCCCCTGGACCCTAGCCAAGGACCCGGCCCAGAAGGAGCGGCTCGGCACCATCATGTACACCCTCCTGGAAGCCCAGCGGGTCGTGCATCTGCTGCTGTCGGCCTTCATGCCGCGCACCGCGGCCAAGGCCCTCGGCTATCTGGGATGGGCCGAAGCGCCCAAGGAAGAAGACCTGGCCTGGGGGAAGCTCGTCCCCGGCACGCGAATCACCAAGGCAGAGGCGCTGTTCCCGCGGATCGAGGACAAGGAAGAACGGCAATAGAATGACGCGAGGGGCTTTCGAGCCCCTACTGTCCGTTTCCCATCGCTTGAGTTCTCAACTCTCCCGAAGCAAACACAAAAAAGAACCTGAACAGGCAGTACTTGTAGAACTCGCTGAAAAGTAGTCGGAAACTACCCCGGTCACTCCACCACGCCTCCTTGAGATTTTTCGTATCAACCGGATAGGGGTAGATGGCGATGTCCCGGGGGAGCGTGTTCCGGAAGATAAGAGTTGCCCGCTTCATATGGTAACGGGAGGTGATGAGAAGGATGGAACGGACATCCTTCCGGGCGATGATTTCCCGGCCGTAGAGGGCGTTTTCAAGGGTGTTACGCGACGCCTTCTCCAGGAATACCCGGTCGGCAAGTGCCTCCCCTTCCCGATCCCGGAACAAATCCTGCTTCCGCACCACGGGGTCAACCCCGATCAGGAAGAGGTAGTCCCCCTTCTTCTCCCGGAAAAGACGCACCCCCTCTTCCACCCTCCCCCGCCCACCAGCAAGAACCACTATGGCATCAGCATGGATGTCGCGCTGCCGTACGGAAAAGGTCTTGTAGGCGAAGTCAACAAAGAGAACTACAACCACAACCAGGAAAATCACGAGAATCGAAAACAGACCACGGAAAAAGAGCGCCATTGCACCACCTTATCAAAACATTTCACTTGCATCATCAGGTATCGTCTGCTATAAGAGAGAGCTTCAGAAACCAGAGAGAGGGAGTAGAGCCATGTCGAGAAAATGTGAAGTCTGCGGCAAAGGTCCCAGTTTCGGTAACAACGTCAGCCACGCCAACAACAAGACCCGTACCACGTGGTACCCGAACCTGCAAAAGGTGAAGGCCGTCAGGAACGGCAGCATCCAGACCATCAAGGTTTGCACCCGCTGCATCCGCTCCGGCCACGTTACCAAGGCCCTTTAAGAGCCGGGGGGCGCAGTGCCCCTCGGACATCCTTACGCTGCACCCAACAAATGACTCAGCCGCAACGCATCCACGCGTGCGGCTTTTGTCATTGTATGATCATCTCCGGCAATCCACCCCGCCCTCCCGACCACATCTCCGCACGAAACGAATCGTATAGGGCCAGCACCTGTCAGCAGAGGGCAAGCACCTCGATCTCCACGAGCGCTCCGCGGGGAAGTCCCTTCACCTCCACCGTCGAACGAGCCGGCGGAGCAGCGGAAAAACGGCTCCCGTACACCTCGTTCACCGCACCGAAATTGGCCAGATCGGTCAGAAAGATTGTCGTCTTGACGACGGCGTCGAACCCGACGCCAGCCTCGGCCAGCACCGCCGCAATATTTTCCAAGACCCGTTCGGTCTGCTCCCTGATCTCCCCTGCCACAAACTCGCCGGTTGCGGGGTCGAGCGGTATCTGACCAGAGAGGAACAGAAAGCCCCCCGCCTTCACCGCCTGGGAATAGGGTCCGATCGCCTTGGGCGCCTTGTCAGTGGAAACAATCTCCTTCATAACACACGTCTCCTCACAGCTTTGCTAGTTCTTCATCCGCTCAACATGGGTGACGCCGTTGACCTTCATGATATTGTTCATGACCCGGTTCAGGTGCTCAAGGCTCGTGACGTCAACCTCGAATATGTTTACCCCCCGCCGGTCCACGGTGCTCTGAATCGAGGCACTGGATATGTTCGCCTCGCAGTTGGTGATGGCCAGGGTTATGTTGGCAAGAATCCCCTTCTGATCGTGACAGGAAACCCTGATCTTCACCGGCAGGGCAGCCTTGCGCTCCCGGTTCCAGTCAACGGCAATCCGCCGTTCGGGATCGTTCTCCAGGGCTATCGGACAGTCGACAGTATGCACTGTCACCCCCCTCCCCCGAGTAATGAAACCGACGATGTCGTCTCCGGGAACCGGATTGCAACACTTGCCGAAGCGAACGAGAACATCCTCCACGCCGCCAATCTGAATGGCGCTCGTGGATTTTCCCGTCAGTTTGCCGAGGGCCTTGCCGATCCGTGATTCCTTCAGATCCTGCCGCTCGGCGAGCTTCTCCTCGGGTATCAGCTTGCCGAGCACCTGGTTGCAGGAGAGCTTGCCGTAGCCGACGGCGGCCATGAGGTCGTCGTCGCCCACATAGCCGAATTCCGTGGCAACCCTCTTCAGCTCCCCCGACTTCTGGAGCTTGTTCAGGTTCAGGGAGAAGCGGCGGAACTCCTTCTCCATTATCTCCTTGCCGAGGGAGATGCTCCGGACCCGCTCCTCGGTCTTGATCCAGGCCCGGATCTTGTTTCGCGCCCGGGAACTCTTGACGATCTTGAGCCAGTCCTTGCTGGGGGTGTGGTGGGGGGAGGTGATGACCTCGACGATGTCGCCGTTCTTGAGCTCGTACTTGAGGGGCACGAGCTTGCCGTTCACCTTGGCGCCGACGCAACGGTGGCCCAAGTCGGTGTGGATGGTGTAGGCGAAGTCAATGGGTGTCGACCCCTTGGGGAAACTCTTTACGTCGCCGTTCGGTGTGAACACATAGACTTCCTCGGGGAAGAGCTCAACCTTGACGGTGCTCATGAACTCATGGGAGTCCTCGAGCTCCTGCTGCCATTCGAGGAGTTGGCGAAGCCAGGCGAAACGTTTCACCTCCTTCTCGTCGTACCCCTTCCCCTCTTTGTACTTCCAGTGGGCCGCGATCCCCGCCTCCGCCACCCGGTGCATCTCGGAGGTGCGGATCTGAACCTCCATCCGCTCGCCATGGGGACCGATGACCGTCGTATGAAGCGACTGATACATGTTCCCCTTGGGCATGGCGATATAGTCCTTGAAGCGGCCGGGGATCGGTTTCCAGGTGGAATGGATGATGCCCAGCACCTCGTAGCATTCGCGGATGTCGTTCACCATGATGCGGATGGCAATCAGGTCGTAGATCTGGTCGATATCCACGCTGCGGCTCTGCATCTTGCGCCAGATGGAGTAGAGATGTTTGCTCCGGCCAAAGACATCGCCCTTAATCTCGTGCTCCACGAGCTTGTCGACGATGATCTTCCGCACCTCATCAACGTAGCTCTCCCGCTCCTTTTTCTTCTTGGTCACCTTGGAAGCGAGGTCGTAATAGACCTGGGGCTCAAGATACCGGAAGGAAAGATCCTCCAACTCGCTCTTGATCCAGGATATGCCGAGGCGATTTGCGATGGGAGCGTAGATGTCGAGGGTTTCGCGGGCGATGGAGCGCTGTTTGGGCTCGGGCTGGTACTGAAGGGTCCGCATATTGTGGAGGCGGTCAGCCAGCTTGACGAGGATGACCCGGATGTCATTAGCCATGGCGAGGAGCATCTTGCGAAAGTTCTCCGCCTGACTCTCTTCCTTGGTCTTGAAGTGAATCTTGCTGATTTTGGTGACGCCTTCGACGAGGTTGGCCACTTCGGCGCCGAACATCCCCTCCAGCTCCTCACGGGTGGTCAGGGTGTCTTCGATCGTATCATGGAGAAGCCCCGTCACCACCGTCGGGACATCGAGCCTGAGGTCGGCCAGGAGTCCCGCCACCTCCATGGGATGAACCAGGTACGGCTCGCCCGATAGCCGGGTCTGCCCCTGATGAACCTTGGCGCAATAGACGTAGGCCTTGCGGACCATATCCAGATCCGGGGCGGGGTTATAGGAACCAACCTTGTCGAGGATATCGTTAAGTCTGATCATAGAAAAAAGACAAAAAAAGGGCGGAAGCTTCACGCTTCTGCCCCTGTGGTCAGGCTGATTACTTGGCCTTGCGCGACGTCAGCTCGTACCCGACCTTACCTCCGGCGATCTCCCGTAACGAAACAACCACGTTCTTGTTGCCGGCCTTGTTGTCGATGAGGGGTGGAGCCCCCTTGTAGAGCTGCTTTACACGCCTCGACGCAAGCATGACGAGGAGAAACCGATTATCTACCTTTTCAAGGCAATCTTCTACTGTTACCCGTGCCATAGTGATGCTCCTTTCAAAACCCGGCATCTCTCAACCGGTGTCTGGTTAATGAGGGTTAGCAACCCGCGCCCGCGTAAGCCTCAGCCGATATGGAATATCTCCGTCACCGCCTCCAGCACCCGGGATGTCCGGCACTTCTCAGCGATGACCACCGACTTGAGCTCCTCAACCGCCCTGCTGAACGTATCGTTAATGATGATGTAATCGTACCAGCGGGATTCGCGGATCTCGCCGGCAGCTGCGTCAATGCGCCGGCTGATAACGTCGTCGCTGTCGGAGGAGCGGCCGTTGAGCCTACGGTGAAGCTCCTCGTAGCTGGGGGGGAGAATAAAGATAAAAACGCCACCCTCGTAGCGCTGCTTGAGCTGGCGCGCTCCCTGGATGTCGATGTCGAGGATGAGATCAACACCAATGGTGCGACACTCCTCAAGTGTGCGAATGGATGTACCGTAACAGTTGCCGTGAACCTCCGCCCACTCGGCAAACTCACCCTCTTCGACCATGCGACGGAACTCGTCCTGAGTTACGAAATAATAGTCTTTACCATGCACTTCGCCGGGTCGGGGTTGCCGCGTCGTATAACTGACAGAATGCCGGAGGTGCGGAAAGATGTCAATTATTTCCTTGCAGAGCGTGGTCTTGCCCGCGCCCGACGGCGCTGAGATTATATAGAGAACCCCGTCGCGTTTCATGGTAACCCCGGCCTGATCTATTCTATGTTCTGAACCTGTTCGCGGATCTTCTCCAACTCCGCCTTCAGCTCTACCACGATGGCGGCCATCCCGGCATCATTGGCCTTCGAACCGATGGTGTTCACCTCACGGTTCAGCTCCTGCATGAGGAAATCAAGCTTGCGCCCCACCGGCTCCGCAAGGGCGATGGTCTCGTCGAACTGGATCAGGTGGCTTCTAAAGCGAACAAGTTCTTCGGTGACGTCGCACCGGTCTGCCAAGAGCGCCACCTCCTGGGCAAGCCGCGCTTCGTCAAGGGCCGTATCGGCAAGGAGTTGCGCAAGACGCTCGCGAAGCTTCTGGGCATATTCGGCGATAACTGCTGGCGCACGCTCGGCTACCCGGCCAATGAGCGTTGCCAGCGTCTGGCGGCGTTCCGTGAGATCCGCCAGAAGCGCCTCGCCTTCACGCACCCTCATAGAATCAATGGCTTCCACCGCACCACGGACAGCCTGGAGAATCTCTCCGCGCAGCATATCCTCGTCAACTCCTTCCTCATGGGAGGCCAGGACATCTTTCTGCGACAAAATGAGAGGAAGTGTCACGGGGTCATAAATCCCAAGTTCGGTACGCAGATGATCGAACGCTTCTCGATAGGCCCGGGCCAAGCCAACATTCACCAGAGGACGATGCTGCCCGGCCGTACCCTCTTCGCGCTGAACGAAAACCTCGATTTTCCCCCGCTTCAGGCGATCACCCACCGCCTTGCGCACGTCGTTCTCGAAGGCAAGGAACGAGCGGGGCATCTTGACGAACACCTCGCCGTAGCGGTGGTTCACCGAACGTATCTCGACAGTGGTCCGCCCCGTTTCCGTCTCGACCACGGCCTTGCCGTAGCCTGTCATGCTCTTTATCATGTAAACTCCGTTCGGGGGCCGGGACCAGGGACCAGCCAACCCACGATACTTCGTATTTTGTATTTTCTTTTACCGGTCTCCGGTCCCTGGTCCTCGATCCCGGAGTTTACTTTCCCATCTCCATGCATCGGCAACGATGGTTTCAAGGTCGTCATAGCGCGGGGTCCAACCGAGAACCGATCTGGCCCGATCCGCCTTTGCCACGAGCATAGCCGGATCGCCAGGGCGCCGCGGAGCTTCCTCTGTCGGGAAATGAACTCCCGACACCCGACGTACCATTTCGATCACCTCGCGGACACTGGAACCCCGACCATAGCCCACGTTAATGCGCGTTGATTCCCCTCCCCGCTCCAGATACGCAAGGGCCGCCAGATGGGCCGAGGCCAGATCCTCCACGTGTATGTAGTCGCGGATTCCGGTGCCGTCGGGGGTCGGGTAGTCGGTGCCGAAGATACAAACCTTGTCTCGCATCCCCAGGGCCGCCTGGCAGGAGACCTTGATGAGGTGAGTCGCCTCCGGAGTCCGTTGCCCCATGCGTGCCAGGGGATCTGCCCCTGCCACGTTGAAGTAGCGCAGCGCCACGGAACGCATGCCGTGGGCGGCACAGACGTCCCGGAGCATCCACTCGCTCATGAGCTTTGACGTGCCGTAGGGGTTGATGGGGACCGTGGGGCTTTCCTCCGCCGCGATGCCACTCTCGGGCATGCCGTAGACCGCGGCGGTGCTGGAGAAGATGAACCGCTCGACCCCGTGCTTCGCGCAGACACCAAGGAGGTTGAGGGTATTTCGCGTGTTGTTGCCGTAATACTTGAGGGGATCGGTCACCGATTCTGGCGCCACGATTGAGGCGGCAAAATGGAGCACCGTGGCAAAGCCGTACTCCACGAAAAGGGCGTCGAGCCGGGTCGAATCGGCCAACTCCCCCACCACGAGCCGCTCACCGTGGACGAGAGCGTCGGCAAAGCCGGTGGAAAGATTGTCATAAACAACCACCGTGTAGCCCGCCTCGGACAATTGCCGCACCACGTGGCTCCCGATGTATCCGGCGCCGCCGGTGACGAGAACTGCCATCCCTTCCCCCCTTCTGACCTCAGACATGATAATACTCCCGATACCACTCCACGAACCGGGCAACACCCTCCCCAATGGGGGTAGCCGGCTTGAACCCCACATCGTTCATCAGGTCGTCCACGTCGGCATAGGTGGCCGGCACGTCCCCGGCCTGAAGGGGAAGAAAGTTCTTCTCCGCCGTCTTCCCGAGGCACTTCTCGATGGTCTCGATAAACGTCAGGAGCTCAACCGGGCTATTGTTGCCAATGTTGTAGATTCGGTAGGGAGCATAGCTCGTCCCCGGATCGGGACGGTCGCCACTCCAGACGGAGTTGGGTTCCGGTGTCCGGTCCATGACCCGCACCACCCCCTCGACGATGTCGTCAACATAGGTAAAGTCACGCTGCATCCTGCCATGATTGAAGACATCGATGGGACGCCCCTCCACGATTGCACGGGTAAAGAGAAAGAGTGCCATGTCGGGCCGTCCCCAGGGGCCATAGACCGTAAAGAAGCGCAAGCCCGTGGTGGGGAGGCCGTAGAGGCTCGAATAGGTGTGGGCCATGAGCTCGTTGGCCTTTTTGGTGGCCGCGTAGAGGGAGACCGGATGGTCCACGTTGTGGTGAACCGAAAAGGGCATCTTCGTGTTGGCACCGTAAACCGAGCTGGACGAGGCATACACCAAGTGTTTCACGCTATGATGCCGGCACCCCTCGAGGATATTCATAAAGCCCACAAGATTGCTCTCCACGTAGGCGTGGGGATTTTCCAACGAGTAACGGACCCCGGCCTGGGCGGCCAGGTTCACCACAACGTCGAAGCGCTCGCCGGCAAAGAGCTCCTCCAGGGCCGGCCGGTCGGCCAGGCTTGCCCGGACAAAGCGGAACCCTTCGCGCCCTTCAAGCTGTCGGAGCCGGTCCAACTTCAGGTTTACGTCGTAGTAATCGTTGAGATTGTCGAGACCCACCACGCGGTCGCCCCGATCAAGGAGTCTCTTAGAAAGGTGAAATCCGATGAAACCGGCTGCGCCGGTGACGAGAACCGTGGACATGATGTGCTATCCTTCTGATTTATCGGGTTATTAAAGAAGTGGTGCAGTGTAGCACATCACCCCGCCGATGGAAAGGGGGTCGCCAAGAGCTTCTCGATGCCTGACATGAGGGCGTCGGTAGTGATGCTGGCGCGGCAGGGGGTATCCTTGTCGCACGCCTTACGAAGGCAGGCGGTGCAGTCGAGGGGTGACTGGACGACCACATGCTGGTCGCCCCGGGGGCCGTTACGGCTACCATCGGTGGCGCGATAGAAGGAGACCGTCGGTGTCCCAACGGCCGCTGCCATGTGGATCGGCCCGGTGTCCCCCCCCATCACCAGGTCGACCTTTTTAAGGAGGGCGCAGAACCCCTTGAGGGTCAACTTCGGCAACACCCGCACCCCGCGGCCAATACCGGCAGCAATATTCTCTGCGACCTTTTTTTCCTGCTCGTTTCCCCAGGAGAGGAGTATGGATGAATCGGGATACCTGCTGAGCACCCTCCTGCCCAAATCGATCCACCCTTCCTCGTTCCAGAGTTTGGTGGTCCAAGTGGTGCCGTTATGGAAGAGAAAAACAAGTCCGTCGTCGAGGATCGCCAGAAGCGCTTCGGCAGCGGCATCGTCATCCGGGGAGGTGAAAATGTCGGCTCCGACGACCATCCCGGCATAGTCACGACCTAATGGGACGCTAACCACCCGGAGAGAGCGGTGCGAGATGTGATAGTCCTGGCGGCGGAGGGGCACCTGATTGGTGGTAAAGAGAAGGTTGAGTGACTCCCGCACCCCGTCACGGTCAAAGCCATAGCGGCGCCGAGCGCCGGAAAGCCATGTGATGATGCCGCTCTTTGTGTTCCCTTGGAGGTCAAAGGCGATATCGTATGCCGCCTCGCGCAAATCCTGGCGGACTGCGGCTATTTCCCGGCGAGTGGTGTCGGAGAGGGGATCACGGCGCCATGCCTTCGTCCGAATCACATGGAGCCGGCGCAGCAGCGGGTGCCCCTCAAGGATATCCCGGTTCACCTCTTCCACCACCCAATCGATCTCGATTCCGGGCGAAACCTGGTGGAGATAATCGAGAACCGGCAGGGCGTGGACCACGTCGCCCAGAGCGGAAACTTTGACAATAAGAACACGGAGCGGCATGGTCGAACCCTTGAGGTTATCCAAATTAAGAAGTACGTGCCAGTCAGCGCCTACCGGCAATGGCTGGGACGGCCGAGCAAAGAGCGCGAAGCGATTTCGTTACCAAAGCAGTTCTGAAATACCAGAGCAGCCAGAACTTCATCGACGTTACTGTCAACAAACCGCAGGGAATTTTTGTATGAGTTGATGTAGGGTTGTGGATCCATTTTCTTATAATTGTTCTTAAGATATGGGAGCAGTGCTTCGTGATAACTAAACCCACTCTATCAGTCACTAAACATTTAATTTCCTGAAAAGTTGCCTTTTTTTATAAAAATATAACTTTCACAATTTTTATCCGTAAATTTTTTCACCAACAAAAAATTATCAAACTTCAATTCTGCTGGCTCTTTTTTTATTTTTTTGACAAATGTAATCAATTGAGCATTTTGTCGTTCTGCCAACTCGGTAATTTGGTCCATTTCAACATAGGTAGCATCAATGAAATCCAAACCTCGTTTGGCATAAAAAGGAATTTCGCGATTATTGGAAACGATTTTCATATCAGCAAAATCCTTGTTATTGCCAATCCACTCTCCTGCCAACTTAGCTGAAACCAGCTGCATCTTTACATCAGTCGCCGCATCGACAGCTGGGATAATAAATAAAACTGCAACAAACAAGATTGGCGTAACCTGGGGCAATAAATGGATTTTTTTAAGCCCGATGAAAAATCTGTCCACGCCATAACCAACCCATGGGAACAGCAAAAATATCGCCGCATACACATATCTTTTTTCAATAAAAGAATTGTGCAGCAGATAAAAATAATTGGAAAACAGATAGCCACTCACTAGCCATAAAAACAACAAATTATTCTTTCGATACTGCCTGGATAGAACCAATCCGACAATACACAATAAAAAGAATGCAGGATACATAACCCTCTGTATATTTTCTGTCAAACCTAACAAGTAAATCTTACGAACGTTTTCTCTAGCTATCTCAGCAAAATCATTATCCACACTTCCATTAGTAATTTTTCTTTCCATTTCCTGCAGTTGAACTCTTATCTGCGGGTCGTAACTTAAGATTCCTTTTTTAAAAACCTTTTCCGTCGAAGAAACCACATACCCAAGCCGATTGAAGTTAGCAAGATCCCTCCCATAATAAAAACTCACTCCACCAATCGTAAGTAACCCTACACAAAAAAGAAAAAGTAATTTTTTTATAAAATCAGTACGCCATTCACCATAAAAAGTTGCGTGAAAAAAAACAAAAAGAAACAATAATATCGGCAAAAAAATCCCTTCAATCCGGAAAAGGAATGCCAACAACGAAAAAAATAATGACAGTAAAAATAATTTAAAGTCATTTTCAGACACAGATCGCGAAGAAAAATAAGCAGCCCATCCGAACATGCACAGAAATCCAGGGTCACGCATCACATAAACGGAAAACTCATTCAAACCTGGTGATACAGCAAAGGCCAAGCCAGCCCATAAAGCCACCCGCCCGTCAAACAGCTGGCAAGTCAACAAGAATAGCGGAACAATCGTCATAACGGAAAATATCAACGAAAGCAGATTCCCTGCGAATACGAGATCCATACCGGCGTAGCCCAAACCGGCAATAAGAAGCGGATATAAAAACATGTTCTGATGTAAAGATAATCCTTTTTGCCAATTGCCGCGAAGAAACTCCTCTGCTTGTGAAATGTAAACAGGTCCATCGGGAGTAATAACTGGTGACAAGCTCCAGATGCAAACCTTGATCACTAACGAGATAATCACCAAGAGAGGGATTACCCTTCGAGCTTCCAGTCTGTCGATCCAGTCGATGCTGTCCAATGCCTTGAACTTCAATATTGTCAACCTTTCCATAATTTAATTGGAATAGTAATTTTTCAATGAGATACGGAACTAATCCAAACAATTCCCTGAGCGACTGAATCGGATCTTCAACAAATGGCAAAGCAAACCGACATCGTACCAGGCAAATTTCCACCCCAATTGCATCGCGGCAACCTCGCGCTTTGACCTTTTCCCCGTATTTGCCAGATAACGACCCAAAGCAAGAAGTGACCTTCGTAGCCTCATGCGTAGAAGACCTCTATGCTCTGCAAAACGAGGGTCGGAAAGAAATTTCTGATAACAGAGGACTTTTTCAACGCGCACATGATTGGTAGATCTCGAAACGTTTGTCTCGTGCTCCCTGCGGCAAATCACCTGAGTGTCGACAAATCCCAAGGGCCCCTGCAACGCTAAAAGGATCGGCGTATCAAGGTCTTCGTAATAACGAAACGTCTGATCATCGAAACCACCAATCTGCAGCAGTGCATCCCGTCGAATAAGACCCGTGGAAAAAACCGGCAGATTACCTTTCAACATCTCTGGAATAGGGTTACTGCTCAACAGCATCTGGCGATGTTTCATCTCAAGGAGTGAAGGAGAGACAACCGCCTCGTTGACTATTTTGAACCCATCGCCAAAAACCGCCACGCAATCCCTGTGCTCGAGGAGGTAACATGCCCGCTTTCCCAGACTTTCAAGGGGAAAATAGTCGTCAGAAGCGAGCTCGCAGAAAAACTCTCCGCGCGCTAAGGCCAGCCCTTCGTTCAGCGTCTTGAGAAGCCCCCGGTTTTCCCTTGCCACAAATCGGAATCCACCCCTTTCATGGAGCAGCTGTTCGATCACTTCGGGACTGCCGTCCGTGGAACCATCATCTATGACAATCAGGTCGATAGGGGACCAACTCTGGTCAAGAACGCTCCCGATGGCTTGAGCGATGTAAGTTCTGTGGTTGTAAGAGGGGATTATAACGGAAACTAGCATCTACTCTACTACCCTTCCACCTTGAGTCCAGCGATGAGAGAATTTTCCGCTCGGTCTATTGCAATTTGGTCAAATCCATTTTCCCGGGGAGACATTATGAATATGCTCCTGAATTACCGATGGCAACACGCCAGCAGTCGACAAAACGTCGATGCAACTCGCCTTTCGGCGGCTCGAGACGACCCAGATCGCGCAAAAAATGCCCGATATCCCGCTGTGCCTTTTCGGTCATAACCCGAGAAAAAATCCTTGTACAATCAAGGTCCACCAAGAAAAAATCAAATCCGCTTTCGTTTTGGCGCAGGAGAATATTATCCCAATTGGTATCACCATGGATACAGCCGGATCGATGAAGCTGCCCAAACAGTGAGGCAGCCTGCTCAATCAAAAACTGCTTCTGTTCCGGTGACAGCCTCTCCCAAAGCGTGGTGAGTCGCTCCGTTCTTTCCAGGTATTCCATGAGAACATAGGAACGCCCCAGCAAACGATACGATCGCTCTTCCAGGCACAGCAACGGCTCGGCTACCCTAACCCCCCGCACCAGAAAGTTCCATGCCGCCAGCCAGGTACGCTGGGCTCGCGAGCGTCTGAACACATGACGCAGACTATAACGCCACCCCCGGCGGTTGTAACGCTTCAGCACATAGGTCGTGCCATCAATTACGACCTTGGCGATGCGGCAGCTGTTACCTCGCCCCGGCAGGATTTCTCCGCTATCAAGAATGAGGTCGGGGTCAGGCAGCAGAACGTGCATCAACCTGTCTGCAACAGCAGTGCGCTGACGAAACGTCTGAAAACCATGTGCAGGTTCAGCGACAAAGCGGTCATTGCTTCGCAAACATTTTGCGGCCAACTTATTCCAGTCGCGAATCACTTGAGTATTATCGGAAATCAGGGCCATTTTATACGAAGAAAGTGTAGAAAATCATCGTTTGTGACTGGAGAAAAGTTGGTACCGGTTACTTCCAAACCGTTAACCTAACTCATCCCCGAAAGTAGCTGCGCAGGTATTTGGATACAAAAGACCACTGCCATATAACCCCGGGAGAGACCCGTGCAGCCTGGTGGAAATGGATGCGCGCCGTAGCATATTGTCCTACCAGATACAGTGACCGAAAGAGAGACAGGCATTGCCGGGCATACATTTCGTCACGAAATTTCATGAAATTCGTCGGCAGAACTTTAGGATCAAAAAGGCAATCCACCACTTGGGCTCCGGTTTTCATTATCAGGGAGATATTGTTACGCAGGCTGTCGTCATGCTTGAAAATGTCTACAACGGGATCAGGGAATGAAGTGCAATTGCAACAAGCTAATACTTGGGCAAAAACTGGAATATCCTCACTATTGCGAAGGTGCTCAGGATAGCGGATTTTTGAAAGAACTTCACGTGCCATGATCGTTGCGCCATTGGAAATGCCAAAATCCTTGCGGATATAGCCAAGAAAATTCTTCATCCGATCATTCCCGATGCTTTTGGCACGATGAACCTTAATACGTCCGTCCGGGTGAATTGAACGATGTCCGGCGAAGACCATACCGAATTGGCCACTATTCACAAGAAAATTGCGAAACTTTGTAAGTGCGTCCGGCAGGAGCCGATCATCTGCGTCGAGAAAAATGAGATACTCTCCAAGAGATTCGGCAACTCCACGATTACGGACAGCGGCTGGGCCTTGATTTTGTTGCCGTATTGTCCGGAGACGTTGTGGAAAGCGTTCAACCAGCATTTCCACGACTGCAGGGGTATCGTCCGTTGACCCGTCGTCAATCACAATCACTTCATAATCATCGCCTTCTTGCGATAGAGCAGACTCCACTGCCCTGGCGAGCATATGGCCATAGTTATAGGCAGGAATAATAATGGAAAAGAGAATATCGTTACTTTTCATAATGACCGCATCAAATAGCGAGTAGTGATACCTGTGGAGAATGGCCAAATTCACGTTGGTAAAGCCTGACGGCACGATGGACGACGCGCAACCAGAAAGATTTCTCCTGTACAAGTATCTGGCGGAGGGGTCTATTGCGATAGCATTTCATAAAACGGTAATAATCCCTCTTGGTTAAACCAGTATCCATACTTGAAAATAACAATCCGGCCAAATCTTTAACAACCCACCGACTCGGCGTATGCCGCCGCAGTTGAACACGATGCAGATCAATAACGTGCAGTTTCGGCTTTTCGCATCCACTTGCATTGTCAAGCCATGAACGGTCAAGCAGGAAATGGCACAGGTAAAAATCTCGGTGATTGACGCCGTTATTGTGCAGAACTCTGGCGATCTCGGCGACCCTTTGCAGTAAAACCCGCTTGAAGGACGGCGCTGGCGGCTGCGTTGGCCAATCCCGACAAAGATCCTCTAGACTGATGGTATTGACAAGCTCTTCGGTAATGACGAAGGATTCCTGGCAGGCCGGATTCCACCCCCGCTGACCGTAGGCTGCCAAAGTCATGGTTTCCACCCCCAACTCTTCGAAACGACGGATGGCTTTCCATTCATGGCCCGCTCCGAGAACCGGCAGCCGAAGATGGATCAAATTCTTGAAGATTTCTTTCCAGCCGACCCCGTAATGGAGTTTAGCGAAATAGCCTTTCCCTTCTAAGAAAAACCTTATCGTACGCCGTCCGGCCAATTCCCGAAACACCTCGCCGTCAAGGTGCAGGATTCGATCAAAAGCGTCGCTACCGGGAAACTGATCCTGTAAATCATCGCGGAGCCAGATCATCGATGACTCCGCAAGGCGACCGATTCAATGATATCGGCGGCCTTTTCCGGCAGGCTGAACAGATCGGCTCTGGATGCAAAATCAAGAGCACTGCGCCGCCAAGCCTCCCGCCCTGAAGATGTCAGCATCTGCAGTAGCAACTCGTTGAATTGCTCCTGTTCAAAAGGCTCTGGAGCCAACAGTCCGGCATTACTTTCAGTAACATAATGGGCATAACCGCAATTAGCTGTTGCCAGCACAGGCAGACCGGCAACGATCGCTTCGACAATGGCCGTCCCGGTATTTTCATAGTAGGAGGGTTGCAGCAGCAGATCGGCGCCGAACAAAAAACGGGGCACGTCATTACGGCCACCGTAAAATTTCAGATGATCGTCAACACCAAGCTTGCGGGCCAGGCGCAGGAAAGGAGCGGCGTCACCTTGTCCTACTACCAGCAGGAAGGCGTTTTTGCGAGTTAGTTCGGGAAGCGCGGCCAACGCTTGGATGGATCGATCCAGCCCCTTTGTTTTAAACCCGGAGCCGACCATCAACAGCAATTGGGCAGCGTCGGAGAAGCCGAATTCTCGGCGGAAATTATTCCGTTCCTGGAGGGGGTTATCCGGAGCCTTACGGTCCCGACAAATCCCCGGAGGTAATGCATGAAAACGATTTTCAGCAGTGCCGTAATGACCGATGAAGTGCGGTTTTTCAACTTCAGATATAAGCAGGATCTCCGTTGCGGACTCCGGGCCGAAAACCGCCTTTTCGAGAGCGGCATAGATCCTGTATCGATTACTCAAACGGTACAGGAAACCATGCTTGTGACGAACCTTGGCAGCCAAGCAGGGATCGGCGGCAAAATAGACATCCAGACCGGTCAACTTATTAAAACCGATGACAGCATCGTACGCCGCGACGCCAAGACGCTCGCTCAGAGCTTTGCCGAAGGCTAGGCTTCGACCATGATTGGTCAAAGAACTCACCGGCAGCAGGTGCACATCAAAACCCGCCGGCACTTCCCCTTCCCAACAGGTGGTAAACACGTCGATACTATGACCGCGACGCTGACATGCCTCTGCAATCCGAAGAAAATCCCGCTGCAGTCCGCCGAAAGGGAAGTATTTGAAAAGGCAAAAAGCCAGTTTCATTCTTGTATCCGATGCATGTTCCTCTGCTTCCAATCCTTGAACGCTTCCGTATAGACCCGTTCGTAATCCTGGATCATCCGTTCGGCGGAAAAATCGTTGAGAACCCGTTGGCGGGCCTTTATTCCAAGATCACGTAACTGGTCAGCAGGAAGTTGAGCCATCCGGATCATGGCCTCAGCCAAGTGATCAGGACTATGGGGGTCCACGAGGAGGCCAAAATCACCATCACCGATGACTTCAGGGATCCCGCCGACGGCAGAAGCGACAACTGGCAGACCAGAGGCCATGGCCTCAAGGAGCACCAAAGGCAAACCCTCTCTCAACGAGGGGAGAACAAACACATCCAATGACTTCAATATGTCAGGAATATCTCGCCTGAAACCGAGAAAATGAACGTGGCCGCCAAGATTCAATTTAGCAGTCAAAGCAACAAGAGACTCCCTGAGCTCGCCATCTCCGGCTATAATCAATACGCTCTTGGGGATGAATTCAACCACCTTCTTAAATGCCAGAAGTAACGTCTCGTGGTTCTTCACCGCAGAAAGCCTTCCCGCCGTACCAAACCAGAACCCACTTGCACAATCGGGAAGAATCTTACGCCGGGCATCTTCTTGTGTACCCGTGGTTAAAAATCGATCATACACAAGCCCATTCTGGACCGTTACGACCTTGTCTTGCGGAAGCTGCCAGTTGGAATTAAGAACGTCTCGGGAAACTCCATGGGAGATGCCGATAATTCTGAAAACGTTTTTATACAACAACCAGTTCAGAAGCTTACGCCGAAAAGTTCTGGAAAATCCCAGTCCATGCAGAGTCGATACGGTCGAAGGACGATTGGCAGCCAACAGGGCCGCAAGAACGCCGACAGGGGTTGACCGATGCTGCTGGCAGTTGACTACATGGATGTCCTCACATTCCATGAGGTCCTTCAGCTGCCTGAGCACGGTCACGTTATAAAAGCGCAGCGTGTCCGGCTTGAGCCCCAGATAAATGGTTTTGATGCCAAGGGCATCGAGCCCGTTCTTTCCGTCGGCTTTTCCGCTGAGATAGCAGACTACCGTGCGGAATCTCTCCCGATCCAGATTTACCTGCTGGTTCAGCAGCGGGTAATCTCCCCGGTACTTATGGATTATGTGAAGCACATTGATCATTCAAAAACCTTGACACTGAATATATAGAAAAGAAATAATTTCTATGAAAATGACGCAAGTGATCTAAAAAAACAATTGAAACAAAAAGTGTAAATTATTGCTATACAAGTTATTAATTGGCTTACCCATTTCATTTCATATGCAATATGTCACTAATCAAGCTATAATCAAACTCCGCTTTCAAAATAGAAATCACTTTCTATTCTATGAATTAATTTCAAATTATATTGTTCACACAAGGTGTTGCATTTATTTTCGTGATTATTCAATAGTTCCATCTGGATATAACAATGATTATTTTGAAAAAAATTGACTGCACCAGCACAAACCTCCATTTCATGCCCTTCAACATCTATTTTAACTAGAACTCTTTCTCCATTGATTGCATTTAATGAGTCATCGAGAGTGTCTATAGTGATTTTTTCTATTATAAAGTTCTGTGATTTGGTCGTGTCGGGAGCAGTTTCGGCTATCCTCGACTGTCCAGTACTATTTCCTTTGTTTCTAAGAAATTCTATTTCACCTTTATGATTACTTAATCCTAATGCATGTGTTTTTACTTTTTGATTTAGATTATTCAAAAATATGTTTGAGCAAAGATGGTTATAATTAACCACATCTGGTTCAAATGAAAATATTTTAGATAAATTTGGGTTGTTAACTGTCAATATTATTGAATACAGGCCAAAGTTTGAGCCGATGTCTATAAATATCGATATGTTATTTTTTGCAATTAGCATATTGCAAAATTCCAACTGATTGCACTCGTATAATTCACCCAATATTAATTTTCTATCGATATAATTGCTGTATCTCAGAAGCCATTTGGCATTAAATCGATTTAATATGCGTGTTTTTGGGGTAAAATAATCCCGATAGATCCATTTTTTTACTGTTTTCAACATGTTTGTTTTCACGAGTAATTATCCTATTATTGTGTATTCAATGACGTCTTTATTTTCACGTCATTCTACCGGAGCCAAACTGGAAAGTAGAAAATAACGAAACAATGCCTTTCAGTATTCAATCTCCCGCAATTTCTCGGCGGCCCCCACCACGTCCTCGACCGTCACCGCCGTCATGCACCGGTGGTCCGTGGGGCACTCCCGCAGAAGGCACGGGGCGCAGTCGGTGTCGCGGCGCACGATGACGGCCCGGTCACTCCAAGGCGATGTGGTCGTATGGTCCGTGGAGCCGAACACCGCC
>CAJPFF010000053.1 GCA_905339345.1 Geobacteraceae bacterium | reverse complement strand
AGGGCCCGGGCTATGCAGAGCCGCTGCTGCTGGCCGCCGGAGAGGTTGAAGGCCAGGTCGTGGAGGCGGTCCTTCACTTCGTTCCAGAGGGCGGCGTTTTGGAGGGCCACTTCCACCTTCTCTTCGAGGACGCTTCGCTTGTTGATCCCCCGCACCCGCAGGCCGTAGGCCACGTTCTCGTAGATGGACTTGGGGAACGGGTTCGGCTTCTGGAAGACCATGCTGATCCGCATCCGCACCTCGATGGGGTCCACCTTGGGAGAGAGGATGTTCACGTTGTCCGGGTTGAGGGTGATCTCCCCCTCGTAGCGGTTCCCCGGGTAGAGGTCGTGCATCCGGTTGAAGCAGCGGAGGAACGTGGATTTGCCGCACCCGGAGGGGCCGATAAGGGCGGTGATCTTCTTCTCATGGACCGGGAGGCTGATACCCTTCAGGGCCTTGAAATCGCCGTAGTAGAAGTTGAGATCCTTCGCCTCGGCCTTGAGCGTAGACTGCACGGTAGCTGACATCGTTACTCCTTGTGTCCGTTAAAAGGTTTTTCCCGGTCCCCGGTCCCGGATTACCGGTCCCCGATTCTCACCACTTGATCTTCTTGCGGATCGAATAACGGAGGTAGATGGCTATGGCGTTCATGGCCAGGGTCATGGCCAGGAGCACCACGCCGGCCGCCGCCGCGTTGAGTTGAAATTCCTCCTCGGGGCGCGAGGTCCAGTTAAACATCTGGATCGGCATGACCGTGAAGGGGTCCATGAGCCACTTGGCGTTCACGAAGGGGAATTCGGGGGTGATGGGCGAGTTGGGGAGGAAGGCGATGAAAGTGAGCGCCCCGATGGTGATGATGGGGGCCGTCTCGCCGATGGCCCGCGACAGCCCCATGATGACGCCGGTCATGATCCCTGCCAGGGAGTAGGGGAGGACGTGGTCCGACACCATCTGCCAGCGGGTCGCCCCCAGGGCGTAGGCCGCCTCGCGGATGCTGCCGGGGACAGCCCGGAGCGACTCCCGGGTGGCCACGATCACCACCGGCAGGATCAGGAGCGCCAGGGTGAGCCCCGCCGAGAGGATGCTCTGGCCAAGGTCCAGGGTGTAGACGAAGAGCCCCAGGGCCAGGAGTCCGTAGACGATGGATGGCACCCCGGCCAGGTTGGTGACGTTGATCTCGATGATGGCGGTCATCCAGTTCTTCGGTGCGTACTCCTCAAGGTAGATGGCCGCGGCCACCCCCAGGGGGACGGCGGCGCAGGCGGTCACGAGCATGACCAGCACCGAGCCGACCCAGGCCGAGAGGATTCCCGCCTCCTCCGCCATCCGGGAGGGGAACGAGGTGAAGAACCCGGTGGTGAGGCGCGGCGCGCCGGTCTTCACCAGGTCGGCGAAGAGGGCAAGGAGCACCAGAATCCCCGCCATGAGGCAGATTATCCCCACGATGGCGAAGGCGTAGTCCCAGAACTTGTGGCGGGCGATGAGCCGCCGGATCTCGCTAACGCTCTGCTGCATCAGTACACCTCCCTGAACCGCTTCTTGAGCCAGAAGCCGACGATGTTGAAGACCAGGGTCATCAGCATGAGGGTGAGGCCGGCCGCGAAGATGGACTGGTAGCCGATGCTGCCGTGGGGGAGGTCACCCAGGGCCACCTGCACGATAAAGGCGCTGATGGTGGCGGCCGACTCGGTGGCCTTCCAGGTGAGGTTCGGCTGCATCCCGGCGGCGATGGCCACGATCATGGTCTCGCCCACGGCCCGGGAGATGCCGAGGGTGAATGCGGCGGCGATGCCCGAGAAGGCGCTCGGCACCACCACCCGCACCGCGGTCTGGAAGCGGGTCGCCCCCATGGCGTAGGAACCTTCCCGCAGGTGCATCGGCACCGCCCGCATGGCGTCCTCGCTCACGGAGCTCACGTAGGGGATGATCATGATCCCCATCACAAGGCCGGCGGAGAGCATGTTGAAGCCGGGGAGGTCCGGGTAGATCTTCTGCAGCAGCGGGGTCACCACCACCAGGGCGAAGTAGCCGAAGACCACCGTCGGCACGGCCCCCAGCAACTCCAGGAACGGCTTCACTATCTCCCTGACCCGGTGGGGGGCGAACTCGCTGAGATAAATGGCGATGATCGTCCCCATGGGGATGGCGACGGTGAGGGCCACTCCCGTCGTCACCAGGGTCCCCGACACCAGCGGCATGATGCCGTAGCGGGCGTCATCGAACAGGGGGGTCCACTCGGTGTCGGTCAGGAAGTTCAGTACCGTCGTGTGCTGGAAGAAGGGGATCGACTCGTAGACCAGGATGAAGACGATGGCGAAGGTGGTGGCCACCGACGACAGGGCCGCCAGGAAGAGGAGGGTCTCGATGACCCGCTCCTTGATGATGCGCCCCTGCTTGTGGGAAAGACGGCTGTTTGTTTCGCTCACGGTCGGGCACTCCATGATGCCGAGGGTTGTGTCGTTCGTTGTGCGGTTCATGCGGTTCGTATCCATGATTGGTTGTGTACATGGCGCCGTAACGGGATCTTTGCGTCGTTGTCACGGTTTGTTCGGCGCAAAAAGGGGAGAGGCGCGTTGGCGCCCCTCCCGGGGAGTTCAGTCATGGGATGGATCAGTGCTTCCCTTCACGCTGGAGGAGTTCCTCCACCGATACGCCCACCTCGGGCTCGCCGCCGAAGCCGGTGCCGGTCTTCTTCTTGGCGAAGTTGGTCTTGGCGAGGGAATAGGCCTTGTCGGGGAGCGGCACGTACTTCACGGCCTTGGTCAGCTTCGGGGCCTGGTTCAGGTAGAAATCCACGAATTCCTTGACCTCGGGCTTGGCCACCGAACTGGCGTTCACGTAGATGAAGACGGGGCGGGCCAGGGGCTGGTAGGTGCCGTTCTTTACCGTCTCCAGGGAGGGGAGCACCGGCTTCTTGCCGGCCTTCTCCACGATGGGTACCGCCTTCAGCTTCTTGCTGTTTTCCACATAGTAGGCGAAGCCGAAGTAGCCCAAGGCCCCCTTGTCGCGGGAAACCCCCTGGACGAGCACGTTGTCGTCCTCGCTGGCGGTGTAGTCGCCGCGGCTCGACTTGGCCTTCCCCACAACCGCCTCGGTGAAGTAGTCGAAGGTCCCCGAGTCGGCGCCCGGTCCGAAGAGCTTGATGGGGGTGTTGGGCCATGCGGGGTTAACCTGGTTCCAGGTCTTGATCTTCCCCTGGGCGGCCGGCTCCCAGATCTT
>CAJPFF010000052.1 GCA_905339345.1 Geobacteraceae bacterium | reverse complement strand
GGCTCGCGTAATCCCAGGGAATAAATGGCATACGAACTCTTCATAGGGCTCCGCTACCTCAAGGCCAAGAGGAAGCAGACCTTCATATCGGTCATAACCTTCATCTCCATACTGGGGATAACCGTAGGCGTGACCGCCCTTATCATCGTGCTTTCGGTAATGACAGGCTTCGAGGAGAACCTGAGGGAGAAGATACTCGGCATAAACGCGAACGTCGTCGTCACTGAATTGGGCGGGCAGATGAGGGGCTACAAGGAAGTCTCCGAGCGCGTCCTCGAGGTGCCGGGCGTCGTCGGGGCCACGCCGTTCACCTACAACCAGGCAATGATATCGGCCTCCGGCGGGGTCGTCGGCTCCGTCATAAGGGGCCTTGACCTCGAGACCACCGGCACTGTGACGGTGCTGCCGGACAAGATAAAGGAAGGCTCCATAGAGGGCCTCCGGCCCCCGCTGAGCGCCGGGACGGAGGCCGCCGGGATAATAATCGGCCGCGAGCTTGCCAGGAACATCGGCGTCTCTCTTGGCGATACGGTGAACGTCATCTCCCCCATGGGCACCATGACCCCGGCCGGGCCTGTCCCGAGAATGGCGGCCTTCAAGGTGGCCGGCATATTCGAGCTCGGGATGTACGAGTACGACTCCTCGATGGCGTTCATCTCCATAGAGAACGCCCAGGCGTTCTTCAGGATGGGGGACGCTGTCACCGGCGTGGAGGTAAAGATAACCGACATCTACGAGGCCGAGAAGATAGCGAACGACATAATGATGGAGATAAAGGGGCCCTACTGGACGAGGACCTGGATGGAGATGAACAGGAACCTGTTCTCGGCCCTGAAGCTCGAGAAGGCGGCGATGTTCATCATCCTCGCGCTCATAATAATGGTTGCGGCCCTCAACATAATAAGCACGCTCATCATGGTCGTCATGGAAAAGGGCAAGGACATAGCTATTTTGAAGAGCCTCGGCGCTACCAGCGGCGGCATAATGCGCATCTTCATGATAGAGGGGATCGTCATAGGCGTCATAGGCACTCTTCTGGGGACTACACTTGGGGTCGTCGCCGCGCTGAACCTCGAGGCGATAGTGCAGTTCATCGAGACGGTCTTCCAGTTCAAGGTGCTGCCGCCTTCAATCTACTACATAGACAAGTTCCCCTCGAAGGTGGAGCCGGCCTTTGTCGCGGCGATAGCGTTGATATCGATAGGCATAAGCTTTCTGGCGACGCTCTACCCGTCGTGGCAGGCTTCAAGGTTCGACCCCGTAGAGGGGCTCAGGTACGAATGAGCCTTGACGCGGCGATGATCGCGGCCGCCAGGGACAGGGCTGAGTCGCTTTACTCGAAGGGGAAGTTCAGGGAGGCCCTGGCAACATACGAGAAGCTCGAGGAGTACGGCAGGAAGGACCCCAGGATATACATGAGGATGGGGGACATAGCCGCAAAGCTCGGCGCGAAAGACTCGGTCATATCTTTTTACAAGAAAGGCGCCGAAAGCTTTCTGCGCCTCGGCTTCACCCTGAAGGCCGTGGCGGTATGCAAGATGATACTCGCGCTCGACCCTGATCAAAAGGACGTGCAGGCATCCCTTGCGAAACTCCACGGGGGACAGGGGCCTGCCGCAAGGCCCGAAGTGCCCAGGACGCC
>CAJPFF010000051.1 GCA_905339345.1 Geobacteraceae bacterium | reverse complement strand
GCCTATCTGATTAAGCCTGAACTATTACAGATATTGCTACGAGCCACCCTGCCGCTGCCTTCTCGCCTCATACAAACACACACCCGCACTCACTGACACATTCAAACTTTCCACGCTGCCCAGCATCGGGATACGCACCAGCTGGTCACAGGTCTCTTTCGTTAGCCGCCGTAGACCTTCGCCTTCCGCGCCAAGCACCCAGGCCAGCGCACCGGCGTGCTTGAAACTGTGCATGTCTGTTTCCGCTTCGCCATCGGCCCCCACGATCCAGATGTCGCGCTCCTTCAGCTCACGCAGGGTGCGCGCCAGGTTGGTGACGGTGATGTAGGGCACAGTTTCCGCCGCGCCGCAGGCGACTTTCTCCACGGTGGCGTTCAGCCCCACGGCACGGTCTTTCGGCGCGATGACGGCGTGTACGCCGAAGGCATCGGCGCTGCGCAGACAGGCGCCGAGATTGTGCGGGTCTTGCACACCGTCCAGCACCAGCAGCAGCGCAGGCTCGGTGAGGGTGTCCAGCACGTCATCCAGGTGCTGCACCTTTTGCGCCGCATCCACCCTGGCTGCAACACCTTGATGGCGAGCGTTCCCGGCCATGCCATCGAGGCGTTTACTATCCACGGGGACGATGCGTACGCCCTGGCTTTCTGCCAGCTTGAGCAGATCGCGCGCACGCGGATCGCGGCGTTGGGTGTCTACATACAGCTCCAGCACACTGTCGGCATGCTGGCGGATGCGTGCGGTGACGGCATGGAAGCCGTGAATGATGCGGGTTTCAGCCATGATGCTTGTTTGCTTTCTTTTATAAACCTGTAGATCGCCTAAGGCGACATTCACTCCGTCCCCCGCAGAGGGGGAAGGTTGGGATGGGGGTGGAACAGTGGGGTAAAGCCGAGCTTCTACCCCCATCCTAGCCCTCCCCCTGCAAGGGGGAGGGAAATTGATGCCGGGTTATTTGCTGCGCTTCTTTGCAGTTGTCTTTTTCTTCGGCGCAGACTGCCCCCATGCACCTGCACTCAGATCACCTTTCTCTTCGGTCAGCGGCCCGATGTCTTCCACCAGCACGAAATCAATCTTGGTGCTTTCCATATCCACGCGCACGACCTTGACGCGCACGCGATCGCCCAGGCGGTAGCGCTTGCCCGTGCGCTCGCCGAGCATCTGGTGCTTGGCGGGGTCGAAGTGGAAATAATCTGCGCCGAGTTCGGACACATGCACCAGACCTTCGATGTATAGATCATCCAGCGCGACAAACAAGCCGAAGCCGGTGACCGAGGACACGGTG
>CAJPFF010000050.1 GCA_905339345.1 Geobacteraceae bacterium | reverse complement strand
GCCATCGATACGGATCGCTGGAACTCCATGTCCGCCGGCCTCTACGAGGACGACGCCCTTTACTTCGGCTACGTGCAGAAGGACACCTCCACCGGTACCTGGACCAAGGGGGGGGTGCTCCGGTTCCTGACCAACGAAAGTACGAACATCTCCGACTGGACATTGAGCCCGGTCATCAAGGACATCGGACCCGTCACCTCCGCCATCGGCAGGCTCCAGGACCGCAAGAACAAGAATCTCTGGCTCTACTTCGGCACCGGCCGCTACTACTTCAAGAAGACACTGGACAACCAGGACGACGATTTTACTACGCGGCAGGCCATCTACGGCATAAGCGAGCCGTGTTACACGAACAGCAACGCCCTGGACGGGGAATGTACGACTACCCTTGCGGCAACGGACTACACCCTTGAGAGGAGTGACCTGGTTGACCAGACATCCGGCGCGGCGGACAGCAACGACAAGGGGTGGTACATCAATCTCGATCAAAAGTCGGGCGTATTCGGCGCCGAGCGGGTGGTCAGCGACCCCACGACCCTCACCAACGGCCTTGTCATCTACGCCAGCTTCATGCCCACGGGCGACCCCTGTGAATTCGGCGGCAAATCCTATCTCTGGGCCGTCAGGTACGATACGGGGAAAGAAGGGCCCCTTAAGGCCCTTGAAGGGAAGGTGCTTATTCAGCTCTCCACCGGCGCCTTCGAAGAAAAGAACCTTGCCACCTCCTTCACCGACAAGGCCAAGCGGCGCACCGGCGGCGACATGCAGGGGAAACCGCCGGGGGACCAGGCCCTGGTCATCACCAAGAGCGCCAACAAACCGCTGAAGAAGATCCTTCACATCAGGGAACGCTGACATGAACAGCAAGGGTTTTTCACTGGTGGAACTCGTGTTGATCGTGGCCATTATCGGCACACTGCTGGCGATTGGGACCCTGAACTTCAGCGAGATGAACAAGAAATCCGGCATGGAAACCCAGGTGAAGAAGCTCTATGCCGACCTGCAGGAGATCCGCCAGCAGGCCCTCTACACCAAGAGGCCACGCTCCGTGGTGTTCTCCTCCGGGGCGCTTAGAATCTATTCGTCGGCCAACGTTGCCGTTGCACCCCAATCGGTGATGACATTGCCGCACCCGACCGTATGGGAGGGGACTACGGCGAAACCGGAGCAAATCGACTTTGACACGTGGGGGGTGGCTTTCAGGGAACCACCCGAAGATGGCAAGGCCATCTGCATCGAGCCTGCCGGCAACCCGGCAACCTATGACAGTGTCGTGGTGTATCCCACCATGGTCAAAATCGGCAAACGGAAGGCAGGAGATAGCTGTGCCAGTGCGAATATCACCATCAAGTGACGAACGGGGATTCACCCTCATTGAAGTGCTCGTGGCCGTGGTCATCATGGCGGTGGGGCTGCTGGGAATGCTCCAGGCGATCAACGTCGCCATGGAGCACAACCTGAGAAACCAGTTGCGGGACGAAGCGGTGCGGGTGGGTGAAAACACCATGCACGAGCTGCGGCGCCTCCCCTTCGACAACATTACCGGTACGAGTACGATCACCGTTACGAGGAATATGCGGGGCTTCAGCAAACCGTTCCTGGTGGAGCGGCTCTATTCGCCCGATCCCTCCATTACGAGCGATTGGCGCCGGATTAACCTGTCAGTTCGGTGGGACTACCGAAACGTTCCCTACGTGCATCGTGTCGTCACGGTGAAGAGCCGCTAGGAGATGACAGTGGATTGCGAAACCAGAACCAGCAACACATCCCGGGCGCCATGGGCATTACTCCAGGGAAACAGGGGCTTTTCGCTCGTTGAGCTCATCGTGGTCATGGCCATCTTCCTGATTGTCATTATGGCCACCTCTGACGCCTTCAATACGCTGGTGAGCCATTCCATCCAGCAGACGAAAATCGCCGAGAGCCAGACGGGGGGCATCATCGGCCTCGAAATGATGCGCGTTGACCTGGAGCACGCCGGTTACGGGCTTCCCTGGAGCTTCCCGATAACCCCCGAGTACACGGAGCCTGATCTGGGAACTGGTCTTAGCGATGCTTCCACAGG
Organism: Geobacteraceae bacterium; assembly: GCA_905339345.1. Taxonomy (GTDB): domain Bacteria; phylum Desulfobacterota; class Desulfuromonadia; order Geobacterales; family Geobacteraceae; genus Geobacter. The sequence continues at coordinate 16,662 of CAJPFF010000050.1, read as the reverse complement.
AGGGGTGCCGCGGGCGGTCCACACGGGTGATAACCAGGGGCCGGCAGGGTCCGACCGCCTTGTCATCCGTTCTACCGTCGCTGGAATGGATGCAACGGCAAAGAAATGGACCTATGCCACTTACTCATCCGTAGGCAGTGTCCTGAAGCAGTGGGACACCGCCGAAGACCTGGCTGCAGGAGAAAAGGTGATTGTTGTGCGGGCCACCAATGTCGACGGTGTCCAGGGAAAGCAGCTGGTCATGAAATCGGCTACCGAGTTCTCTACGACTTATCCCCCCAATGCCGCCGAGTTCAGGCCCCAGGCTCAATCGGATCTTTATCTCGTGTATGGGGTGCATCCTACGGATACCCCGGTCAGGCCCTTCAACCGGGTTGATTACTACCTTGCCACGCCGCCAAAGGTTCCTCAGAGCTGCGCCCCCAATACCTTTACCCTGTTCAAGGGAATCGTCGGCCATGACGGCGATGTCATACCCTATCCGCTGCTGGACTGCGTGGCCGACATGCAGGTGATTTTCGGGGTAGATACCAGTGGTGACGGCGAGGTGGACATGCATCTCAATGAGGTGTCGACATCAGCCCAGGAGATTCGCGACCAGGTCAAGGAGGTGCGGGTCTATATTCTGGCCCAGGAAGGGAAGAAGGACCGGTCGTTCACCTACCCGACCCAGAAAGTGCGGGTTGGGGACTTTGACTCCTCCCTGGGGAGCGAATTCGATCTTGCGGGCATCGGCGCCGACTGGCGGAATTACCGATGGCGGTTGTACACGGTGGTGGTCAACCCCAAAAACCTTGCGAACTGAGTCTCGGAGCGTACGCAGATGGGCCACATAGATAACGAACGAGGCGTTGCGCTGGTCACGGCGCTCATGCTCACCCTCATCTCCCTGGCGATAGCCATGTCGCTCCTGTACATGGTCCTTTCCGGTACAAGGATGTCCGCCGCCCAGAAACGGTACAAGAGCTCCCTTGACGCGTCCCACGGAGCCGCGGAGCTCTTCACCAAGCAGGTGATCGAGCGGACATTCCAGGGGTATTCATCGGCCAAGATCGAAGAGGCATTCAGTACTGTCAACCTTAAGATGGTTGACTCCGCCTGCTTCCAGGACAAGATCGGCAAGCCGACCACCCAGTGGGGATCTGACTGCAGCAGCACCGTCGAACCCACAGACTTCCCCGACATGACGGCCAAACTCTCGGGTACAGGAACGGACTTCAATGTCTACGGCAAAATAGTCGACACCGTTCCGGGCAACTCCGATCTCAGCGGCATCCAACTCGACTCGGGAGCGGGCGTGGCAGGAACGGGAAGCGGCATTTCTCCCCAGCACCTGCCGGGAATCTATACCATAGAAGTTCAGGCAGAAAGCGAGGCAAATGCGCGGGAGAAGGCCCGGCTCTCTGTGCTCTATGAGTACTAAGCGGTGGCAACGGCACGATGGATACGGTTTGTTGACAAAGGGGTGTCAATAATTGTCGCCGCGTGTGCAGAATTGTCAGTTATATGCCACGTGTCGAACCGTCATCGGTCCTAAAGGTCTCTGTTTTCTGGAGTTATTTTGTTTTTCCGCGCAGATGGAATCGAACTTGCTTACAGAGCTACCTAGTACCCACGTGAATAAACAACAACTTAATAGATATCGATAATACTAAACCACCCGCGAGGGTGGGGCGGAAAGCCTACGGGTCTCCCCGAGACAGCCGGGTTGCCGAAATATCACCAGCGTGATTGTTTGGCCCCGGTTTTTTCTTTTTCCGGATTCTGAAACGGCCATCCTTGGGGGCACGACAAGGCGGGTGTCGGGAGAAATATATGCTTCGGATTTATTCACGTTCTGTGAAAGGCATGCCGATAAGAAGTCTGTGGTGCACAATTGCACCTAATAGATTTCAACTTCGTTCAATTTTAACTAATTCCTTGACATTAGTTTCAATTCCAGTACATTTCGCCGTAAACTACCTGGCTTTGCGGGAATGGGCGATGAAATTCAAAAACAACGTCAGAAAGATCAGAGAAGAACGGCTCATGAGCAAGGCAGAGCTTGCACGCCTTGCGGGGGTTTCACCGGCCACCATTGACAGGATAGAACACGGTGAGGAGTGCCGGATGGAGACCAAGAGAAAGATCATTCTTGCCTTTGGTTTTTCATTGTCCGAGAAGGAAGCGGTCTTTCTCGATTAACCTTGTGAACGGGAATTCCCTATGTTTTTCTCCAAGAAAAAGGATCTCGTCGGTATCGACATAGGTTCCAGCTCCGTGAAGCTCGTGCAGCTCAAAGAGCAGAAGGGGGCCTGGCAGCTTCTGAATGTCGGCACGATGCCGTTGCCGCCGGAAGCCATTGTCGACAATACCCTCATGGACAACTCGGCGATCGTCGACGCGGTCAAAAACCTCGACAAGAGCCTCTCCGTCAAGATCAAGGAAGCCGCATGTTCCATCTCGGGGAACACGGTGATCATTCGCAAGATCAAGCTTCCCGCCATGCCCCCCGAAGAGCTGGAGGACCAGATCCGGTGGGAGGCTGAGCAGTACATTCCCTTCGACATCAACGATGTCAATATCGATTTTCAGATCCTCGAGCCCGACGAGGATGACCCCACCCGCATGAATGTGCTTCTCGTGGCGAGCAAGAAGGAGATCATCAACGACTACGTGAACGTCTTCGCCGAGAGCGGTTTCAAGCTCGTCATCGTCGACGTGGACTCCTTCGCGGTGCAGAACGCATTCGAGCTCAACTACGAAAGCGCTCCCGAGGAGGTTGTGGCCCTCATCAACATCGGTGCCAGCATCCTCAACCTCAATATCGTCAAGGGAGGGGTTTCGCTCTTTACCCGGGACGTGCAGATGGGGGGAAACCTCTTTACCGAAGAGATCCAGAAGCAGTTCGCGTTGAGCAGCGCTGAAGCGGAGCGGGTCAAGGTGACCGGCGATTTTCCCGACCAGGCAAAGCTTCGGGACGTTATCGCCCGGGTCAACGAAACTCTTTCCATCGAGGTGCGTCGTTCCCTTGACTTCTACAATACCACCGCTGGCGAGGGTAAGGTCGGCAAGGTCTACCTCAGCGGCGGCGCAGCGAAAACCGCCATGCTTGCCGAGGCGATCCAGAACAGGCTTGGCGTGCCGGTGGAAATGCTCAATCCCTTCAGGAAGATAAGCTGCAGCGAAAAGGAATTCGACCCCGAGTATCTTCAGGAGATCGGGCCTCTCGTTACGGTAGCCCTGGGACTGGCCACAAGGAGGGTTGGGGACAAATGGTAAGAATCAACCTGCTCCCGGTCAGAACGTCGAAAAAGAAAGAGACCGCCCAGCAGCAGCTGGCGATTCTCGGTATCTCCGCGCTGCTCGTGCTTATCGCCGGTCTTGGGCTCTTCGTCTATGCCCAGGCGAGGATCAAAGCCACCAAGGAAGAGATCGCGAAGGCGGAAAGCGACCTTCAGCAGCTCAAGGTCAAGATCGGCGAGTTGGAAAACATCAAGAAACTGAAAGACGACGTCACGAAGAAACTCGATGTGCTCGGCCAGCTCCGCAAGGGGAAAACCGGCCCCGTCCGCAGACTCGCCTCCCTGAGTGACGCGACCCCTGAAAAACTCTGGGTAACCAAGTATACCGAGAGCGGTGCGAGCGTCAGTATCGGGGGGATTGCCCTCGACGAAGACCTCATCGCGACATTCATGCGCAACCTGCAAGGATCGGAAGACTTCACTAACGTTGAACTTGTCGTGTCGGAACAGACAGATGTTGCCGGCGTGAAGGCCAAGCGGTTCGAGCTTACCTGTGTACTCAAGGCGGTCAAGAAGGAAGAACCGCCCGCACCGAAGAAATAGCCACCGGTCAGGGACTCTCCATGGATCCGAGAATCGAAAAACTGCTGAAGCTTCCCAAGAAACAGAAGATAGCACTTCTTGTCGCCATTGTGGTGTTTGAAGGCGCGGCCCTCTACTGGGGACTCTTGCTGCCGCGGCAGCAAGAGCTCAAGGATCTTCGCGGCCGCCTGGAAGGGCTGCAGAACGAGGTGCAGGACAAGCAGAAGATCGCCAACAACCTCCCCCAACTGAAGCGCGAGTATCAGCAACTGCAGAAGGATCTCGACCTGGCCCTCACGGAACTGCCGAACCAGAAGGAGATTCCGACCCTGCTGACCAGCATCACCAGCGTCGGCAAGGGAGCAGGAAACGACTTCCTTCTCTTCAGGCCCAAGCCGGAAGTTCCCAAGGACTTCTATGCCGAGGTGCCGGTTGATATCTCCGTTTCCGGCTCCTTCCACAGCGTTGCCAATTTTTTCACCGCCGTGGGGAACCTGCCGAGGATCGTAAACATCACCAACGTCTCCTTTGCCGACATCAAGCAGGCGGGAGGCAAGACCAGCGTCAAGGTAAACTGTCTCGCTACGACGTTCCGCTTCCTCGAAAAGAAAGAGACCAAGGATGACAAGAAGAAATAGCACCAACCTGCTCCTCCTTGCCGCAGCAGCCTCGCTGGTTCTGGCGTGCGCGGGGTGCAAGAAGGCTGAAGAGGGCGCGCCCCCGGCACCGGCGGCCACCACCACGAAGCCCGCTGCCCCGGTCAAGCCTCCTGTACAGGCACAGACCTCGTCCGCCCTCCCCGTGGCGAGTATTTCACCAACGCTCGATTTCACTGGTCGGAAAGATCCCTTCAAGCCATTCATCCAGCCCAAGGTCGAGAAACCGGCAGCCGGCCGCGGATCCCTTACCACCTCAGGCTCACTTCCCATCCAGGGATACACGGTGGAGCAGTTTCGCGTCAGCGGCATCATCGCCGGTTTCAAGGAGAACAAGGCGCTCATCGTTGATCCGGCCGGCAAGGGGTATGTCGTCAAGGCGGGGATGAAGATCGGCAACAACAACGGCGTGATAACGAAAGTAACTCCGTCGTACCTTGAGGTGGCTGAACGTTCAAGGGATGACGTGACCGGCAAGATGACCCGGCGGACAGTGAAGCTCACGCTGCCGAAGAAAAACTAACAGGCTCCCAAGGAGACTCCCGATGAGAATCCAACTCTCAATATCCCGTAACCTCATGCTCCTTTCCCTGCTGGGTGCATTGTGCGGCTGCGCCGCCTCCAACGCCGCAGTCAAAAGCGACAAGGAGGCAACCCAGACGGCAGCGCGTGTGATACGGGACATCCGGGTCGCGGGGGAGGGGGACAATGCCCAGGTAATCATCTCGGCTGACCAACCCCTGGCCTATACCTTCTACACGGTTGCCAATCCCCCCAAAGGGGTCATAGACCTGGCTCAGGTGGAACCGGGCTCCTTTGTCGCGCCCATGGAGATCAACTCAGGGAACATCAAGCGGATCGTGGCCACCCCGGTCGGCGAGGGCGAAACAGCCATGACCCGTGTCGAGGTCTACCTTAATCGGGATGTGGAGATGACGGCCGCCACCGACACGTCGGACAAGGGGACCATGCGTCTTTCCTTTGTGCCGCCGCCGGCTCCGGTTCCTGCCGCCGTCGTTGCGGAGCCCATGGCTCCCCAGCCGGTCCAGCCGGTCCAGGAAGCGTCACCTCAAAAGCCTGCTGAAGCCGCACCTACCCCGGCAGAGCAGAAGCCCGCCAGCGCCATCACCGCCATCACCCCCCGGAAAGGTTTCCTGGAGATCCAGACCACGGGTGACGTGGCCGATTTCAAGACCTTCCGGCTCGCCAAGCCCGATCGCCTGGTGCTCGATATCTTCGGCGTCAAGGCAGCCATGGCCCAGAAGGTTGTGCCGGTCAACAGCATGGGGATCGGCACCGTCCGGGTTGGTGCCTATCCCGACAAGGTGCGCCTCGTTCTTGACGCCGCCGGTGGCAGCCTTCCCGCCTTGACGGTGGAGAGAACCGCCGCCGGCCTTGCCGTCGTTCCCTCGTCCGCCCCGGTGGCTGCTGTCCGACCCGCTCAGGCAGCCGTGCCCGCCAGGCCTGTAGATGCGGAGCCGGTGCCCCCCGCCCTCGTGACGGGAGCTGCGCCCAGGGTGGAAGCCAAGCCCTTGGCTCACTCGGGAGTGGCCGAAATAGAATCAATCGATTTCAAGGTGGTGGACGGCATTTCCCGCATCGGCATTGCCACGAATGGTCCCTGCGACGTCGAAAAGCCGGCCAAGTCCGCCGACGGCCTTACACTGAATCTGAAAAACTGCATCCTGCCGCGCAAATGGCAGCGGTTTCTCGACACGAGCGCCTTCGCCAGCGTCGTCGAGCGGATAACCCCCTACCAGGTCAAGACCAAGGGACGCAACGACGTAAAGGTGCAGGTGAAGCTCCGCAGCCAGACAACCTATGAACTCCGCCGTGACGGCGGCATCGTCTACCTGGATCTGAAGAATCCCGCCGATATCGATGCTCCGCGGGTAGCCCATGAGCTGGTCCAGCCGGGCGAGTCAGACCGCACCGCACCCGTGGCAGCCAGGTCCCAGGCCGCGCCGGCGGCGGTAACTCCCGTCGTCGACGGGAAGAAGGTCTACACGGGGCGCCGCGTTACCCTTGAGTTCTCCGACGCTGACGTCAGGAAGATCTTCCAGCTCATCGCCGAGGTCAGCAACCTCAACTTCATCGTCGGCGACGACGTCACCGGCACCATCAGCCTGAAACTGGTGAACGTCCCCTGGGACCAGGCCCTCGACGTGATTCTCGACAACAAGGGGCTCGGGATGCAGCGCGACGGCAACATCGTCCAGATCCGCCCCAAGGGCAAGATCCAGACCCTGGCCGACGAAGAGCAGAACATGAAAAAGGCCAGAGAAAAGGCCATGGAGCTCAAGACCGAGGTCTTCGAAGTCAACTATGCCGCGGTGAACGACGTGGTTACCCAGTTCAGCGCCATCAAGAGCGAGCGGGGGATGATCTCCCAGGACACCCGGACCAACCGGGTCATTGTAAAGGACATCGCGCCGGTGCTGGCCGAGATGAAAAACCTTCTGAGGAATCTCGATACCCCCGAGAAGCAGGTCCTCATCGAGGCCCGGATCGTCGAGGCCACCTCCACCTTTGTCCGCGACATCGGGGTCCAGTGGGGGATTCACTACCGGGACGGTTCCGCGGGGATCCTCGGCATCAACGGCCTCGACACCGGATTCGGAGGGATCGTTACGCCGCCTCCCCTCGTCGGGTTCCCGTCGCCAAGCACATCGGGCGGTCAGGTCGGCATCTCCTTCGGCAAGCTCACCAGCAACCTCCAGGTGGACCTGCGGCTGTCGGCCGCAGCAACGGCAGGCCTCGTGAAGATTGTCTCGTCGCCCAAGGTGGTGACCCTCAACAACAAGGCGGCCAAGATCTCCCAGGGGCAGTCGATCCCGTACCAGAACACAACATCCACCGAAGGGGCCAAGACCGAATTCGTGGAGGCCGCTCTGACCCTTGAGGTGACGCCGCACATCACCTCCGACGGCAGCATCTCCATGAAGATCAAGGCCACCAACAACTCAGCCGGCACCGGCAACCCGCCCCCCATCAACAAGAAGGAAGCCACCACGGAACTTCTCGTGAAGAACGGCGAAACGACCGTCATCGGTGGAATTTTCGTCGACAGCGATACTGATGAGAGCACAGGCGTTCCGTTCCTGATGGATATCCCGCTGCTGGGGTGGCTGTTCAAGTCGAATACGAAAAACAAGACCAAGACTGAGTTGCTGATTTTCATTACACCGAAGATTGTGAGTTGACCCGTTTAATATTCGACTAAGGAATGTTGGAGGCAAGATGAGATACGCAGGTACAATGATTAAAGCGATGGTCACACTACTACTATTATTTGTTGCTGGTTGCGGTGGAAGTGGTGGAAGTGATGGTAATAATAAAAATGGTGGATTGACCATTGCTAAGTCTCAGGTTGACGATAGCACCTACACACAAGCGTCTTTTACAATAACCTATACTAATCCTTATCAGAGTAATGTTCTCGGTGTTGAATTAAAAATCACCACTGATTCCGATATTGCAGGGTATAACTCTTCTTTTACTGAGTCTCTTAACAATTCAGGAATAGTCACTTATACGTTTTTGTTGCCGAGAGATACTGTGAGTGATAAGTATTTTCATATAACAGCTAAAACTGGGGATTTGCTTGCATCAAATACTGTAGTGGTGCTTAAACAGGGTACGGTCTCTTCTACTCCTCCCACGCTTTCTGTTGCTCCTTCGAGTACAATTACTTTTGCGGCTACTGATCCGATTAGTACAAGTCGAAGTGTTCTCTTGTCGGGAGGTTCCGGAGTTTATTCAGTTTTGGCGATGAATCCGACTCCGAGCCCGAATATTAGTGCAGCTATTTCTGGAAATGTCTTAACCGTGAAAAAGGAGACAGCTGCTACTGGTGGTCTGGTGACAATACTCGTGGTTGATACTTCGACACCGGCTGGAAATACTTCTATTATGGTTAATTTCTAAAGCGTATTGATGTTAAACTCAATTATTGCGTAAAAACAGTTTGTTATTATGATGTATAACTATGAAGAAAAGCCAGGGTCGCCCTGGCTTTTCTTTAATTTTGAGAGGTTACCATGCTCCGCTACCTAACCGCCGGTGAATCCCACGGTCCGCAACTGACGGCCATCATCGAAGGGCTTCCCGCAGGACTGAAAATTTCCGAAGAGACGATCAACGTCGATCTGGCCCGTCGTCAGGGGGGGTACGGCCGCGGTGGCCGGATGCTGATCGAGAAGGACGAGGTGCAGATCCTCTCCGGGGTCCGGTGGGGCGAGACCATCGGCTCTCCCGTCACCCTCTGCGTCGTGAACCGCGACTGGGTCAACTGGCAGGAGAAGATGTCGCCCCACGAGCGGCACCGGGACGAGAAGATCCGGGTCACCCGCTCGCGCCCCGGCCACGCCGATCTCCCCGGCGCCATGAAGTACAATCATCGCGACGTGCGCAACATCCTGGAGCGTTCCAGCGCCCGGGAGACCGCCGTGCGGGTGGCGGTGGGCTCCGTGGCCCGTGCGTTTCTGGACGCCTTTGGTATCACGGTGAGCGGCTTCGTGGTGGAGCTGGGGGGGATCCGGGCGGAGCGGCGGGGACTTTCCTCCGATCGGCTGCGGGAGTTGGCCGCCAAGTCCGAGCTTGCCACCTATGATCCCGGGGCTGAGGAGCGGATGAAGGCCTTCATCGATTCGGTGAAGGAGGCTGGCGATACGGCGGGTGGGGTCGTGGAGGTGGTCGTCTCCGGGGTTCCGGTGGGGCTTGGGAGCCATGTCCAGTGGGACCGCAAGCTCGACGCCCGGCTCGCCCTGGCGGTCATGAGCATCCAGGCCATCAAGGGGGTGGAGATGGGCCTCGGCTTCGAGACGGCCCGGCGCCCCGGCTCCCAGGTCCACGACGAGATCTACTACGATTCGACCCGTATTGCGCGGGGTGAGGGGGCGGGCTTTTTCCGCAAGACCAACAATGCCGGCGGCATCGAGGGGGGGATCACCAACGGCGAGGAGATCGTGATCCGCGCCGCCATGAAGCCGATTCCTACCCTCTACAAGCCTCTCAGGTCGGTGGACATGCTGACCAAGGAGTCCTTCGAGGCGACGGTTGAGCGCTCCGACGTCTGCGCCGTGCCGGCCGCGGCCGTGGTGGCGGAGTCGGTGGTCGCCATTGAGGTTGCCAATGCGTTCCTGGAGAAGTTCGGCGGCGATTCCCTTGCCGAGGTGCGGCGCAACTACGATGGCTACATCGACTACCTCCGTTCCTTCTAACGTGCGCAACGTCGTTCTCACCGGCTTCATGGGGACGGGGAAGAGCAGCGTCGGCAGGCTGCTGGCCGACCGGCTCGGCTTCCGGTACTGCGATCTCGACGCACAGGTTGTTGCCGCAGCAGGCATATCCATAAACGAGATTTTCGCTCGTCACGGAGAGCCCCATTTCCGCGCCCTCGAAACCGAGGCGGTGCGGCGCATGGCCCGGGAGGAGCGGTGTGTTGTCTCCACCGGAGGGGGGGCGGTCATTGCGCCGGAAAACCGGCGCCTGCTCCGTGAGGCAGGGGTGGTGGTGAATCTCACCGCCTCGGTGGACGAGGTCTGCCGGAGGCTGCGGGAGGAGACGGACCGTCCCCTATTGAAGGACGACCGCTCGGGGGAGCGAATTGCTGCCATGATGGCGGAACGCGAACAGTTCTACGCCGTTGCGGACTTGAGGATTGACACTACCGGCAAAAGCGTGGAAGATGTGGTCGCTGAAATCATCGGTTTTCTTGAAGAGAAAGGATGCGCGTGGAAACGCTGACGGTGGGCCTCGGCGACAGGAGCTATACGATCCGGGGGGGAAGCGGAATCCTCGGGGGGATCGGTGCGGTCTGCAGAGAGCTGGGACTCGGGAGGCTCGCCGCGGTGGTGACTAATACCACGGTCGGTCCTCTCTACTACGGGCCCGTGGCCGAGTCTCTGGCTGAAGCAGGTTTTTCGCCGTTCAGGGTGGAGATCCCCGATGGCGAGGAGTTCAAGAACAGCGCAACCCTGAATGCTATCTACGACCTCCTCATCGCCGGTGGGCTCACCCGCGACTCGTTCATCGTCGCCCTTGGCGGCGGTGTGGTGGGGGATATGGCGGGGTTTGCAGCAGCCACCTACCTGCGCGGCATCCCCTTCGTCCAGGTGCCCACCACGCTCCTTGCCCAGGTGGACAGCAGCGTCGGCGGCAAGACCGGCATCAACCATCCCCGCGGCAAGAACCTTATCGGTGCCTTCTATCAGCCCCAAGCGGTCATCATTGATGTGGAAACCCTTTCGACCCTTCCGGAGCGGGAATATCTTGCCGGCATGTCCGAGGTGGTCAAGTACGGTGTGGTCCTCGACCGGGAGCTCTTCGGGGAGGTCGAGCGGAGCGTCGCGCCGCTCCTTGCCCGTGATCGGTCTGTTCTCACCCGGATCATCATGGGCTGCTGCGCCATCAAGGCGTCGGTGGTGGAGAAGGACGAGCGGGAAGCGGGCCTGCGGGCGGTTCTCAATTACGGTCACACCCTCGGTCATGCCGTTGAAACCCTCGCCGGTTACGGAACCTTTCTCCACGGCGAGGCGGTGGCCATCGGCATGGTGCAGGCGGCAAAGCTTGCCGAGCACCGGGGTGAGGCGACGGCGGCCGATACGGAGCGGCTCCGTGCCCTCCTTGCATCCCTGAAGCTGCCGGTGGAGCTTCCCGTCTTCGCTGCACAGGAGTACCGCGAGGTTCTGCTGAGGGACAAGAAGGCACGTGACGCGGGGCTCAGCTTCATTCTCAACAAGGGGATCGGCGACTTCTCCATCGTCAGGCTCCAGGACCTCTCCGAGGTGCTCGCCGTCTGCGGGATCGGGGGATGACCATGAATCAGGGTACCGAATCGTTCTGGACGGATATCAAGCGCTATGAGGATATCCTGACCACTGACCCGGCTTCCTACTGCTTCGCCCCCCTGGCGGAGCTTTACCGCAAGGTCGGGCTCCTGGACGACGCCATCGACACCGCCCGCAAGGGGATCGAGCTCCATCCTGACTATGTGGGGGGGTATCTGGCCCTGGGGCGTGCCTGCTTCGAAAAGGGCGAGCAGGCCGAGAGCAGGGCCGCGCTGGAGCGGGTCGTGCGGGTCACTCCCGACAACCTCATTGCCCAGAAACTCCTGGGCCAGATCTATAGCGACATCGGCGAAAATAACCTCGCCCGCAAGGCCCTTGAAACGATCATTGCCCTCAGCCCCGACGACCTGGAAAGCAAGGTTGCCCTCGATGGTCTTCTTTTGCGCGAGCAGAGCTTCGAGCCAGACGCAGATCTCTTTTCTGCAGGCGACGAGGCGTCAGGGGAGACTGAGCTCCGGTTCGACGATGATGAATTTCTCCTTGAGGAAGCGGAGATTATCGAGGAATTGAGCGATGAAATCCTCGACGACGAGATCCAGGGGGAGGAATTCTCCGGAGAGGCAAATTTCGCTGGTGAAGAACAACTGCTTGACGGGGAAACCCAGGCCTCGGGAGAATTGGGTTCCGATCCCCTGCAGACGGCAACCATTGCGGAACTCTACGTCGACCAGGGATTCCTCAAGAAGGCGCTCAAGATCTACCGCGATCTTCTGGACGCCAACCCGGACAATGAGGAACTCCGTGAGCGGACCGTGGCCCTCAAGCACCGGATCGACGAGGACGATGCCCGTGCCCGGGAGAATGCCTTTACGTCCGCGATGCCCTTCGGCGAGGAGTTTGCCGAAGCAGCCAAGGACCAGGAGACAGTCAGAGAGGACCTCCCAGTTGGTTCCGGGGGGGAGGGTGATGCCGTGGCAGTGCTGGAAGGGTGGCTCGCCACCATCGGGAGGATGCGCGAATGCCGTTCAGGGAGACGCTGAAGGGGATCGTGGAGAGCGTCGAGGGGGGGCTCGGCGTAACCATCATGGGGTACGACGGCATCGCTATCGACGAGTACTTTCTGGAAAACGCCGGCGTGGACCTGCACCTGATGTCGGTCGAGTATGCCTCTCTGCTGAAGGAGGTAAAGCGTACGGCGGAGGTTCTCAAGTCCGGCGGGCTGGAAGAGCTGGCGGTGAATACCGGGCGGGTGAGGGTCATCGTGAGGGTCATCAATGACGACCTGTTCATCGCGTTGACCCTTGACCATCACGGCAACTACGGCAAGGGGCGCTTCCTGCTCCGCCGTGAAGTCCACGCCTTGCGCGAGAACCTTTCCTGACGGCACGAGCGGACAATCCCCACTTCATGGAGGCACCGATGAACATCCTCGTGGTTCACGGCCCGAATCTCAATCTGCTCGGCACTCGCGAGCCCGGCATCTACGGTTCCCTCACCCTCGACCGGATCAATGAATCCATCGCCGCCCTGGCCGCCGAGCTCGGCTGCTCGGTTTCCTTCTTCCAGTCCAATGGAGAAGGGGACCTCATCGATGCCATCCAGAAGGCGTGCGGCTGCTGCGACGGCATCCTCATCAACCCGGCGGCGTACACCCACACGAGTGTTGCCATCCGCGACGCCCTTTCCGCTGTGGCCCTTCCAGTCGTGGAGGTCCACCTGTCCAACATCCACCGCCGTGAAGAGTTCAGGCACCACAGTTTCATCGCTCCGGTGGCCGTCGGCCAGATCGCCGGATTCGGCGCTGAAAGCTATCTGTTGGGGCTGCGCGCCCTTTTTACTCACATTAAAAAAGAGATTGTCACCAAAGCATGAACATGCTAAAAAACAGGATCGTTAAGGCACAAGGATACGCGGAAAAACAGGATGTTGACGCGGTCCTTTTTTTTAACCTGAGTAACGTTCGGTACCTCGCCGGCTTCACGGGCAGCGACGGTGCTCTGGTTGTCGGCAGGGAAGCGTGCTGGTTCCTGACCGATTCCCGTTACACCACCCAGGCGGCCCGGGAGGTTACGGGGTGCCCCACGATCGAGTACCGCATCAAACTGGACGGCATCGCGGAACTTCTTGCCGGCAAGGGGTTCAGACGGGTCGGCTTCGAGGCGGAACACACGACGGTCGCTCTTCTCACGGCCCTCACCGCAAAGGCTCCCGGGGTGGAGTTCGTCCCCATCGGGGAGGATATCACCTCGCTCCGCATGGTGAAGGACACCGGCGAGCTTGATCTGCTGGCCGAGACGGCCCGGATCGCTTCAGAAGCCCTTGTCTCGTCCCTCGGGGGACTCAGGGCAGGGGTGGTCGAGCGTGATTTCGCCCTGGATCTGGAGTTCGCCATGCGGCGGGCAGGGGCCGATGACAAGTCGTTCGATTTCATCGTCGCTTCCGGCGAGCGGGGGTCGCTTCCCCACGGCAGGGCCAGCGAGAAGGTCATCGCAGCCGGCGAGCTTGTTACCATCGATTTTGGTGCCGTCTTCAACGGCTACCACTCTGACGAGACGGTCACCGTCTGTGTCGGTGAGCCCGACGGCCGCCAGCGGGAGGTTTACGGCATCGTCAAGGAGGCCCACGACCGGGCTGTTGCAGCCGTGAGGCCGGGGGTGAGCTTCAGGGATCTCGATGCCATTGCCCGCGGCTTTATCGAGGAACAGGGATACGGGGCCTTCTTCGGTCACGGGCTCGGCCACGGTGTCGGGCTCGACGTTCACGAAAAACCGGTCGTCTCCCCCCGTGGCGAAGGCGTTGCGGAGGAGGGGATGGTCTTCACCATCGAGCCGGGTATCTACATCCCCCAATGGGGCGGGGTGCGGATCGAGGATACGGTGGCGGTCACCGGCGACGGGCACCGCCTCCTCACCCGGGTGCCAAAGGAACTCATCATTCTGTCATAGCCGCCTGCGTGCCATGAGGGCCGGGCGGTATTTGCCAAAAGGAGAAAGCGTATGGATATCAAGGATCTCAAGTCGCTGATAAAGATGGTAACCGAAACCGATATTACCGAGTTCGAGCTGGAGGCCGCCGAGGACAAAATCCGGATCAAGCGCGGTTGCGCGGCGCCGGTGGTCCAGTACCAGGCACCCCAGCAGATGATCGCCATGCCCCAGCAGATGGTCCAGGCCGCCGCGCCTGCCGCCGTTGCCGCACCGTCGGCTCCCGCGGAGACTGCCGCACCAGCCGCGGCCAAGGGGAACGAGATCACCTCCCCCATCGTCGGCACCTTCTACCGGGCGCCGGCCCCGGACGCCGCCCCCTATGCGGAAGTCGGGCAGATCGTCGAGAAGGGCCAGGTCCTCTGCATCGTCGAGGCCATGAAGCTCATGAACGAGATCGAGGCCGAGTACCGCTGCAAGATCGTCCAGATTTGCAAGGAGAACGCCCAGCCGGTGGAGTTCGGCGAAGCACTCTTTATTGTCGAGCCGCTCTAGCGGGCAGTTCACCAAGGTCAACGGGCGACAGGCCCGTTGACCTTCAATTCATGAACGGAGATTTCGTACATGTTCCATAAAGTTCTGATCGCAAACCGGGGGGAGATTGCCCTGCGGGTCATCCGGGCCTGCAAGGAGCTGGGGATCAAGACGGTGGCCGTCTACTCCACCGCCGACAAGGATTCCCTTCACGTGAAGCTGGCCGACGAGAGCGTCTGCATCGGTCCGGCTCCGAGCCTCCAGAGCTATCTCAATATCAACGCCATCATCAGCGCCGCTGAGCTGACCGACGCCGAGGCGATCCATCCCGGCTACGGCTTTCTCTCCGAAAACGCCGCCTTTGCCGAGATCTGCGAGAACTGCGGTATCACTTTCATCGGCCCCTCTTCCGAGAGCATGCGGATCATGGGTGACAAGATCAGCGCCCGCCAGGCGGTGATCAAGGAGGGTGTACCGATCCTCCCCGGCACCAAGGAGGGGGTCAACGATGTCAACGAGGCGGTGAAGATCGCCAAGGGTATCGGCTTCCCGGTTATCATCAAGGCGACGGCCGGCGGCGGCGGACGGGGGATGAAAATCGTCCACTCGCCGGCAACCCTCCCCAATGCCTTTGCCACCGCCCGGGCCGAGGCCCAGGCCGGCTTCGGCAACCCCGAGGTCTACATCGAGAAGTACTGCGAAGAGCCCCGTCACGTGGAGATCCAGATCATGGCCGACAAGCACGGCAACGTGATCCATCTCGGCGAGCGGGACTGCTCCATTCAGCGGCGCCACCAGAAGATCATCGAGGAGGCCCCGTGCCCCGTCATGACCCCGGCGCTTCGCAAGGCCATGGGTGAGGCGGCGGTGAAGGCGTCCAAGGCGGTCAACTACGACAGTGTCGGCACCGTCGAGTTTCTGCTGGACAAGAACTTCAACTTCTACTTCATGGAGATGAATACCCGGGTCCAGGTTGAACATCCGGTCACCGAAATGATTACCGGCATCGACATCGTCCGGGAGCAGATCCGCTCGGCCGCGGGGCTCAAGCTCCGCTACAAGCAGAGCGATGTGAAGATCCATGGGCACGCCATCGAATGCCGGATCAACGCCGAGGACCCGGTGAAGTTCACCCCGTCTCCCGGCAAGATCACCGGCTATCACACCCCCGGCGGACTCGGGGTGCGGGTCGACTCCTTCGTCTACGACCAGTACTCGGTGGTTCCCCACTACGATTCGCTGATCGCCAAGCTCATCGTCCACGCCGACACCCGCGAGGACGCCATTCGCCGCATGGCCCGGGCCCTGGACGAGTACATCGTCGAGGGGATAAAGACAACAATTCCTTTCCACAAGCGGATCATGGCCAACAAGGACTTCATTGAAGGGAACGTGGATACCGCCTTCCTTGAGCGGATCGTGCTGGAGTAAGCCATGGATTTTCCTGACGAGCTGAAATACAGTAAGGAGCATGTCTGGGTGCGGGTGGAAGGGGACCGGGCCGTGATCGGCATTACCGACTACGCCCAGGAGAGTCTCGGTACCATCCGCGCCGTGGAGCTTCCGTCCGTGGGCGATGAGCTGGAGCAGGACGATTCCTTCGGCTCGGTGGAGGCCCGCAAGTGCCTGGCAGAGCTCTATGCGCCCGTGAGCGGTACGGTTCTTGATGTGAACGAGGAATTGGATGTCGCCCCCGAGATGCTGAATGACGATCCCTACGACGGGGGGTGGATCGCGGTGGTCGAGTTGGACGACTCCGAGGAACTGAAGTCCCTTCTGTCCGCCGAGGATTACGCCGAGGCGGTGAGCCTGGCGGACGAGGAAGAAGAATAGGCCGGACTCGGGCCCTTATGCAGAAGAAGGCGAGATTACCCATCTCGCCTTTGTTTTTGTGGTGCTCATCCCATGACGCAGGAGCAGCGATGCCATGTCACTTACCATAGGTCACATC
>CAJPFF010000049.1 GCA_905339345.1 Geobacteraceae bacterium | reverse complement strand
GGGAGCCACACCGTGTCGGTCTACGGCAAAAACTCGGCCGGCACGTGGCAGAGCACTCCCACCACCGTCACCTGGACCATCGACCTGACCAAACCGGTTACTACGGCATCCCTGCCTGCCGGCACCTATAGCTCCCCGCAGATGGTCACCCTGTCGGCGAACGAGACGGCGACCATCTACTACACCACAACCGGTACCGCTCCAACCACAGCGTCGCCTAAGTATGCGGGGCCGGTGACGGTCACGACGACCACGACCTTTAAGTATTTTGCCGTTGACTCCGCCGGCAATGCGGAGGCCGTTAAGAGTGCCGTCTATGCGTTGCCGCCGACCGCCCTCGTTTCGGGTGTCCCCTCCGGAACAACCACGGCCACAACCGCAACTCTCGTGGTCTCTGGCGCGTATGTGACCGCCTACAAGTACAAACTGGACAGCGGCGCCTGGTCGGCCGAGATTCCCGTTTCCCAGACCCGCACCTTCGTGGGGCTTGAGAGCGGCACCCATGCGCTCTCCGTCATCGGGAAAAACGCCAGCGGTACCTGGCAGGATGCGGCGGCGGCCACCGCGGCGGTCTGGACTGTCCAATAGAATCTCTAGGATTCTGAAACGCAAAGAGGGAAGCCATCCGGCTTCCCTCTTTGCGTTTTCGGGGGTGTGGATGTCAGTCGTTCAGGAAGAAACTCTTGTTCTCCTCGAAGGTCTCCTGGAAGGTCTCAAGGGCCTTTTCGAGGGAGTCAGCGGTGTAGCCCAGGAGCTTAGCCTCGGGTGAATTTGCCAGATCCAGTTCCTCGTCCGACTCCCGGTCGCCGATGCCGAGTTTTTTGCAGAACTTGTTTGCCAGGCTCGCCGTGGCGGTGAGGAAGAGGTCGTACTGGTCGGTGATGGGGGCGCTTCCGAATTGGTGGTGGTACATGATGGCGGTGGAGAGGGCCTCGGGGAAGTTCCACTTCCGGATGACCAGCGCTCCCGCTTCGGCATGGGAGTAAGGATAGACGCTTCGCTCCGCCTCCACGAAGGGGAGCCCTTCGTTGTAGCAGCGCATCATCACCCCCTGGAATTTCTGGGGGTCATGGTTGTTCATGATGGTCTTGCCCAGGTCGTGGAAGAGCCCCACCAGAAAGCCGGTTTCCTCGTTGATGAATTTCCCCTGGGAGGCGATGACCCGTCCTGCCAGGGCAGCGCCGACCGAGTGTTCCCAGAGCATCTTTTCCGTGAGCCCGAAGCGCCTGCTAAGCTGTTTGAGGGAGGCGGCGACGACGAGGCTCTTCAGGGTCTTGAAGCCAAGGAGCATGATGGCGGCGGAGAGGGTGTTGATCTGCCGCTGACAGCCGTAGTAGGCCGAGTTGGAGAGCTTGAGGATGCGGGCCGCCACGGCCGGGTCGGAGGAGACCGCCTGGGCCAGCTTTTCGATGGTGACGTCCTCCTGCTCGATCAGTTCGATGACTTTGGTGGCCACCATGGGAATCGTTGGCAGGTCGACGGCGGACATGGTGAGGGTTTCGAGTTCTCTGTTCATGGGCGTTTCCTGTTGTTATGTGATACGGGGTTGTCTCTCCCCTATTGTTGCAAATACCTCGCCGGTACCTCTATCCGATTGCGCGGAACTCGCCGAGATGGTATGACTGTACCCTGTACGAACGAAGCAAGGACAGGGAGATCACGGTGAACGTAACAAACGCTGAATTCGTCACGAGCGGCACCAGGCCGGCCCATTTCCCGCCGGCGGAACTCCCGGAGGTGGCCTTTGCCGGCCGCTCCAATGTCGGGAAATCGTCACTCATCAATATTCTCGTCAACCGGAAGAGCCTGGTGCGGACCAGTTCCACCCCCGGGCGGACCCAGCTCATAAACTTCTTCCGGGTCAACGGTAATCTCATGCTGGTGGACCTCCCCGGTTACGGCTTCGCCAAGGTTCCCCTGGCGGTGAAGAGGGAGTGGGGCCCCATGGTGGAGACCTACCTCTCCACCCGCCCCAATCTCGGCTGTGTGGTACTTATCGTCGACATCCGCCGGGTCCCCACGGAGGAGGATCAGTTGATGCTCCAGTGGCTGCGGGCCTACAATATTCCGGTGCTCGTGGTGGTGACCAAGTGCGACAAGGTCTCAAAGAACGAGCGTGCCCGGCAGGCGAGCATCATCACCCAGACCCTGGGCCTCTCCCGGGACGAGATGGCTTTTTTCTCCGCCCTCTCCAGGGAGGGGCGCGATGAGGTGTGGGAGCGGATCGAGGCGATTCTGGCCTCCAGCCAGGAGGACCCGGCCGGTTCCTGCGAGTGAATACACTGTTTCAGCCATTGACTTTCGGCCCCCCCGTCTGCTAGAACAGTCGATACAACAAAATACTTTGTACGTTCAGGTGCTTTTGCCGCGCGGCAAAAGGTAAAAGGGAAAAGGGTGCGAATCCCTTGCTGTCCCGCAACTGTAAACGGCGATGAACACCGCAGCGATGCCACTGGGATAAACCGGGAAGGCGCGGATGGGAGTCGTGAGCCAGGAAACCTGCCCGAACGTCAGCTTGTCAGGACCTCCGTGGAAGAGGCTCCGAGGCCCGGCGTGCAGTTTGTTACCGGTTTTTGGACCCCGCTTCCCTCAGGAGGCGGGGTTTTTCATTTATGGCACGAGTCATTTTAATAACGGGTGGCGCCCGCAGCGGCAAGAGCCGGCTGGCCGAGCGCATCGCCGGCGGGTTCGGCACCCCTTTGGGCTACCTCGCCACCGGCGCCGCTGGCGACTCCGAGATGGCGGAGCGTATTTCCCGCCACCGGACCCGGCGTGGGGATGCCTGGACCACCATTGAGGAGCCGATGGAAATCGCCGGCGCGCTTCGGGAGAACGACGGGCGCTTCGCCGCCGTCCTCGTGGACTGCGTGACACTCTGGCTCTCGAACCTTCTCCTGACCTACGACGACCCTGCCCGATGTCTGGGGCATGTCAAAGACTTGACATTGATGTTGCCTTTGCTCACGACCCCGATCATCCTCGTCTCCAGCGAGGTCGGGATGGGGATCGTGCCCGAGAACCGGCTGGCCCGCCAGTTCCGCGACCTGGCCGGTGAGGCCAACGAGATGATCGCCGCCGCGGCCGACGAGGTCCATGTGACCTTCAGCGGACTGCCATTGCGTCTGAAATGAATGTAAGGGCGCGGCAAGCGGTGCCCTTACGACGAATCCTGAAAACGAGGTAATCCATGATCCTGCTGACCGAAACCCTGTCAAATATCCGTCCTGTGGACGCCGACCTGATGGCTCAGGCCCAGGTGAGGCTCGATAACAAGACCAAGCCCATCGGGTCCCTCGGTCGCCTGGAAGAGTTCGCCCGGCGCTACGTGGCCATTGCAGGGAACCTGGACCCCTCCACCGGGAAGAAGGTGATCTTCACCTTCGCCGCTGACCACGGGGTGGTGGAGGAGGGGGTTTCTGCCTTCCCGAAGGAAGTGACGGTCCAGATGGTTTTCAACTTCCTCAACGGAGGGGCGGGGATCAACGTCCTGGCCAACCATGTGGGGGCCGAGGTCCTCGTGGTGGACATGGGGGTCGACCATGATTTCGGCGACACCCCTGGCCTCATGGGCCGCAAGGTGGCCCGCGGGACCCGCAACATGGCCAAGGGACCGGCCATGACCCGGGATGAGGCGGTTGCCGCCCTGGAAGTGGGGATCGAGCTGGCCAACGGCTGCAAGGCCAATGGAGTGGCCATGGCTGGCACCGGGGAGATGGGGATCGGCAACACGACGGCGGCATCGGCCATCATCGCCGCCTTTTCCGGGAAAACCGTCGCCGACGTGACCCACCGGGGGACCGGCATCAATGACGAGGCCCTGGCCCACAAGATTCGGATCATCGAGCAGGCCCTGTCCGTGAACCGCCCCGACCCGAAGGATCCCATCGACGTCCTGGCCAAGGTGGGAGGTCTGGAGATCGCCGGCATCGCCGGCCTCGTCCTCGGCTGCGCCGCCAACCGGATTCCGGTGGTGGTGGACGGCTTCATCTCCACCGCCGGCGCCCTCATCGCCTGCGAGCTTTGCCCCACGGCGAAGGAGTACCTCTTCGCGGCCCACGAGTCGGTGGAGATCGGCCACCGGTTCATGCTGGAGCGGATTGGCGCGGAGCCGATCCTCGACCTGCGGATGCGCCTCGGCGAGGGGACCGGCGCGGCCCTGGCCATGGGGCTCATCGAAGCGGGAGTAAAGATTCTGAAAGAAATGGCCACCTTCGCGGAGGCCGGCGTGGCGGAAGGGGAATATTGAGACTCTATTTCATCGCCCTTCAGTTCCTGACCATCATCCCGCTGCCGTTCTCCCCCCGCTGGGAGGAGAATGACCTGGGGCGCTCCATGGCGTTCTTTCCCCTGGTGGGGCTAACCATCGGCGGACTCCTGGCCGGGGCGGACTTCCTCCTAACGCAGTACCTGCCGCGGCCGGTGGGGGACCTCCTCCTGGTGGCGCTTCTGGCGGGGGTGACCGGGGCACTCCACCACGACGGGCTCGCCGATGTCTGCGACGGCCTGGCGGCCCGGGGTGCCAGGGAGCGTTTCCTGGCGGTGATGAAGGATTCGCGCATCGGCGCCGTGGGGGTGGTGGGGCTCGTGCTGGGGCTTCTTCTCAAGTACCAGGCCATTCTGGCCCTTCCTCCCGAGGTGAAGCGCCAGGCCCTCTTCTTCTTCCCGGTCGTGGCCCGCTTCGCCCAGGTGCAGATGACCGTGGGCTCCCGCCGGGCGCGGGAGGACGGCCTTGGCGCCGCCTGCATCGCCGGTGCCGGGGTGGCGCACGTGGCGGTCGCCGGGATCGTGACCCTTGCCGCCGCGTATCTCCTCTTCGGGGTGAAGGGGATCGCCTGCTGGGCGGTACTTTCCCTTTTAACGGCCGGACTCAGGGCCTGGTCCCATCGCCGCCTCGGCGGGGTGACCGGCGATGTCATCGGCTGTGCCAGTGAGCTGAACGAGATTGTCTGCCTCTTGATTATTGTGGGAATGTACGGGAAATTGACATGACACCAAAAACACGGATTCATCTCATTCGCCACGGCGAAGTTGAAGGGGCGGGCGCTGTCCGTCGCTACAACGGCCATACCGACGTAGGGCTCTCGGAGCGGGGGCGGAGCCAGTACCATGCCCTCAAAGAGCGTTTTGCGGATGCGCCCATAACCGCCCTCTATACCAGTGATCTCACCCGGTGCGCCTGGGGAGCCGAAGTGCTCGGTTCCCACCTGGGGCTTACCCCGGTGCGAAAGCCGGAGTTGCGGGAAATGGGAGTGGGGATCTGGGAGGGGAAGAGCTGGCCCGAACTCATGGAACAGTACCCCAACGAGTGGCAGGCACGGCTCGACGACATCGTCAACTACCGGGTCCCCCAGGGGGAGAGTGTCCTCGACGTGCACAGCCGGGTGATGCCGGTCATCAGCGCGATCGTGGAGCGCCACCGGGGGGAGGAGGTCCTCGTGGTGGCCCACGGCGGGGTGAACCGGATCATCCTCCTGAACGCCATCGGCGCCCCCCTGAGCAGCCTCTTCGCCATCGAGCAGACTTACTGCTGCCTGAACGTCATTGACTACTTCGCCGACGGCAATACGGTAGTTAAACTGGTGAACGGCTGACCAAGCCATAGGGAAGGACCGCGAAAGACCATGAAATCGATCATCATCGCAGCGCCCCACAGCGGATCGGGCAAGACAACCATCACCCTCGGCATCATGGAATGCCTGAAGCGGCGCGGGCTGACAGTGGCCCCCTTCAAGGTGGGGCCCGACTTCATCGACCCGGGGTACCACCGCCACATCTGCGGCCGCCCCTCCGTCAACCTGGACGGCTGGATGTGCGGCGGCGACTTCGTGCGGGAGACCTTCTTTCATCACGCCGCCGGAGCCGACATCGCCGTCGTCGAGGGGGTCATGGGGCTCTTCGACGGTATCGGCGGGGCCTCGGAGGAGGGGAGCACCGCCCAGGTGGCGAAGCTCCTGGGAGCGTCGGTCATCCTCGTGGCGGACGCCAAGGGGCAGGCCCGCAGCGTCGCCGCCCTGGTGAAGGGGTTCGCCGAATTCGATCCGGAGGTGAAGCTCGCCGGAGTCATCTTCAACAACGTGGCGAGTGAAACCCATGGCCGCGTCCTGCGGGATGCCGTGGAAAGTCATCTCCCCGACGTTCGGGTGCTTGGCTGTATCCCCCGCGACGAAAGCCTCGGTATCCCGTCGCGGCATCTGGGGCTCTTCACCGTGGATGAGAACCCCCTGCCGGCGGATTTTCTCGATCACCTGGTGGAGGTGGTCCGGGAGTATGTGGACCTGGGTATGCTCTGGACGGTGGCCACCCTCCAGGGGGTACCGGACAGTAAGGGACAGGAGGGACAGACGTCCCGGCGGAAGCCGGTCCGGATCGGCGTTGCCTGCGATGCAGCCTTCTGCTTCGTCTACGAGGACAATCTGCGACTGCTTCGTCAGGCAGGGGCCGAGCTTGTAGAGTTTTCTCCCCTGGCCGACGAAGCGCTTCCCGAGGGTGTTGCCGGCCTCTACCTCCCCGGTGGCTATCCGGAGGTTTTCGCCGACATCCTGGCTGCCAACGGACCCATGAAGGAGGCGGTGCGCGGGGCGGTGGAAGGGGGTATGCCGGTCTTTGCCGAGTGCGGCGGCTTCATCTACCTGTCCCGGGGGGTGGCCGGCATGCTGGGGGATGTGGAGTCGTTTCACGAATTCGTCGGCATCTTTCCCGTCGCCACCCGGATGCTCCCCCGGCGCAAGGCCCTGGGCTACCGGGAGGTGGAGCTTGCTGACGACTCCATCATCGCTCCCGCCGGCACCATCGCCCGGGGGCACGAGTTCCACTACTCCGAGATGGAGGCGATGCCCCCCGAGGTGGAGCGCCTCTACCGGGTGCGCCGGGCCGGCGTTGACCTGGGAATGGAGGGATATCGCCACAAGAACTGCCTCGCCTCCTACATCCATCTCCATTTCGGCAGCAATCCCGGGATGGCGGAGGCGTTCGTGAACAATTGCCGCAACTACGCACAAAGGAGCCGTTCGTGAAAACCCAGATCGAAATCGCCCGCGAGGGCACAATTTCTTCCCAAATGATGGACGTGGCGGCCGAGGAGCACGTTTCACCCGACTACGTCAGGCAGATGGTTGCCGAGGGGAAGATCGTCATTCCGTGGAACCACAACCGCAAGCCGCGGGCCGTCGGCATCGGCAAGGGATTGAGGACCAAGGTGAACGCCTCCATCGGCACCTCTTCCGACATCATCGATTACGAAGCCGAGGTGCGGAAGGCGCGGGCGGCCCAGGAGTCGGGGGCCGACACCCTCATGGAGCTCTCCGTGGGGGGCGATCTGGACCGGGTGCGGCGCGAGGTGATCGCCGCCGTGGATCTCCCCGTGGGGAACGTCCCCCTCTACCAGGCCTTCTGCGAGGCGGCCCGCAAGTACGGCGACCCCAACAGGCTCGACCCGGAGATGCTCTTCGACCTGATCGAAAAGCAGTGTGAGGACGGCATGGCCTTCATGGCGGTCCACTGCGGCATCAACCTCTACACCATCGAGCGGCTGAAGAAGCAGGGGTACCGCTACGGCGGCCTCGTCTCCAAGGGGGGGGTGAGCATGGTGGCCTGGATGATGGCCAATGGTCGCGAGAACCCCCTCTACGAGCAGTTCGACCGAGTGACTGGAATCCTCAAAAAATACGACACGGTTCTCTCCCTGGGGAACGGCCTGCGGGCCGGTGCCATCCACGACTCCTCGGACCGGGCCCAGATCCAGGAGCTTCTCATCAACTGCGAGCTGGCGGAACTGGGCCGGGAGATGGGGTGCCAGATGCTCGTGGAGGGACCCGGCCACGTCCCCTTGGACGAGGTGGAGGGGAACATCCAGCTCCAGAAGCGGATGAGCGGCGGCGCGCCGTACTATATGCTTGGTCCCATCTCCACCGACGTGGCCCCGGGCTTCGACCACATCACCGCCGCCATCGGCGCGGCCCAGTCCTCCCGCTACGGCGCCGACCTCATCTGTTACATCACCCCGGCCGAGCACCTGGCCCTTCCCAACGAGGAGGATGTCCGCCAGGGGGTGAAAGCGGCGAAGATAGCCGCCTACATCGGCGACATGAACAAGTACCCCGAGCGGGGCCGGGAGCGGGACAAGGAGATGTCCAAGGCCCGCCGGGACCTGGACTGGCAGAAGCAGTTCGACCTGGCCCTCTTTCCGGAGGATGCCCGGGCGATCCGCGCCAGCCGCACCCCCGAGGACGAGGCCACCTGCACCATGTGCGGCGACTTCTGCGCCTCCCGGGGGGCGGGGAAGCTGTTTGCTGCTGATCTGCGTGGTGATAAAATCTGATTATTTTGCTACAGAGGTTGTAATGAAAAAGGCCCTCTTTATGGGATGCTGGTTCCTCGCACTGGCCTCCCCCGCCCACGCCATGCACATCTCAGAGGGGATCCTCCCCTTCGGGTGGGCGCTCCTCTGGTTCGCGGTGGCGATGCCGTTTCTGGCGGTGGGGCTCCGGCGCCTGAACGAGCTCTCCCGGGACGACCTCTCCATGAAGCCCCTGGTGGGGCTCATGGCGGCGGTGGTCTTCATCATCTCCTGCATGCCGATTCCGGTTCCCAGTGCCGGCACCTGCTCCCACCCCTGCGGCACCGGGATCTCGGCCATCCTCGTGGGGCCCTTCGTCTCGGTGGTCATCGCCGCCGTGGCGCTCCTCATTCAGGCGCTCCTTCTGGCCCACGGGGGGCTCTCGACCCTTGGCGCCGACATTGTCTCCATGGGGGTGGTGGGCTCCTTTGCCGGCTGGTTCATTTTCCGTGGGATGCGCCGCGTCGGGGCGAGTCTTGCGGTTGCCGGTTTTCTGGCAGGACTTGCCGCCGACTGGGCCACCTACCTGGCCACGTCCGGAGTGCTGGCTGCCGGAGTCCGGGGGAGCGAGCCCTTTATCCCCCTCTTCCTGAAGATTGCCGTGGCCTTCATCCCGACCCAGCTCCCCTTGGGCGTTCTCGAAGGGGCCATGACCGCCGGCATGGTGGTGCTCCTCTCCCGCAAGCGGCCCGACCTGCTGGTGAAGATGCGGGTGCTCCGGCCCGAAGAGGTGGCGGCGTGAGGATTTTTTTGCTGGTTGCGGTACTCTGGTGTGGTGTACTTTCAGGCGGGGTTTCGGCTGCCGGTGACAAGTGGCCGGGCGTCGACGAGACGGTGGTGGAAAAAGTCGCCAGGGAGCGGGGCCGCGAAGCCCGTGCACCCCTCATCAACACCGACCAGGGGGACCTCCTTCTCTTCGTCTTTCTGATTGCCGGCGCCATCGGGGGGTTCGCTGCGGGGTACTGGTGGCGGATGCTCGTCACGGAAAAGGGGAGTGCCGGCCGGGCCACGGTGCACGGGGCGGCAGGGGAGAACCATGACACTCTACGGTGAAACGTCTGAAAACGGCTCAGTGGTGCCCGATGCGGATCTGGTCCGCCTCATCAACGAGGCGATTGCCCTCGAACTGAACGTTTCGCGGCTCTACGCCCTCTTCCAGGATCAGTTTCCGGAGGATGCCGAGTTCTGGCAGACTCTTTCCGTGGAGGAGGAGAACCATGCCCTCCTCCTCAAGATCGGCCGCAAGCATTTCGTCCCCCAGGAGATCTTTCCCCATGAGCTTCTCCCCGAATCGGTGAAGCCGCTGATCAATCAGAATCGGGAACTGGAGCAACTCATCGGCGATTTCGAGATCCTTCCTCCCCTGCGCGAGGACGCGTTTCATCTGGCCATTGCTCTGGAAGAGGCGGCGGGGGAGCTCCACTATCAGCGGGCCATGGCGGGGGGCGCCCACAATGAAGCCCTGAAGGTTTTTCAGACCCTCAACAACGACGACCGGGACCATGCCGACCGGATCAGGCGTTACATGGAGGAACGGGGAATCGGCCAGTCTCCGTGACCGGCCTGTGACCTCCGCACCGATGCACCGACTTTCGCACCCCACACTGATCGCTCACCCCGTCACGCTGCTGGACCCGCGCGTGAAACTCCTCTCGGCCCTGGCGCTCCTCGTCATGGTGGTGAGCTGCACGGGAGTCGCCTTTCCGCTGCTGGCGGCGGCCCTCGGCCTTGCCCTCTGCCTCTGGCTGGGGGTGCCGGCGCGGCTTATCCTCGTGCGGTTTGCCGAGCCCCTCTTTATCGCGGCGGTGGTGCTCCTCCTCAAGACCTTCTTCAGCGGCACCGACCCCCTCTTCACCCTTCATCCCTTCGGCCTGGAGATCGTGGCCCACCGTGACGGACTCGCCGAAGGGGGCGCCATCGCGGCCCGGATCGCCGGGGCCGTGGCGGTGGTGGCGGCGGTGGGGTTCGCCACCCCCTTCACCGACCTCATGGCGGCCCTGTCGTGGCTGCGGGTCCCCCAGGGGCTCATCGACGTGGCCCTCTTTGCCTGGCGCTACCTCTTTGTCCTCTTCGACGACGCCCAGGTGGTCTACGCGGCCCAGAGGAACCGCCTCGGCTACGCAGGGTTCCGGCGGGGGCTGCGCTCCTTCGGGATGCTGGCCGGCGCCCTGGTCATCAAGGCCTTCGACACCAGCCAGACCATCACCACAGCCATGGTGCAGCGGGGGTACGACGGAAACCTGCCGCTCCTGAAGCACCGCCCTTTCCGGACCGGCGAGGTGGCCGCATCGGTCCTTTTCGTGGCGGCCATGGGGATGCTGCGGTGGCTGTAGCGCGCCTTTCCGTCCATATCCGCGCCTTCACCTACCCCGACGGCACCCGCGCCCTGGCCGACATCCGGCTGGAGGTGGAGAGGGGGGAGTTCTGCGGCATCCTCGGCTCCAACGGGTCGGGGAAGACGACGCTTCTGAAGATCATGGACGGCCTCGTCAAGGAGTACGACGGCCAAGTGCTCCTGGACGGCCGGGACGTGCGGAAGCTCCATCCCCGGGACATCTACCGGACCGTGGGGCTCGTGTTCCAGAATCCCGATGACCAGCTCTTCGCCCACACGGTCTTCGAGGACGTGGCCTTCGGGCCCCGCAACATGGGGTTTGCGGAGGCGGAGGTGAAGGTGCGGGTCGAGGAAGCCCTGGCCGCCGTGGAGATGGTGGAGCTGGCAGGCAAGAACATCCACGCCCTCAGCTACGGCCAGAAGAAGCGGGTCTGCATCGCCGGGCTCCTGGCCATGGGGCACGAGGTGCTCCTCCTGGATGAGCCCACCGCCGGCCTCGACCCCATGGGGGAGTACCGGATGATGGAACTTCTGACGCGCCTCAACCGCGACCAGGGGGTGACGGTCGTCATGGCGACCCACTCGGTGGACCTGGTCCCCCTCTTTCTCCATCGGCTCCACATCCTGAGCCGGGGGAAGATCGTCCGGAGCGGCCCCCCCGAGGAAGTCTTCACCGCCCCGGCCGAACTGGAGAACGTGAAGCTTCGGCTCCCCCACATCGCCGAACTGATCCATCGGCTGAAGCACGAGGACGGTCTCCCCTTCCGGCGGCTTCCCCTCACCATTGGCGAGGCACGGCGGGAGATCGTCGAGGTAATGGAAATGAAAAGGAGCAGTTCATGAAAACCGCAATTTTATTGATGGCCCACGGGAGCCGCATCCCCGAGGCCAACGACGCCGTGCGGGAGATCGCCGCCATGGTTAAGGAGATGACCGGCTACGGGATCGTGGAGGTGTCGTTCCGGGAGCAGCACCTGCCGAATATCCAGCAGGGGATCGACGCCTGCGTGGCGAAAGGGGCGGAGCGGGTGCTCCTGATGCCCTACTTCCTCTTCGTGGGTGCCCACGTTCAGGAGGACCTCCCCGAGGAGATGGCCGAGGCCCGCAGACGCTACCCCAACGTGGAATTCGCCATGGGACCTCACCTGGGGGTACACCGCAAGCTGGCCGAGGTGGAGGTGGACCGGATCGCCGAGGCCCTCACCGCCACGGGATGGCACTGATGTCGGTTCATCTCACTCCCGAAGAGATTGAGGCCGAATCGTTCCGCCTCATCGATGCCGAAGTGGGACCCCACCCCTGGGGACCTGCCGAGTGGCCGGTGGTACGGCGGGCCATCCACACGAGCGCCGACTTCGACTACGCCCGCTCCATGGTATTCTCCCCCCAGGCCGTGGCCCGTGGCGTGGCGGCCCTGCGGAAGGGAAGGGGGATCGTCACCGACACCACCATGGCCCTGTCGGGGATAGCCAAGCCGCGCCTTGAGCGCTTCGGCATCGGTGCCGCCTGCTTCGTGGCCGACCCGGAGGTGGCCCGGGACGCAAAAGCGCTCGGGGTGACCCGCTCCATCCTGGCCATGCGGAAGGGGGTGGCCGACTGCGGCAACGGCATCTTTGTCATCGGCAACGCCCCTACGGCTCTCTTCGAGCTGCTGCGCCTCATCCGCCATGAGGGGGTGCGGCCGGAACTGATCGTGGGGCTACCGGTGGGCTTCGTGGGCGCCGCCGAGAGCAAGGAGGCGCTCCTTGCCCTGGAGGAGGAATCTCCCGAAATTCCCTTTATCACCAACCGGGGGCGCAAGGGGGGCTCAACCGTGGCCGCGGCCGTGGTGAACGCCCTCCTGATACTGGCGGAGGAGGCGGGGTAGGGGCTTCCCCTGTCGTCCGGGTACCATGGAAAAGAAAATACTTCGTCACGGCTATACCACCGGCGCCTGCGCAGCAGCCGCCGCCAAGGGGGCGGCCCGGATGCTCCGGGAGCAGCGCATCGTGGAGGAGGTGGAGCTTGTCCTCCCCAGGGGCGAGCGGGT
>CAJPFF010000048.1 GCA_905339345.1 Geobacteraceae bacterium | reverse complement strand
GCTCCGGGCGGCGGAGGAGCCGGAGCGAAACCCCTTCCATCCCTGGTTCAGCAGGCGTCTTCCCGAAGTGCTGGAGGGCGTTCGGGTCGTGGGCCTTTCCCTCAACTACCTGAGCCAGGCGGTCAGCACCTTTGCCCTGATCGGCTTCATACGGCAGCGGTATCCGGGCCTGACGATGGTGCTCGGCGGCGGACTCGTGACCTCATGGATGCAGCGCCCCGGCTGGCAGAACCCCTTCGGCGGACTTGTGGACCATCTGGTGGCCGGGCCGGGGGAAGAACCCCTCTTTGCCCTCCTCGGCGCTACGGCGAAGCCCCGGCAGCCGGCGTTGCCAGCCTACGATCTCCTGCCGCTTGACGACTACCTATCCCCCGGCCTCATCCTCCCCTATAGCGCCGCCAGCGGCTGCTGGTGGAACCGCTGCTCCTTCTGCCCGGAACGGGCCGAGGGTAACCCGTACCGTCCCGTTCCGGCCTCCCAGGCCCTGACCGAGTTGCGGACCCTGGCCGACCGTTACCGGCCGGCCCTCGTTCATCTCCTGGATAACGCCGTCAGTCCTCTCCTCCTGCATGGCCTTGCGGACACTCCTCCCGGCGCACCGTGGTACGGCTTCGCCCGGATCGACGACAACCTGGCCGACCCGGACTTCTGCCGGGCCCTGAAGCGTTCGGGATGCGTCATGCTCAAGCTGGGGCTGGAGTCGGGGGATCAGGGGGTCCTGGACCGGCTCCACAAGGGAATCGACCTGGGAACGGCGGCGCGGGTGCTGGAAAACCTGCGGCTGGCGGGAATCGCCGTCTACGGTTACCTCCTTTTCGGCACCCCGGCCGAGGCGGAGGAGGATGCCCGGCGGACCCTGGAGTTCGTGGTCCGCCACCGGGAGGCCATCACCTTCCTCAACCTGGCGGTCTTCAACATGCCCGCCTTCGGCGACGAAGCGGTTGACCACGGGACCGAACCGTTCTACGGGGGGGACCTCCCCCTCTATACGGGGTTCCGTCACCCCCGGGGATGGGGCCGCAGGGAGGTGCGGCGTTTCCTGGACCGGGAGTTCACCCGCCACCCCGCCGTGGCGGCAATTCTGCGCCGCGACCCGCCCCTTTTCACCTCCAATCACGCCCCGTTTTTTGCCGGATGGTGAAACAGGAGGATCCTGTTTCCTTGACGGCGGATATCGATGGGGGTATCGTTGTACAAATCGTCATCGATGGGGAGGGTGAGATGGAGGCCGTAAAGATTTCTCCAAAATTCCAGGTTGTAATCCCGCGCGAAGTCCGGGAGAAGCTTCACCTTACTCCTGGCCAGAAGATGCAGGTTGTCGCCTATGGCAACCGTATCGAGCTGATTCCGGAGAAGGAGATATCCGAGATGCGGGGATTCCTGAAGGGGATAGAGACCTCGGTCGAGCGGGAGCCGGATCGCCTATGAACGTTGTCGACTCATCCGGGTGGCTCGAATTTTTCGCGGACGGACCCAATGCCGACGGGTTTGCGGTTCCCCTCGCGGACAAGGCGTCGCTCGTCGTGCCTTCTATCACCATTTACGAGGTGTTCAAGGTTGTCTGCCGCCAGCGGGGAGAGGATGCCGCGCTGCAGGCCGCAGCGCTGATGCAGCAGGGGAGAGTCGTTGAGCTTTCATCATCGCTGGCGATGGTTGCGGCAAAAACGAGCCTTGATCTGGCGCTCCCCATGGCGGACAGCATCATCCTTGCCACGGCCCGTCTCCATCATGGGGTCCTCTGGACCCAGGACGAGCATTTCAACGGCTTGTCCGGCGTGCAGTATTTTCTGAAACGTCAGCGGGAGTAACAAACCCATGCCCCACCGCACCCACCCCTTCAGCACCCTGACCCCCGCTTTCATCATGGACGCCGTGGAGAGCCAGGGGTTTGCGTGCGACTGCCGCACCCTGGCCCTGAACAGCTACGAGAACCGGGTCTACCAGGTGGGGGTCGAGGAGGGGGAGCCCCTTGTGGCCAAGTTCTACCGTCCCGGCCGCTGGACCGATGAGCAGATCGTGGAGGAACACAATTTCTGCGCCGAGCTGGCCGAGCACGAGCTCCCCGTGGTGACCCCCTGGCGCAACGCCGACGGCCAAAGCCTTTTCTTCCACAACGGCTTCCGCTTTGCCCTTTACCCCCGCCAGGGGGGGCGGGCGCCGGAGTTCGACAACCTGGACAACCTCCTTATTCTGGGGAGGATGCTGGGGCGAATGCACCGCATCGGCGCCGTGCGCCCCTTCGGGCACCGCCCCACCCTGGACAGCCAGAGCTTTGGCCACGAGAGCGTGGCCCTGATCAGCGACCGCTTCATCCCCCCTGAGTTGCGGGAGAGCTACACCGCCGTGACCAGCCTCCTCCTGGAGGCCGTTGACACCATCATCGCGGAGGCAGGGCCGGTCCGGTACCTGCGGACCCACGGCGACTGCCATGCCGGGAACATCCTCTGGCGCGACGACGCGCCCCACTTCGTGGACTTTGACGACGCCCGCATGGCCCCGGCGGTGCAGGACCTCTGGATGATGCTCTCCGGCGACCGCCCTCGCAAGCTCGCCCAGCTGGACGCGCTGCTGGAAGGGTACACGGAGTTCAACGAGTTCGACCCCCGGGAGCTGCGGCTGATGGAACCTCTGAGGGCCCTGCGGATTCTCCACTACAGCGCCTGGGTCGCCCGCCGCTGGGAAGACCCCATCTTTCCCGCCACCTTTCCCTGGTTCAACACCCCCCGCTACTGGAACGACCACATCATCGAGCTGCGGGAGCAGGTGGCGACCCTGGCGGAGCCCCCCCTGGAGCTCCCCTGAACCATCCCTTTGGGGTGTCGCCTGTTGTGACATCATGGATTGTGTGCTACAAGAAAATATGTCTTGAACTTCCTGATTTGTATACGGAAATGGGGGAGTGAAAATCTGCCGACAAGAGGAAACGTACTGCCATGAAACTACTGGACGGAAAAAAGTGCGCCGAGAGCCTGGTTGCCGACATAGCCAGGAAGGTGGCGGGATATGAAGAGTCAGGCCTCAGGAAACCGCACATGACGGTCATTCTCGTGGGGGAGCACGCCCCCAGCGAGTCCTACGTGAAGTCCAAGATCAGGTCGTGCGAGAGCGCCGGGTTCGAGGGGACGCTCCTGCGGTTCCCGGATACCATCAAGGAGGCGGAGCTCCTGGAGAAGATCCGCGAGATCAACGCCGACCAGACCACCGACGGCCTCATCGTACAGCTGCCCCTTCCCCGGCACATCAACCAGCAGCACATAATCAACGCCATTGACCCCGAGAAGGACATCGACGGGTTCCACCCCACGAACTTCGGCCGCATGACCCTGGGGCAGAAGGCGTTCCGCCCCGCCACCGCCTACGGCATCTGCAAGCTCCTCCAGTTCTACGAGATCCCGGTCTGGGGGAAGCACTGCGTGGTCATCGGCCGGTCGAACATCGTGGGGAAGCCCATCTCCATCATGCTTTCCAACGACTTCGACATCGGCAACGCCACCGTGACCCTGACCCATATCGAGACTCCCCGGGAGCTCCTGCTGGACGAGACGCGCCGGGCCGACATCGTCATCGTGGCCGTCGGCATCCCCGGCTTTGTCACCGAGGACATGGTGAAGGAGGGGGTTGTCGTCATCGATGTGGGTATCAACCGCCTGGAGGATGGCAAGATCGTGGGGGATGTGGACTTCGAGAACGTGAAGAAGAAGTGCTCGTGGATCACCCCGGTTCCCGGCGGCGTCGGCCGGATGACGGTTGCCGCCCTCATGATCAACACCCTCATGGCCTACCAGAACAATTTCGACCTGGTCTGAGAATGCCCGGCGTTGCCCACGCCGGCACTTTTCTGTGACATTTCCCCCGAACGGCGGCCCCTGGCCGCCGTTTTTTTGTAGGGTGCCCCTGCCGGGCCGGTTGCGAACGACGCGAAGGGCGGTAAGGTATAGGGGCACGACATCACGGTCACAGGGTGGTGACCCATGGCATGGTTACGCGGTGTACGATGGTCCGGCGTTCGCTCCTTCCTCGCTTCATTGCTGGTGGCGTTCTCTCTTATGTCCGTCCCTGTGGCGGCCCACACGGAGGAGCAACTCCACGAGCACGGCCGCTCCGGCACGGATGCAGGAGCGGGTGACGCCGCAACGGTTGGCCTCTCCGAACGGCTGGGGGAGAAGATTCCCCTCGACCTCACGTTCCGGGACGAAACCGGTTCTCCGGTCCGCCTGGGAGACCTGGTGACCGTCCCGACTATCATCCTTCCCGTCTACTACAGCTGCACCAACGTCTGCAATTTCCTCCAGGGGGGACTTGCCAGTGTCCTGCCGGAGGTTCGCCGCACGCCGGTGGAGGAGTACCGGGTCATCTCGGTCAGCTTCGATGAAACCGAAACGCCGGCGCTGGCCGGCCGGTACAAGCGGACCTACCTGAACTCCATGAACGCTCCTTTCCCGGAGGACGGGTGGCGCTTTCTGACCGGAGAGCCTGAAAACATCCGCCGGCTGACCGATGCGGCCGGGTTCCGGTTCGAGCGCCGGGGAAGGGATTTCATCCACCCGG
Organism: Geobacteraceae bacterium; assembly: GCA_905339345.1. GTDB lineage: Bacteria > Desulfobacterota > Desulfuromonadia > Geobacterales > Geobacteraceae > Geobacter. The sequence continues at coordinate 10,268 of CAJPFF010000048.1, read as the reverse complement.
TGGCGAGTATCATTGTTACCCGGGACGGGACCATCGTCCGCTACCTCTACGGCACGACCTTTCTTCCCAAGGACCTCACCCTGGCCCTGCTGGAGGCCCGGGACGGAAAGGTCGGGACGACGATCCGCAAGATGGTGGGGTACTGCTTCACCTTCGACCCGAAGTCGAAGACCTACGTCTTCAACCTGCTGCGGGTGAGCGCCACGATCGTCATCATATGCACGGGGGCCTTTCTCGCCTTCCTGTTTCTGACCGGGAAAAAGCGCCCGGGACCTCCCCGAGGAAACCATGGAACCGACTGACCTGACCCCGCCCCCTGCCGGCAGCTTCTGGAACGACACCGGCAGGAGCGGCATCACCTCCTGGATCTTCTCCACCGACCACAAGCGGATCGGCCTTCTCTACTTCTATTCGGTGTTCGGCTTTTTCCTGGTAGGTGTGCTGCTGGGCCTCCTGATCCGCATCGAGCTGATGGCGCCGGGGCGGACCATCATGGGCCCCCAGGCCTACAACGCCCTCTTCACCGTCCACGGGGTGGTGATGGTTTTTCTCTTCATCATCCCCGGTTTCCAGGGCTCCTTCGGCAACCTGGTCATGCCGATCCAGATCGGCGCCCGGGACGTGGCTTTTCCCCGCCTGAACCTCTTTTCGTGGTGGCTCTACATGGCCGGTGCGGTGATCATCCTCACGTCGCTCTTCACCGGCGGCGGCCCCCCCGACACCGGCTGGACCTTCTACGTCCCCTTCAGCGAGAGAACCGGGACAAATGTCTCCCTGGCGGTATTCGGCGTCTTCATCGTGGGCTTCTCTTCCATCATTACCGGCGTCAATTTCGTCACCACCATCCACCGCCTGCGGGCCGAGGGGATGACCTGGGGCCGGCTGCCGCTCTTTGTCTGGTCCCTCTATGCCACCGCCTGGGTGCAGATCCTGGCGACCCCCATCCTCGGCATCACCCTGGTGCTCATCATGGCCGAACGGATCCTGGGAACCGGCCTCTTCGACCCGTCCCGCGGCGGCGACCCCCTCATGTACCAGCACCTGTTCTGGATCTATTCCCACCCCGCGGTCTACATCATGATCCTGCCGGCCATGGGGGTGATATCCGACATTATTCCGGTCTTCGCCCGCAAGCCTATCTTCGGCTACAGGATGATAGTGTTTTCCAGTCTTGCCATTGCCGCGGCCGGGTCCCTGGTCTGGGGACATCACATGTTCACCAGCGGCATGAGCGATATCGCGATCCTGGTCTTCTCCTTCCTTACCTTCATCGTCGCCATCCCGTCGGCCATCAAGGTCTTCAACTGGGTATCCACCCTCTACAGGGGGTCCATCTCCCTGGAGGCTCCCATGCTCTTCGCCCTCTCCTTCATCCTGCTTTTCTCCATCGGCGGACTGACGGGGCTGATCCTCGGCGCGGCCGCCACCGACATCCATGTCCACGACACCCATTTCGTGGTGGGGCACTTCCACTACGTCATCTTCGGTGGCTCCGGTTTCGCCTTCTTCGGCGCCATGCACTACTGGCTCCCCAAGTTCTATGGCCGCCGCTACGCCGAAAAGCCGGCGGTGATCGCCTGGGCGCTCATGTTCGTCGGCTTCAACATCCTCTACTTCTCCATGATGGTGCTGGGTTTGAAGGGGATGCCGCGGCGCTACTACGACTACCTCCCCGAATTTGCCCCCCTCAACCTGACATCCACCATCGGGAGCTGGATCCTGGCCGCCGGGCTGGTGCTGCTTCTGGTGAACCTGTTCCGCGGCCTGCGCCACGGGGAACGGGTCGGGAGCAATCCATGGGGAGGGGCAACCCTGGAATGGTCCATCCCGACGCCGCCGCCCACGGAGAATTTTGCAGAGGAGCCGGTGGTCACCCACGGCCCCTATGATTTCAGGGGGGCGGGGATTCCATGAGCCATACTCCGCCCAAAGACCATGCCGGCGCCAAGCTCGGCATGTGGCTCTTTCTCTTCACCGAACTGCTCCTGTTCGGGGGGCTCTTCCTCCTCTACGGGGCCTACTTCGCCCGTTACCCCCGCGAGTTTGCCGCAGCGGGGCGGGAGATGCACCTTGGGTTCGGCACGGTCAATACAATCATCCTCATCACCAGCAGCCTGATGGCGGCCATGGCGGTCACCGCCATCCAGCGGAGCGGGCGCCGGCTGGCCGTGTACCTGTTGGGGGGTACCGTCCTCTGCGGGGCCATTTTCCTCTTCAACAAATACCTGGAATGGAGCGCCGAGTTCAGCCGCGGCATTTATCCCGGCTCACCCCTGCTGGCAACGGTGCCGCCGGGGGAATCGGTCTTCTACAGCCTCTACTACGTGACCGTCGGCCTCCATGGTCTCCATGTGCTGATCGGTGGGGCGCTGCTGACGGTGGTGGCGGTGCGGGTCGGGCGGGGAACGATACACGTCGGGGATTTCGCATGGCTGGAGAACGGTGCCCTTTACTGGCACCTGGTGGACCTGGTCTGGATCTTCATCTTTCCGCTCTATTACCTGGTCCTGTAGGGGGGCACCGAAAAGGATGGACATGTCTTCCGAACGTGCCGACAACCACATCATAGGTTATGGAACGCTGACGGCAGTCTGGGTCGCACTGCTGGTCCTCACCGCCCTGACGGTCTGGGTCTCCCGCCACACCCCGGGGATAGGCCATGTCTGGGGCTCCCTCGCCATCGCCGCCGCCAAGGGGGGGCTGGTGATCGCCTTTTTCATGCACATGCGCTACGAGGGGAGGCTTCTGCGCTGGCTGCTGTTCTTGGCCCTGGTTACCCTGGTGATTTTCATCGGCCTGACCTTTTTCGACGTTCTCTACCGATAAGGATCTGTCGTGGACCCGAACCTCCTTACCACAACACGCGCAGTAGACCCGGTCTTCATGTTCATCTTCGGGATCAGCCTGGTGCTCCTCGTGGGGATCACCGCGACCATGGTGGGGTTCGTCATCCGTTACCGCCGCTCCCGGTCACCGGAGCCCACCTCCCAGGCGGCGGGCAATATCTGGCTCGAGATAGTCTGGACGGCCCTCCCCACCATCATCGTCATGGCGATGTTCTACTACGGATGGGCCGGCTACCTGGCGCTCCGCAACGTGCCGAAGGATGCCCTGGAGGTGACGGCCACGGCCCGCATGTGGTCGTGGACCTTCACCTACGCCAACGGGAAGACCAGCCCGAAACTCTACGTCCCCGTCGGAAAGCCGGTTCTGGTGAATCTCGTCTCCACGGACGTGCTCCACGGCTTCTATATCCCCGCGTTCCGGGTCAAGCGCGACGTAGTCCCGGGAATGAAGAACCACGTCTGGTTCATGGCAGACAAACCCGGCCCCTATGATCTTTTTTGCTCCGTCTACTGCGGTACCGGCCACTCGGCCATGATCACCACCGTTGAGGCAGTTTCCGAGGCGGAGTTCCAGACGTGGCTCGCGGGTCGGGAGGAAGGGGAGAAGGGGACGGGGCGGGGAAGGGAACTGCTGGAGAAGAACGGCTGCCTCGGCTGCCATTCCCTCGACGGGACGCGAAAGGTTGGCCCCACCTTCAAGGGGATCTGGGGACGGAACGTGACGGTGGTGACCGGCGGCGCCGAACGGACCGCCACCGTGGACGTGGCCTACCTGAAGCGCTCCCTCCGCGAACCGGCGGCCGACGTGGTCACGGGGTACCCGCCGGTCATGCCCCCCTATCCAGCCCTGTCCGACAAGGAGATCGGGGATATCGTGGACTTTCTGAAGGAGCTCAAGTGATCCGGGGGGCCGGCCGGCTGCTTCGACTCCGGCTCGCGATGCTGAACGGCATCGCGGCGGCGGCGGGGTGCCTCCTCGCCCCGGAGAGAGGGGAGAATCACCTCCTGGCGGCCACGTGGGGAGGTGTGGCGCTTCTTGCCGCGGGGGGGTCGGCCCTCAATCAGGTGATCGAGCGGGAGCTGGACGGCCTCATGGAGCGGACCCGGCATCGTCCCCTCCCCAAGGGGGACCTCTCCCCACTGGCAGCCACGGCCGTTGGGGGGCTCTGCATCGCCGCCGGCCTTCTGCTGCTCGGCTGGGTGGGCGGCCTTCTCCCCCCCTTTCTCGGTGCCGGAGCCTTGGCTTGGTACCTGGGGGTGTACACCCCCCTCAAACGCCGCACCTCCCTCGCCCTCCTGGCAGGTGCCGTGAGCGGGGCGATCCCGCCGGTAATCGGCTGGGCGGTCACCGGCGGGAGCCCCGCCGATTACCGGATCGTGCTCCTGGCGGGGCTCCTCTATCTCTGGCAGATCCCCCACTTCTGGCTCCTCCAGTGCCGCCACGCCGAAGACTATCGGCGGGCCGGCATCCCGCTCTTCGCTCCCGGCGTGACGGCCGGCGCCCGCTCCCCCGTGTTCGGGGTCTGGATCGGGGCGCTCGTGGCGGGGGCGCTCCTGCTGCCGGCCTTCGGCATCGTCGGAAGCGGCGCAACTCCGTTTTTTCTCGCCTTCTCCCTCCTCCTGGCTCTCCTTGCGGCGTCCCGTGCCGACGCTCCCCTCTTTTCCAGCCTCAGCCTGTTCCCGCTTCTGATCGCCCTGGCCCTTTTCATTCAGCGGTGAACCCCGTCATCCCCTGACCGGGAAAAAGAAAAACCGCGAAACGGATATCCTGTTTCGCGGTTTCATGGCTCTCGGTTGCGCGGCGTCAGGCGCTCCGTTCCCCGTCCCCGGCCCGGGGGAGCGACCAGTTGTAGCGGATGGCGAGGAGGCGCACGACGATGACCGTCGTGGCGGCTGCGAGAAGCGACCAGGTCCGGGGGAAGGAGACCCGGTCCAGCAGGTAGAGGAGGGCAGCGCCGGCGATGCAGGCCGAGGCGTACACCTCCTTCCGCAGCACCAGGGGGACCTGGGTGGAGAGGACGTCGCGGATCATCCCCCCGGCGGTGGCGGTCATCACCCCCATCATCACTGAGCCCACGAACCCCATCTTGAATGCGAGTGCTTTCCCGGTGCCGATGACCACGAAGGTGCCGAGCCCCACGGCGTCGAAGTAGAGGAGGGGGTGCTGGAGAAACTCCAGGTGCCGGTGAAAGAGAAAGATCGCCAGGGAAACGGCGATGGAGAGGTAGAGGTAGGTCTCGTCCTTGAAGATGAAGGGGGGGGTGTCCCCCAGGAACAGGTCGCGCAGGGTGCCGCCCCCCGTGGCGGTGACCAGGCCGAGCATGAGCACGCCGAAGAGGTCCATATCGCGGCGGATGCCGGCCCAGGCGCCCGAAGCGGCGAAAGCGGCGGTACCGAGCAGGTCGAGGGCATAGAGCAGGTTCATGGGGGGTCTCCTTTCGCCGAGAGCTTACCTGCTCGCCAAAAGGAACGCAATGCGAAGTTTGTGTGGTTCGTGGCTCAGGGGATTGCGCTCTCCCGGGCTTTCATTCATTATGTTTTGATGATCGTGCAACCTCCCGACGGCGGCGCCGGATGCCCCGCAGGGCGAAGAACCCTCCGATGGCCGTCAGGATCCAGATGGTTGCCGTAACGATTATTTCACTCGTGGTCATGGTTCTCCTCCAGTCGTCCGCGGATGCGCGTCAGGGAGGAAGGTAGCACTGCGGGGCGTTGGTGGCATTGATGCAGGTCAAGGAAGGGAAGGGGAGTGGGGGATGTGGTGCCAACAATGACTGATGGGGGAACGGTCGCGCCCCTGCGGGTGTTGGAGCTCTTCTGCGGCATCGGCGGGTTCGCCGCCGCGGTCAGGGGGGCAAACGTGCGGGTGGTGGGTGCCTTCGACCAGGATTCGGCGGCCCTGGCCACCTACCGGCTCAACTTCCCCGATCACGGGGCCCGCCAGGTGGATCTGGAACGGGTGAGTGCCTGGGAGCTGACGGCGGGGGGCATCGACCTCTGGTGGCTCTCTCCCCCCTGCCAGCCCTACTGCGAGCGGGGGGCCCACCGGGACCTGACCGATCCCCGCGCCCGGAGCCTTGTCCATATCCTGGAACTCCTGGGGCGGATTCCGGCCGATCTCCTCCCCCGCCACCTGGCCCTGGAGAACGTGGCCGGGTTTGTGGGCTCAGAGGCCCACGGCCGGCTCACGGAAGTCCTGGCATCCCGCGGCTTCCAGGTGCAGGAGCGGCTCCTCTGCCCCACGGAGCTGGGGATCCCGGCGCGGCGTCCCCGGTACTACCTGGTGGCCTCCCGCGATGAATTGCGTCCGGTCGCCCCTCCCGAAATCCGCTCCCTTCGCCCGCTGGACGACTACCTGGACCGGAGGTTCGCAAACCGGGTGCCCGCCGAGCTGCTCCTTTCTCCCGACGTCGTTGCCCGTTTCGGCGAGGCGCTTCCCATCATTGATTCTGCCGACAGCTCCGCCTGTGCCACCTGCTTCACCGCCGGGTACGGGAGGTCCATAACCTCTGCCGGATCCTATCTGCGCTGCGCCGACGGCGTGCGCCACTTCTCCCCGGAAGAGATCGCCCGGCTCATGGCGTTTCCGGAAGGATTCCGGTTCTCTGACGGAATCGCGCTCCGGAAGCGGTGGCACCTGGTCGGCAACAGCCTGGCGGTGGGGGCTGTACGGGAGATGCTCCGGGCGTTTCCCTCCCTTGTGCTGTCACCGGATACCGCCGCTGAAAATCCGTCCATCCCCACTGAAAACATGATATAACCCGGCACGTTGCTATTATACTCGGCGTTCTGCCAGCCCCAGGAGCCATCCATGTCCGACACCCTGATTTCCCGTACCCCCTCGGCCTACGACTATCCCCTGCTGATCAAGAACCTCCTCTTCTCCCCCGTGGTGGACAACCCGGACCAGGAGATCGTCTACCGAAACCTTTACCGCGGCACCTACCGCACCCTGCGGGAGCGGGTCCGGCGCCTGGCAAACGCCCTGACGGGGCTGGGGGTGAAGCCCGGCGACACCGTGGCGGTCATGGACTGGGACAGCCACCGCTATCTGGAGCTCTTCTTCGCCGTGCCGATGATCGGCGCGGTGCTCCATACCATCAACGTCCGGCTCTCGCCGGAGCAGATCCTCTACACCATCGACCATGCCGAGGACGATATCCTCCTGGTGAACAGCGAATTCCTCCCGACCCTGGAGCAGATAAGGGGGAGGCTTGATGCGGTGAAGGGGTATGTGCTCCTTACCGACGAAGAGAAGACGCCTGAAACCACCATCCCCTTCTGCGGGGAGTACGAAGCGCTTCTGGCAGCGGCATCGTCGGAATTTGCATTCCCCGATTTCGACGAGAACACCCGGGCCACCACCTTCTACACCACCGGCACCACCGGCATGCCCAAGGGGGTCTACTTCAGCCACCGCCAGTTGGTCCTCCACACCTTCGGCGTCATGACGGTGCTGAGTACGGCGGTGGGGCACGGCACGTTCCGTCGCACCGATGTCTACATGCCCATCACCCCCATGTTCCACGTCCATGCCTGGGGGGTTCCTTACGTGGCTACCATGCTGGGGGTAAAGCAGGTCTATCCCGGCCGCTACGTGCCGGACCACCTGCTGGAGCTCATCGAGCGGGAGAGGGTGACCTTCTCCCACTGCGTTCCCACCATCCTCCACATGCTCCTGAAGCATCCCCACGCCGATCGGCTCGATCTGTCGGGGTGGAAGGTGATCATCGGTGGCGCGGCCATGTCCCGGGTCCTCTGCCTGGAGGCGCTGCGGCGCGGCATCGACGTCTTCACCGGCTACGGCATGTCCGAAACCTGCCCCATCCTCTCAATATCCCATCTGACGCCGGAGATGCTGGAGCTTCCCCCGGAGGAGCAGACGACGATCCGCTGCAAAACCGGTCTGGCCCTGCCGCTGGTGGATCTGCGGGTGGTGGGCGCCGATCTTCGGGAGTTACCCCGGGACGGCGTGAGCAGCGGCGAAATCGTGGTTCGTGCCCCCTGGCTGACCCAGGGGTACCTGAAGGACCACAAGGCCTCGGAGCGCCTCTGGGAGGGGGGGTACCTCCATACCGGCGACGTGGCGGTCCGCGATGAGCTGGGGTACGTGCGGATCACTGACCGGACCAAGGATGTCATCAAGGTGGCGGGGGAGTGGGTCTCCTCCCTGGAGCTGGAGGACATCATCGCCCATCACCCGGCCGTGGCCGAGGTGGCGGTCATCGGTCAGCCCGACGAGAAGTGGGGGGAGCGCCCCCTGGCCCTGGTGGTCGCCAGGCCCGGAGAAGCAGGCCGGGTAACAGAGAAGGATCTTCTTCACCATGTGCGGGAGTACGCCGACAAGGGGGTCGTCAGCAAACAGGTGGTCCTCGCCCGGGTCCACCTCGTGGAGGTCATCGACAAGACCAGCGTCGGCAAGACCAACAAGGTCGCCCTGCGGGAAAAGTACCTGTAGCCTTGCCGGCTGCGGGATGGAGAAACCATGAGCAATAAAAGCAGTATCCGCCGCCAGCGCTGGGTTATTTTCTCGGTGCTGGCGCTGATGTATATTCTCGTCTATTTCTACCGGGTTTCCCTGGCGGTCGTTGCCGGGGACATCTCCCGGGAACTGCGGCTTACCCCCCAGCAGCTTGGCTCCCTCTCGGGGATACTCTTTTACGTCTATGCCGTTGCCCAGTTGCCGCTGGGACCCATGATCGACCGGCTGGGGAGCCGCCTGGTCATCAGCGGCTGCGGTGTGCTGACCACCATGGGGGGCCTCCTCTTTTCCCAGGCGGACAGCCTCGCCATGGCCATGGTGGCCCGGGTGCTGATCGGTATCGGCACCGCCTCGGTGCTCATGGCCACCTTCACCATCTTCAGCCACTGGTTCTCCAAGCAGGAGTTCGGCCGGGTCTCCGGCTTCATGGTGGCCATTGGCAACCTGGGGAACCTGTCGGCCACGGCCCCCCTGGCCCTGGCGGTGGCTGCCATTGGCTGGCGCTCCTCGTTCCTGGTGATCGGCCTCCTCCAGGCGGTGGTGACGGTGCTGGTTTTTGGCATGGTCAGAGACCGCCCCCCCGTGGCCGATGGGGGGGATGCCGCGGACGCAGCCAAGCCCGCCGGCATGCTGGGTGCCTGGGGGGAGATCTTCGGCAATCCCCATTTCTGGCTCCTGGGTCTGATCTCTTTCTTCTGGTATGGCAACTATCTGGCCCTCCAGGGGTTGTGGGGCGGCCCCTATCTGATGGAGGTGATGCACCTCTCCCGGGCCGCCACCGGCCAGATGCTCATGTTCACCTCCCTGGGGTTCATCGCCGGGAGCATGGTGATCGACACCATCGCCCGCCGTCTCTTCCGATCCTACAAAAAAACCCTCCTGACGGGACAGGTGGTGCTCCTGGTGCTCATGTCCGGCTTTCTGGGGACGGCCGAGGCGCTCCCCCTACCACTTCTGGCGGCCGGGTTCTTCGCCGTGGGACTGGCGGTCTCCAGCGGCGTGATGATCTACCCCATCATCCGCTCCATGTTCTCCGTACGGATCGTGGGGACGGCCCTCACCTCCATCAACTTCTTCGTCCTGATGGGGGCGGCCGTGACCCAGCAGCTCATGGGGGTGATCGTCGGCTCCTACGGGCGCGGGGCAGCGGGAGCCTCTCCCGCGGCCTACCATGCCGCCTTTCTCTTCCCGGTAGTGGGGCTGGCCGTTGCCATCGTGGCGTATCTGTTTGCCCGGGATTATTCGGAGAAGGGGTAGTGGGGCGGTGGGGTGGAGCATCGACGTCGTCAGGGTGAGCGTTTTCGGCAGCGAACGAGAAAAGGCCCGCCATTTTTCGGCGGGCCTCGGTTTTATCACATCTGTTTCACCCTTTTCAGGGTCATTCCGGGGCGGTGATGCCTCCGGACAGGTGCTGCGTCAGATTGTATTCGGGAGTAGCTTCCTCTATAACGGTGGCCCTCCTTCTGGTGACAGTCTGTTGCAGGTAGCGCTACCTGGTTTCACTATACCTTCGGAAAGATACTCTGCATAGACTGTTATAAAAAAAATTTCCGTGTATAATGGGTTTGTTGTGTCAAAGGCAGCGGACTCCCGCTGTCTTTTTTTGTGAGGCCTCGTCCAGGATGGCAGCGAACGCCCGGACGGTTCTGGTTTTCTTGAGCTTCTTGAGGGTCTTTGCCAGGTCGGGGTCGTCCATGGTGGCAAGAACCCCCTTGATCTTCCCCAGGATCTGCGTATCGCCGCAGAAGACCCCGCAGTAGCTCGTCAAAAGCTCCCCCAGATACCGGTGAAGCATTTCCTCCCGTTCCGTCCGGTCGGGCTCGGCGCCAGCCCTTGCCCTGATCCGTTCGAACAGGAGCGGATCGGCGATGGCTCCTCTCCCCAGCATCAGCCCGGCAGCGCCGGTCTCCCGCAGAACCCGCAGGCCGTCGGCGGCAGTG
>CAJPFF010000047.1 GCA_905339345.1 Geobacteraceae bacterium | reverse complement strand
GCTGAAACCATGGCGAAGGTGCCGCGCGAGAAGGCGTCCATCTCGAAAACCCCCATGGGGCCGTTCCAGATGATGGTCTTTGCGTTCTGGAGCGCCTCGCCGAAGAGAGTTACGGTAGCCGGGCCGATGTCGAGTGCCATCCACTCTTCGGGGATTTCCTGAATGGTGGTCACTTTGGTTTCAGCCTCGGGGTTGAAGCGGTCGGCCGCAACGCAGTCCACCGGCAGGTAGAACTTGACCCCCTTTTCACGGGCCTTGGAATAAGTGTTGCGGGCGGTCTCCAGCAGGTCTTCTTCCACCAGTGACTTGCCGACGTTGTACCCGAGGGCCTTGAGGAAGGTGAAGGCCATACCTCCGCCAATGATGATTTTATCAACTTTGTTGACCAGGCTCTCAAGGACTTCCAGTTTACCCGACACCTTAGCACCTCCGAGGATGGCGACCAACGGTCGGATTGGCGTCTGCATCGCCTTTTCGAAGTAGTTCATCTCATTTTTCATGAGGAAACCGGCAGCGACGATGGGGAAAAACTTCGTGATGGCTTCAACGGATGCGTGGGCCCGGTGGGAGACGGCGAAGGCGTCGTTGATGTAGATGTCGCAACTGTTGGCCAGGGCTTTGGCGAAGCCGTCGTCGTTTTTCTCTTCACCTTCGTAGAAACGGACGTTTTCGAGCAGGAGAACATCACCCGGGTTCAAGGCGTCGATCATCTTCTTGACATCGTCGCCGATGCAGTCAGGGGCCAGCGGCACATCCTTGTTGAGGAGACGGGAGAGACGTTTGGCAGCCGGCGCCATGGAATACTTGGGCTTGCGTTCTCCTTTTGGGCGGCCAAGGTGGGAAGCGAGAATAACCTTGGCGCCGGCGTCCAGGGCATAGTTGATGGTGGGGAGGACAGCCCTGATCCGGGTGTCTTCGGTTATGTTCTGGTTTTCGTCGAGGGGAACGTTGAAGTCGACCCTGATGAATACCTTTTTCCCGTGAAGGTTGTCGATTTCGTTTATGTAGCGGATTGCCATGGAAACCTCCTGAAACCGTTGCGGTCCAGATGTTGTGTAATAACGGCGACAAATGCATAAAAAAAGGGGGGAACGAGTTCCCCCCTTTGTAGGTGATGGGTGATTACTGCGCGATGAGTTTCATAAGGTCGACAACACGGTGGGAAAAGCCGGTCTCGTTGTCATACCAGGAGAGGACCTTGACCATGTTCCCTTCGATCACCTTGGTGCAGCCGGCGTCAACAATGGAAGAACGGGCATCACCGTTGAAGTCGATGGAGACGAGGGGCTGATCCTCGTAACCGAGAATATTTTTGAGGGAACCCTTCGAGGCTTTGCTGAAGGCCGCGTTGACCTTGTCTGCGTCGGCTTTCTTCGCGAGGGTCACAACCAGGTCCACGACCGAGACGTTGGGGGTAGGCACCCGGATTGCCATGCCGTCCAGTTTCCCTTTAAGTTCCGGCAGAACAAGGGAGACTGCCTTGGCGGCACCGGTGGAAGTGGGGATCATCGACATGGCGGCGGCGCGAGCCCGCCGCAGATCCTTATGGGGCAGGTCGAGGATCTGCTGGTCGTTGGTGTAGGAATGAACCGTCGTTACCAGGCCCTTCTCGATGCCGAAAGTCTCGTGAAGCACCTTGGCCACGGGGGCGAGACAGTTGGTGGTGCAGGATGCATTGGAGATGATGTTATGCTTCTTTGGATCATAGAGGTGGCTGTTGACACCCATGACGATGGTGATGTCTTCGTTGGTGGCGGGAGCGGAGATGATTACCTTCTTGGCGCCGGCCTTCAGGTGCAGTTCGGCCTTTTCGCGGGAGGTGAAAAGGCCGGTGGCCTCGAGGACCACATCGACTTTTTCTTTTTTCCAGGGGAGTTCTTCTGGGTTCCTTACGGCAAGAACCTTGATCGGTTTACCGTTGACGATGATTTCGCCGTCGCCAGCTTCGACCTTGCCGGGGAAAATGCCATGCACGGAGTCATACTTGAGCAGATGTGCGAGGGTCTTGGCATCGGTGAGATCGTTAATGGCGACGAACTCTATGCCTTTCTCCTTGATCGCTGCACGGAGCACGGAACGCCCGATTCTGCCGAAACCGTTGATTGCAACCCTTAGAGCCATTGAACCCTCCTGTTGATTGATGTGTAAACAAATTAGGAAACTTTGTTTGTAAACTTCTCCATGATAATCAAGAAGTTTATGGCACGTCAACTCTTTTGTCCTCTGAAAGGTCGACGCTGAACGGGACCGAAGAGAAAGGGCGAGTACCATGAAAAACATATGTGGTGGTATTTTAGTGGTCGTTGTACCGGTGAAATGTGATAGTATGCCCCCGTGAAAACAAGCTCACCACCTTCGCTTTCTTGATATACTCCATGAAGAAAACCCTTGAAAGAAGGATTATCCTTTTTGCCGTCATTATCCTTTTTCTCACGATTACCGTTAATTCGGGAATGGACATCGTGGGGTTCAGGAGGGATTATGTTCAGGCGCTTATCCTCAGGTCCCAGAGTCTCGGCTCTTCCCTTCGGGCAAACATCGAGAAGGTGGTGGGACTCGGTCTGGATGTCCGGGATATTGATGACCTGAGCGATAAATGCCGCGAGGTTGTCACATCAAGCCCCGAGATAGCCTACTGCATTATCACCGACAATGAGGGGAAAATCCTCCACCTTAACGATCCCGTCTACCGCAATCTCCGTTTGGACATTATAAAGAAATCATTGACGACCCGCCTTGATCAGAACATTCACCTCATCGGGGAGGACGGTTCCTACTACGACACCGTTACTCCGGTCCGTTCCCCTGACGGCAAGCAGGTCGCCCTTGTACATATTGGTTTCTCGGTGCACGTCGTATCCGAGAAGGTGCAGGCAATAGTTCTGCGCTCTCTTGTTCTGCTCGCCATTGTGTTTCTGATCTCATTCTCACTGGTGGTGATCTTCGTCAAAAGAAGCATTGGCCAGCCCATTGCTGCCCTGCTCGGCGGGGTCAAGAAGGTGTCAGAGGGTGATTTTGAACACCGGATCGAGGAATTGCCTGTCGGTGAATTCAATGACTTGGCCAGTAACGTAAACATCATGTCCGAAGCCCTCAAAAACCGTGAAGAGGAGATCAGACGCAATTACCAGGAATTGGAGAATATCCACACCGACCTTCACTCCTCGTACCTGAAACTTGAAAGCCTGAGCCTTGATCTGGAAAAATCGGAAGAGCTCTACAAGTCCCTTCTCGCTGACGCCAGTGACGCCATTGTAGTCATCGACGAGAACGACATAGTCAAGATGGTCAACAAGATGGCAGAAGACTTCTTCGGACACGATGCCGACGAATTCGTCGGGCTTTCCCTCAGCCGGATGCTTACCCTGGTGGGCACCCAGAATACCCCCATCGTCTACAATTTTTTCCAGGAGGCAGGGAAGGGGAGGCATGTGGCTGAGGAGATCAGGTTTTACCGGAAGGATGGGGAACTGGTCGTCGGCCTCATTCACGCCAACATCATCACCATCGGTGCTGAGAAACTCATTCAGGCCATCATTCGCGACGTAACCCGCGAGCGGGAGATTCTCTTCAACCTGGAAAAGAGCGCGGCGGATCTGGCCCGGCTTAACAAGATGAAGGATTCGTTCCTTGGCATTGCATCCCACGAGCTCAAAACGCCCCTGACCGTCATCATGGGTTATTCGGAGCTTATCCTTACGGATTTGCCGGGCAAGGTCGACCCCAATGTCCTCGACATGGTTAACAACATAGCCAATGCCGCTGCGCGCCTTGACAGCATCGTCAAGGATATGGTCGATATTTCGATGATCGATGAGAAGAGGCTGCAACTCAAACTCGACGAAGTGGACGTGAACCGCCTCGTGGAGGATTCGCTGAACGAACTCCGTTTCTTCGTATCCATGCGCAAGCAGCAGTTGGTCCTCGAGCTCGATGATTCCGTTCCTCCCGTCAAGGGGGATACGGTGAGGCTCATGCAGCTTCTTTCGAACGTCATTGGCAACGCCATCAAGTTCACGCCCGACGGGGGAAGGATTACGGTCTCCACGCGGGCCAAGTACCTCCTGCGTTCCAAGCAATCACCATCGGTGGAGTTGATCCAGCCGGTAGTCAACATCGGCAAGGATCAGCACCTCTATGTGGAGATTACCGTGGCGGACACGGGCATTGGCATTGACATTGACGACCAGCTCAGGATTTTCGACAAGTTCTACGAAGCGGGGAACATCGAGGAGCACAGCTCGGGAAAAGTGGCCTTCAAGGCCCGGGGAGCAGGGCTCGGGCTTTCTATCTCCAAGGGAATTGTGGAGATGCATGGCGGTGAAATCTGGGTGGAGTCGCCCGGCTACAATCCCGACCAATTTCCCGGATCCACCTTTCACATTGTTCTCCCCCTAAACCCCGTTACCGGCGATGGCACCATCGATTATCTCAATCTCCTCAAGTAGCCTGCTGCCTGATTTCATTAAAAAAAACTTCCGTGTTTAACCTTGAATATAACCCTCCTTTCGGGTATAAAATTTGGTTTGCCGGACGGTTGAGTGAGATGTTTCCATAGCCGATGGACGGAGGATTTGTGAGAGTGTGCCTGCTCGCCAGCGGGAGCAAAGGAAATTCCCTGTTCATCGAGATGGACGGCACCAGGATTCTTGTCGATGCCGGCCTTTCAGCCCGAGAGATCGTCCGCCGGCTTGCCGTCATCGGCGTAGATGCTGCGGACCTGGACGGGCTCTTCATAAGCCACGAGCATGTGGACCACGTGAGAGGGGTTGGCGTTCTCGCCCGAAAGTATAGAGTGCCGGTCTACGTCAGCTATCCAACCCATCGGGCAGTTCACGAGGGAATCCGTGACTCCTCGGTCATCGAGTTCGAATCGGGCTATTCCTTCGGCTTTCGGGATCTCCTCATTGACCCTTTTCCGATCACCCACGACGCCTGCGATCCGGTCGGCTTCACCGTCGAGAGCCGGGACGGAAAGGTCGGGGTCGCCACTGACCTCGGCACGGCGACGCGGCTTGTGGCGGACAAGCTCAAGGGGTGCCGAGTTCTTATTCTCGAATCGAACCACGATGAAGACATGCTGATGGGGGGACCGTACCCCTGGCACCTGAAGCAGCGGATCAAGTCCCGCCATGGGCATCTTTCCAATGGTGATTCCGCGGCTCTGCTCGCTGATGTGCTTCACCCCGGTCTCGAAGGGCTATTCCTTGCCCACCTGTCGGAGGTCAACAACGATCCGAACGTGGCCCGGGAAGTTACCGTGAACCTTCTGGCTGCCCAGACCACCTGCTCCCCCCGGCTCATCGTCGGGGACCAGTACCATCCGAGCGAAACACTGATCCTCTGACAACGAAAATTCGGGACCGGACGCTACCTGCGATACCGGCACCGTTACTTCTGCAATGACGAAGGAGACGCCACCGTGATCGAACGTTATAGCCGTCCTGAAATGACCCGCATCTGGGAAGCACGCAACCGTTATCAGAAATGGCTCGACATAGAAATCTTCGCCTGCGAGGCCCATGCCGAACTGGGCAATATCCCCCACGAGGCCGTTGAACGGATCAAGTCCAAGGCCGACTTCGACGTGGAACGGATCGGCGAGATCGAGCGGACCGTCAAGCACGACGTCATCGCCTTCCTCACCTCAGTGGCAGATTACATCGGCGATGACTCCCGCTTTGTCCACCTGGGCCTCACCTCATCGGACGTTCTTGATACCTCCTTTGCCATGCTCCTGGCCGAGGCATCTGACCTCATCATTGACGACATCAAGCGCCTCATGGAGGTGATCAAGCGCCGGGCCTTCGAGCACAGGGACACACCGATGATGGGGCGCTCCCACGGCATCCATGCCGAGCCGGTAACCTTCGGCATTAAAATGGCGCTCTGGTATGACGAGATGCGCCGCAATCTGCGCCGCATGGAGGCTGCCCGCGAGACAGTCGCCTACGGGAAGATCTCCGGGGCGGTCGGCACCTTCGCCAATATCGATCCGAAGGTTGAAGAGTACGTCTGCAAGAAAGCCGGCCTCAAGCCCGCCCCCTGCTCGACCCAGGTGATCCAGCGGGACCGCCACGCCGAGTTCTTTTCCACACTCGCCATCATCGCCAGTTCCATCGAGAAGTTCGCGGTTGAGATTCGTCACCTGCAGCGGACCGAGGTCCTGGAGGCCGAGGAATACTTCAGCAAGGGGCAGAAGGGCTCTTCGGCCATGCCCCACAAGCGCAACCCTGTCCTTTCGGAGAACCTGACCGGTCTGGCTCGCCTCATGCGGGGCTACGCGGTGTCGGCCATGGAGAACGTGCCGCTGTGGCATGAGCGGGACATCTCCCATTCGTCGGTGGAGCGGGTCATCGGCCCCGATGCCACCATCGTCATGGACTTCATGCTCAACCGCTGCATCGGCCTCATCGACAACCTCGTCGTCTATCCCGAGAACATGATGAAGAACCTCAATCTCATGCGGGGGCTCATCTTCTCCCAGCGTGTTCTCCTGAAGCTTGCCACTGCCGGCGCTTCGCGGGAGAAGGCCTACGAACTCGTCCAGCGCAATGCCATGAAGGTATGGGAGCAGGGTAAGGATTTCCAGCAAGAGCTCCTGGCCGATACCGAGGTGCGCAGTTTTCTCCCAGAAGAGGAGATTCGCGAAGCATTTGATCTCAACTATCACCTGAAGCACGTGGGAACCATCTTCACGAGGGTCTTCGGTGGATAGCATTCTCGATTTTCTTCGGCTCGAGGCCTCTGACCATCTCCTTCTCTTCTGGCTGAAGGAGATCCTCGTCGCCGTCGTCATCTTCACGGTCTTCTGGGGGCTTTCCCTGGTTGTCCGGTATCTCCTCACCACCTGGGTGCCCCGGTTGACCGCCTTTACTCGCACCGGCCTCGATGACCGGATCATCCAGAGGGTGACGCCGCCTACCTGTATCCTGGTTGTTTTCGCGGGCCTCTACTTCGCTGTCAGGTCTCTGCCGCTCCCCGATAAGGCCCATGTGGTTTCGTCAGGGGCGGTGTATATTTTTAACATCATCGTCGTGACCATTATCGTCGAGCGGATCATTGCGGAGCTCCTCGAATGGTACGGCGGAAAGCTTACCGAGCGGCACGGCGCCGGGATTGACCGACATATTATCCCGCCCCTTGAGAAGATCATTACGATTTTCCTTGTAGGCATCGCACTGATGGTGACGCTCAGACATTTCGACTACGACATCCTCTCGGTCGTGACGGCTCTGGGGATCGGCTCCCTAGCCATCGGTCTGGCTGCAAAGGATACCTTGGCCAACATGATCTCCGGCTTTACCCTCATGGTTGACCGGCCGTTCCGAATCGGCGATCGAATCCAGCTCACTACTGGCCAGTGGGGAGACGTGGCTGACATCGGCCTTCGCACCACAAAGATTAAAACCATCGACAACACCCTTCTCGTCATCCCCAACTCCGAGCTCTGCAATACGACCCTGATCAACCTGACCTTTCCCGATTTGAGGGCAAAGGGTAGGGTGAACGTGGGAGTTGGCTACGAGAGTGATGTGGAGAAGGTCAAGGGCATTCTGGTGGATACGGCCCTCGGTGTTCCCGAGGTGCTGCGTGATCCTGCTCCGGAGGCCTTTTTCGTCTCTTTTGGCGACAGCGCTCTCAGTATGTCGCTTTTCTTCTGGGTCGAAGACTACACGCGGCTCTTCGCCGTTACCGACCTTATCAACGAACAGATCATCAACCGGTTCAGGGAACACGGCATCACCATACCCTACCCGATACGGACCGTTCTCTTGGAAAAGGAAAGCTAATGGCGAGACGAATCGAGATTGCCCTCAGGGAAGGTGTCCGCGACGCCCGTGGCGAGCGGATCAAGCGTGAGATCGAGCACTTCCTCCATCTGCCCGTGAATGCGGTGCGGACCATCGACGTCTACACCGTGGACGCGGAACTTTCCGAGGATGAGCTGGTGAAGGCTGCCTCGGAGCCTTTCTGCGACCCGGTCATCCAGGTCTGGAGCACCGACCGCCCCCTGGCCGCCGGCTTCGACTTCCTCGTGGAGGTGGGCTACCGCCCCGGGGTCACCGACAACGTGGGGCGTACCGGCCGGGAAGCGATCGAATACATCATGGGCCGCCCCATGGGCGCAGGGGAGGGGGTCTACACCTCGGTCCAGTACCTTCTGAGCGGAAAACTTTCCCGCACTGACGTGGAGCGGATCGCCCGGGACCTCCTCGGCAACGCCCTCATCCAGCGCTTCGTGGTTCTCGATGCGGCTGAATTCGCTTCACAAGGCGGAGTGCCGGCCTACGTCCCCAAGGTTCAGTCCCAGACGCACATTCAGGTCAGGGAGATTGACCTGGAGGTCTCCGACGATGAGTTGATGCGCATCAGCAAGGACGGGGTTCTTGCCCTGACCCTCGAAGAGATGAAGATCATCCAGGCCCACTACCGGGACCCGCGGGTTCGTGAGGACCGCCTGAAGGTGGGACTCGGCGCGAAGCCCTCCGACGTGGAGCTGGAATGCCTGGCCCAGACCTGGTCTGAGCACTGCAAACACAAGATCTTCGCCGGCACGGTTCAGTACGAGGATGAGCAGGGAAATCGGCAGGAGATCAAGTCCCTCTTCAAGTCGTTCATCCAGCGGACCACCAAGGATGTGCGGGAGAAGCTGGGGGACAGGGACTTCTGCCTCTCGGTATTCAAGGACAACGCCGGGGTCATCAGGTTCAACGACGACTGGTCCCTGGTCTTCAAGGTGGAGACCCACAACTCACCGTCAGCCCTCGACCCCTACGGCGGGGCCCTCACCGGCATCGTCGGGGTGAACCGGGACCCCTTCGGCACCGGCAAGGGCTCGAAGCTCATCTTCAACACCGACGTCTTCTGCTTCGCCGATCCGTTCTACGACAAGCCCCTGCCGTCGCGGCTCCTCCATCCGCGCCGCATCTTCGAGGGGGTTGTGGAAGGGGTCGAGCACGGGGGCAACAAGAGCGGCATCCCCACGGTCAACGGCTCCCTCGTCTTCGACGAGCGCTTCGCCGGAAAACCCTTGGTTTTCTGCGGCACGGCCGGGATCATGCCGGCCACCCTGAACGGCGAGCCGGGCCACGAGAAGTCCATCAAGCCGGGGGACCTCATCGTCATGACCGGCGGCCGGATCGGCAAGGACGGCATCCACGGGGCCACCTTCTCCTCCGAGGAGCTGAACGAGAACTCGCCGGTCACGGCGGTGCAGATCGGCGACCCCATCACCCAGAAACGGATGTTCGATTTTCTGATCCGCGCCCGGGACAAGGGACTCTACCGGTTTATTACCGACAACGGCGCCGGCGGCCTTTCGTCGTCCATCGGCGAGATGTCGGGCGAATGCGGCGGCTGCCGGATGGATCTGGAGAAGGCACCCCTCAAGTACCCGGGACTCGACCCGTGGGAGATCCTTATTTCGGAGGCCCAGGAGCGGATGAGCCTTGCGGTTCCGCCCGAGAATATCGACGAGTTCATGGCCATGGCCAAGCGCTTCAACGTGGAAGCGACGGTGCTGGGCGAGTTCACCGACAGCGGCTACTTCCATATCCTCTATGGTGATCGCACGGTGGCCTGGCTCCCCATGGAGTTCATGCACGAGGGGCTTCCACCCATGCAGCTTCCGGCAAAGTGGGTGCCACCGCGCCATGAGGAGCCGTCTGTCGAGGCGAAGGGTGATCACACCGCCGACCTGAAGCAGCTTCTCGGCGCCCTCAACATCTGCTCCAAGGAGTCGGTGGTCCGCCGCTACGACCACGAGGTCCAGGGAGGAAGCGTGGTGAAGCCCTTCACCGGCGTAGCCAACGACGGCCCCTCCGACGCCGCGGTGGTCCGTCCGATCCTCGACTCCTTCGAGGGTGTCGTGGTAGCCCACGGCATCTGCCCCCGCTATTCCGACATCGACACCTATCATATGACTGCCAACGCCATCGACGAGGCCCTCCGCAATTACGTGGCCGTGGGGGGCTCCCTGGATCTCGTGGCGGGGCTCGACAACTTCTGCTGGTGCGACCCGGTGAAGTCGGAGAAGACCCCCGACGGCGAATACAAGATGGCCCAGCTGGTCCGGTCGAATCAGGCACTCTACGACGTCTGCCTTGCCTACAACCTGCCGCTCATCTCCGGCAAGGATTCCATGAAGAACGACTTCTACGACGGCGCCACCAAGATCTCCATCCCGCCGACCATCCTCTTCTCGGTCATCGGCAAGATCGAGGACGCCCGCAAGAGCGTCACCATGGACGCCAAGCGCCCCGGCGACATCGTCTATCTGCTGGGCAAGACCGGCAACGAGCTTGGTGGCTCCGAATACCTGGCCCTGCGGGGCGCCATCGGCAACTCTGTCCCGACGGTGAATCCCGAGAAGGCTCTCAAGCGGTACAAGGCCCTCCATCAGGCCATCACCGACGGGCTTGTGGCCTCATGTCACGACCTTTCCGATGGCGGCCTCGCCGTGGCCGTGGCCGAGAAGGCCTTTGCCGGCGGCTGCGGCATCTCCGTGGATCTGGGCCGTGTCCTCTGGACGGGTGACGACGCCACGCGGAACGATGCGGTCCTCCTCTTTTCCGAGTCAGCATCGCGGCACCTGGTGACGGTACGGCCCGGGAACCGGGAGGCCTTCGAGGCAGCCATGGCGGGGAACTGCTTCTCGTCCATCGGCGTGGTGACGGAGGAGGGGATAGTTACCGTCACGGGCATTTCCGGAGAAACGGTGGTCAAGGCGGGAATCGACGAACTGAAAGAGGCGTGGCAGAGCCCGCTGAGGGAGCTGTAACATGGCAAAAACACGAGCGATAGTAATAACCGGCAACGGTACCAACTGCGAGGTGGAGGCGGCCCACGCCTGCAGGCTCGGCGGCTTCGACGAGGCGGTCATTGCCCACATCTCGGACCTTCTATCGGGGGATGTCCGGCTGGACGATTTCCACTTCATCAACCTCACCGGCGGATTCCTCGACGGCGACGACCTGGGGAGCGCCAAGGCCCAGGCGAACCGGCTCCGGTACGCGAAGGTGGACGACCTGGCCGAGCACCTCATCGACCAGTTCACCCGCTTCATCGACGCGGGCAAGCTGATTCTCGGGGTCTGCAACGGCTTCCAGCTCATGGTGAAGATGGGACTTCTGCCGGCCCTCAACGGTTCCTACCTCAAGCAGACGGCTACCCTTACCTTTAACGATTGCGGCCGGTTCCAGGACCGCTGGGTCTATCTCAAGGTGGATCCCGCGTCTCCGTCGGTCTACACGAAGGGGGTGAAGAAGGGGCTCTACCTTCCGATGCGTCACGGCGAAGGGAAATTCGTGGTCGACGGTCCGGCAACCCTTGCGGCCATCGAGGCGAAGCATCTGGCGGTCTTCAAGTACTCCGACGCCGCCTATGGTCAGCCGGTCATGGAATTTCCCCTGAACCCCAACGGGTCAGTGAACGCCATTGCCGCCCTCTGCAACGAGACCGGCCGCCTCATGGGGATGATGCCCCATCCAGAGGCCTTCGTCCATCGGACTCATCACCCCCGCTGGACCCGCGAAGAGCTTCCCGAGGAAGGGGACGGCCTTGCCCTTTTCAAGAACGCTGCCGAGTATGTCAGAATGAATCTGCTGTAAAACCGCTGAAACCGGGCGGCTGCCTTCGTGTAGCCGCTTGGTTCGTGCATGGAGACGGAATGAAGCTTTACAGACCTACGGAAGAGTGCGGAATTTTTGGTATTTACGGTCATCCCGAGGCGGCAAACCTGACCTACCTCGGCCTCTACGCCCTCCAGCACCGGGGACAGGAAGCCTGCGGCATCGTTTCCTCGGACGGACGAAGCCTCCATGTTCACCGGAGCATGGGTCTGGTGGCCGATGTCTTCGGCGACCAGGAGATTTTCCGCAATCTCCCGGGCGAGGCGGCCATCGGTCACGTCCGCTACTCGACAACCGGGGACTCGGTCACCAAGAACGTTCAGCCCATCAAGGTCGACTATTCCCGGGGCTCCATCGCCGTGGCCCACAACGGCAACCTGGTTAACGCCCAGATGGTCAAGGACGAGTTGGAGGCGTGGGGCTCCATCTTCCAGACCACCATGGACACCGAGGTGATCCTTCACCTCCTGGCCACCTCCAAGCAGAACTCCCTGGAGGACCGGATTGCCGAGGCCCTCGGCCGCCTCAAAGGTGCCTACTGCCTCCTCTTCCTGACCGAAACCCGCATGGTGGCTGCCCGCGACCCCCAGGGGTTCCGCCCCCTCTGCCTCGGCAAGCTGGGTGACGGCTGGGTGGTTGCCTCCGAAAGCTGCGCCCTTGACCTGATCGAGGCTGAATTCATCCGGGAAATCGAGCCGGGAGAGGTTGTCGTCATCACCAAGGATGGCGTCACCTCCCATTTCCCCCTCAAGAAGGACGATGCAGCTCCTTGCATCTTTGAGTTTGTCTACTTCGCCCGCCCCGATTCCTACATCTTCGGCAAAAACGTCTATATGGTCCGTAAGGATTTCGGTCGGCAGCTCGCCCGGGAGCACCAGGTTGATGCCGATATCGTGATCCCTGTCCCCGATTCGGGGGTGCCGGCGGCGATAGGCTACGCCCAGGAGGCTGGGCTTCCCTTCGAGCTGGGGCTCATCCGCAACCACTACATCGGCCGAACCTTCATCGAACCCCAGCAGTCTATCCGCCACTTCGGGGTCAAGATCAAGCTCAACCCGGTGCGCGAGCTTCTGGAGGGGAAACGGGTCGTGGTCATCGACGACTCCATCGTCCGGGGGACCACCTCCCGCAAGATCGTCAAGATGGTCCGAAACGCCGGCGCCAAGGAGGTTCATGTACGGATCTCCTCACCCCCCACCAGTTATCCCTGCTACTACGGCATCGATACCCCCACCCGCAAGGAGCTCATCTCCTCGTCCCACACCATCGAGGAGATCCGCCGCTATATCACCGCCGATTCCCTCGGCTACCTGTCGGAGGAGGGGCTGCTGCAGGCCGTGGGGGCAAGTAAAACCCCCTACTGCAAGGCGTGCTTCTCCGGCAATTATCCCATTACGTTTCCCACGCTGGCGGCACCCCAGCTGGACCTCTTCTGAAAGGAGCAGATTCGACCATGACTGACCGGGAGCGCTTGAAACAGATTATCCTCGAACTTTCTTACGAAAAACGGAAGGTGACCCTCGCCTCGGGCCGCGAGAGCGACTTCTATTTCGACGGTAAGCAGACCACCCTCCACGCCGAGGGAGGGCTCCTGGTCGGCAAGCTCTTCTACGAAGCGATACGGGACGTGGAAGGGGTTCATGGGGTAGGGGGGATCACCCTGGGAGCCGATCCCATCGCCACTGCCACCTCCATCGCGGCGTACCTTGATGGTCGTCCCATGCATGCCTTCATTATCCGCAAGGAGCCCAAGGGGCACGGCACCGGCCAGTGGCTCGAAGGGCGCAAAAACCTTCCGCCTGGGTCGAAGGTCGTCATAGTCGAGGACGTGGTCACCACAGGCGGCTCCTCCATGAAGGCGGTGCGCCGTGCAGAGGAGGAAGGACTGGTTGTGCTCGGCATTGTTGCCCTCGTGGACCGGGAAGAGGGGGGGCGCGAAAACATCGAGGCTGAAGGAGTCTGGCTGAGGAGCATATTCACCAAGTCTCAGCTTGTCGCCTGATAACGATTGAGCATGGAGTAGAGAGGGCGGGAGTTTCCCGCCTTCTTTTTTTTGGGGGCACATGAACACAATTCTCGGGGAATACCGGGGCCTGCTGGCCGATGTGGACCAGTGGTTCAGCCGCTGCATTACACAGTCTGGAGAACGCATCCGCTGTGCCGCAGGATGTGCCGAGTGCTGCAGGGGACTCTTTGACATCACGCTCCTCGATGCGGCGCTTCTCAAGCAGGGCTTCGACCGCCTCGATGGCGAGACGCGGGAGCGGGTGCTCGTTCGGTGCCGGGAGCGCCTTGCGGGGCTGCGGCGGCTCTGGCCCCAGTTCGATAATCCCTATATCCTCAACGACCATCCAGAAGAGGAGTGGGAACTCTTCATGCCCGAGGATGACGAAACTCCCTGTCCGCTCCTGGGGTCGGACAGCAGGTGTCTCGTTTATGACTACCGTCCCATGACCTGCCGGCTCCATGGTCTTCCCCTTGTGGACTTGACGGGCGAGGTACACCACGACGAGTGGTGCACCCTTAACTATGTCGGCGACGACCCCCTTGCCGACGCGGGGATCAGGGAAGACTTCACAAGGATTTTCCAGGAGGAGGTACGGCTCTTTCGACACTTCTCACGAAAGCTTTTGGGGCGTGAATTCCGCGAGCTCGACACCTTCATCCCGACAGCCATCCTCATTGACTTCACCCGGTTCGACTGGCATCGCTTTGCCGCTGCGTTTACCGCAACTCCTTGACTCACTATGTCTAATCGGTATAATGAACCCTTCATTTTTGCGAGGAAGGATTCCCATGGCCGTTGAAAAGTTCGAGACTGCACTCAAAAAGCTTGAAGAGGTGGTGAACAGGCTGGAGAGCGGGGAGTTGACCCTCGAGGAGTCCCTGAAGTCCTTCGAGGAAGGGGTCAAGATGGCTGCCTTCTGCACGAAGAAGCTGGACGAAGCGGAAAAGAAGGTGGAAATCCTGCTCAAGAAGAAGGACGGCAGTTTCGCGAAGGAAGAGTTCCGTTATGAGAACGACGGCCACTAGGGTAATAGGGGCTGTTCTCCCGTGTCCCTTATTCAATTTCACGTAAAGCGAGTTTTCATGGACCTGAAAAGCTATCTAAAAGAACGCTGCGCCTTGGTCGATGAAGCCCTCAGTCGCTATCTTCCCGGTGAGGGCGACCTTCCCTATTCCATCCACCGCGCCATGCGCTATTCGGTCTTCGCGGGGGGGAAACGGGTCCGGCCGGTCCTGATGCTCGCCGCCTGCGAGGCAGTGGGAGGGACGCCCGATCTTGCACTTCCTGCGGCATGCGCCATGGAGATGATCCACACCTATTCCCTCATCCACGATGACCTGCCGGCCATGGATGACGACGACTTCCGGCGCGGTCGCCCCACCAACCACAAGGTCTTCGGAGAGGCAATCGCCATCCTTGCCGGCGACGCGCTCCTCACTGAGGCGTTCATCCTCATGAGCAACCCCGATTATGCGGCCACGGTGGGACCGGCGCGACTTCTCCCGGTAATCCACGAAATCGGTCTCTGCGCCGGTTCGCGGGGGATGGTCGGCGGCCAGGTGGTTGACATGGAGAGCGAGGGGAAGCGGGATATAGACCTGGCCACGGTGCAGTACATCCACACCCACAAAACCGGCGCCCTCATGAAGGCGTCGGTCAAGGCGGGCGCCATACTCGGCGGCGCCGACGGCGAGGCCCTTGTTGCTATAACACGTTACGGCGAGGCCATCGGCCTTGCGTTCCAGATCGCCGACGACATCCTCGATATCGAGGGGACCACCGAGCAGATCGGCAAGGACGCCGGCAGCGACCAGGCCCGCGGCAAGGCCACCTATCCCGCGGTCATGGGGCTTGCAGACTCGAAGCGCCGGGCCCAGGAGCTGGTGGACATGGCCCTTGAATCCCTCGCCCCCTTTGGCGAGATGGCCGAACCGTTGCGGGAGGTCGCCCGCTACATCGTATCCCGGAAATCCTGATGACATCCATACTCGACAGCATCGAGTCCCCCCGTGACCTGAGGGTGCTATCTCCTCGAGAGCTTGTGCAACTTGCCGGCGAGCTCCGGGAGCAGATCATTGCCGTCTGCGCCAGGAACGGGGGCCACCTGGCTCCGAGCCTCGGCGTGGTCGAGCTGACCCTGACGCTCCACCGGGTATTTGAATCCCCCACGGACAGGATCATCTGGGACGTGGGGCACCAGTCATACGCCCACAAGCTGATTACGGGCCGGCGCGACCGGTTTGCAACGCTTCGCACCCTCGGGGGAATCAGCGGTTTCCCCAAGCGGTGCGAGTCCCCCCACGACGCCTTCGACACGGGACATACCTCCACATCCATTTCGGCTGCCCTCGGCTTTGCCGCTGCCCGGGACCTTCGGGGGGAGAGGAACAAGGTGGTTGCCGTCATCGGCGACGGCTCCATGACCGGCGGTATCGCCTACGAGGGGCTCAACCACGCGGGGCACCTGAACAAGGACCTAATCGTGGTCCTGAACGACAACGAGATGTCCATTGCCGAAAATGTGGGCGCCCTGTCGAACTTCCTGAACCGGACCGTCACCAGCGAATTCGTCCACACCATGAAGAAGGACCTGGAGGGTTTCCTCGGTGGACTCGACCGGATCGGCCGCGGGGTCCTGAAGGTGGCCAAACGGGCCGAGGAGTCCCTCAAGGGACTCTTTACCCCCGGCATGCTCTTCGAGGCCTTCGGCTTCGAGTACATCGGCCCCATCGACGGCCACGACATCGACCGGCTCATGGAAACCTTCGAAAAGGTCCGCCGCTTTGACGACGCGGTCCTGATCCATGTCCTGACCAAGAAGGGGAAGGGGTATCGCCCCGCAGAAGAAAAGCCGGCCCTTTTCCACGGCGTCGGACCCTTCGATATTGAAACGGGCAAGGTACTTAAAGGGAAAGGGGGGGCAGCCTCCTACACCGGCGTTTTCGGCGAAGCAATAAATAAAATTGCTGCCGAGGACGAGCGGGTTCTTGCCCTCACTGCCGCAATGCCCGACGGCACCGGGCTTACCGCCTT
>CAJPFF010000046.1 GCA_905339345.1 Geobacteraceae bacterium | reverse complement strand
ATGGCGATGCAGGGACACTTCGGCGCCGATTTCGACCTCTCCAAAAAGGGGAAATACGGCGTCATGAGCAAATTCAAGGTGAAGGACGGGAAAGTGCGGAGCGCCAAGTTCTGGTACGAGGTGAAGTAGAAGGAGAGGTATCAGCGGTGTTTGGGGGGGTGGTCTTCGGGTCATCCCCTCATTTCGTTCGGGGGGTCTTCCCGGGTATGCCGAGCCAGCCGGTGCCCAGAATACAGAGAAGGGCCGTAGTGATGAGGAGCCCGCCGATGGAGCCGCTGAACAGGGCAACCGTGAGTGTCGCAAGGGGGAAGAGGGCGATGTGGAAGAGCATTTCCCCCATGGACATGTGCCGCTCGCCAAGGGAGAGGTGGAACAGGAGAAAGTAGAAGGGACCGGACACCCAGATGCCGGTTGCCATGGCCATGGCGGCGGTCATGAGTCGGCTCTGGCAGGAGAGGAGCTTCACCATGTGCCAGAAGGCGGTGCCGCAGGCCACGGGGAGGGCGATGCTCTTGGCGGATATCCATACCGCCGCAGACCAGGTGCCCCGGTACGTCATCACAAGGGCATCCGCCCCCCAGAAGAGCAGCGCTCCCGCCAGGGGGAAGGCAAGCCAGATGAAGATCCTTTTCATGGAATCCCGCCGGTAACGGTGTCGTTACGTCACAGTGTACCAGAGAGCGGGAGAATGTGTACCGTTCTACCCTTTATCCACCACATAGGGCTGGTGGAGCTTGACAGGCTTTCCCTTGGCCCGGATTCTCATGTTGAGCATCTCTACGCCCACCGAGAACGCCATGGCGAAATAGATGTACCCCTTGGGAATGTGCCTGCCGAAGCCGTCGCCGATGAGGGCCACACCGATCAGGATCAGGAAGGAGAGGGCGAGCATTTTGATGGTGGGATGTTTCTCAACAAACGAGCTGATCTTGCCGGAGAAGAGCATCATGAAGCCCACCGCGATGACCACCGCCAGCACCATGACGGCAAGCTGGTTGGCCATACCGATGGCCGTGATGATCGAGTCGAGGGAGAAGACGATATCCAGCAGGAGTATCTGAAAGATGATGCCTCCGAAGGAGGCCGCGGCCCTGGCCGAAGAGTGGCCTTCCTCCCCTTCGAGCTTGTCGTGGATTTCCATGGTGCTTTTAGCCAGCAGGAACAGTCCGCCGGCGATGAGAATCAGATCCCGCCCCGAGATGGGCTGGCCAAGGGCCGAGAACAGCGGTGTCGTGAGCCCCATGAGCCAGGTGAGGGAGAAGAGGAGGGCGATGCGGGTAAACATGGCCAAGCCGAGGCCGGTGAGGCGCGCCTTCTCCTGCTGGTGAGCCGGCAGCTTGGACGACAGGATGGAGATAAAGATGATGTTGTCGATGCCGAGAACGATTTCCAGTGCGGTCAGGGTTGCCAGGGCAATCCATGCCTGGGGGTCTGCGAGCCATTCCATCTGCGGTACTCCTTGAGTGTTTAATATGACGGTGCACACATATACCGACAGGCTCAGACACTGTCAACAGCAATTTGGTGGATCGCCGAACGTTCTCTTTCCTCGGAGGTGAGGCGACCAGCAGCGGTTGTAGAATAGTCCCCATAGCCTCTGGACAGTATTCCTCACCTTGAGTCCAGGTTTGCCGTTTGTAATAAATGAATGTATGAAAATCAGTCAGTTAGGGCTTTTACTTGATTGGCACGGAGCTTGATAACTATACCCATGAATTCGCCGTGCACAACAAGGAGAACGCCATGCCAAAAAAAAGAAATGTCATCAATACACTGCTGATTCTCACGGCCATCGTCGTTGTGGGAGTATTCGCATTTTCCGTCCGACTTGAGGCATCGGCCAATTCGGTTGCAATCCTCCGCGCCCACGGGATGACCTGCGGTAGCTGCGCCGCGAAGATCGAACAGTCGCTCAAGGGGACAAAAGGGGTCGCTTCCGTTCAGGTGAACGTGAGCGGGGGCGAGGTGGTAGTCGGCTACGACTCGAACCTGGTTCAGCCGGAGGCGATCGCCGAGCGGATCACCGGCAGCGGGTACGGCAGCAGCATCACTCAGGTGCTCACCCCCGATCAGTATGCAACCATGACCGGCAAGAGCTTGGCTGCTGCCAGGCAGGGGGGCGGGTGCGGCGGTGGATGCTGCGGCCCCCGGCAATAACATACCTGAGGCGACACTTACCCTGAGCCGCATGTGCGGGCCTAGCGAATCAACCACCTGAAAGAAGGAGTCATCATGAGCGGAAAATCTGCGAAAAGTATCGTGAAACACTGGGCAAGTGCCCTGCTTGTTGTCATTGCCATTGCCGGAACGGTCACCGCGTTTTCCCTTCCCGGCTTCGGCGGCCCCGAGAAGGTGAAGGCATCCGGGGGTGTGGTGAACATTCCCCTCTCGAAGGTATCCGATGGCAAGGCCCGTTTCTTCAGGTTCTCCGATGGCGGTAAGGAAATCGCCTTCTTTGTGGTCAAAGCCCCCGACGGTACCGTGAAGACTGCCTTTGACGCCTGCGACGTCTGCTTCAAGGAGAAGAAGGGATACGCCCAGGACGGTGCCTTCATGGTCTGCAAACAGTGCAACATGAAGTTCGGCACCAACCGGATCGGTCCCCATGCCGTCGGCGGATGCAACCCCTCCTATCTCCCCAGCAAGCAGACGGGCGGAAACGTGATCATCAGCGCGGCCGATCTCAAGGCCGGTACCCGCTACTTCTAGAGACGAGAATCCAATGAAACTCCATACCATCTCCATCAACAACCTGCGCCGACGCAAGGCGAAGATGGCATTCCTCACCGTCGGGCTCATGGTGGGGATCGCCACCATCGTGACCCTGGTGACCCTGACCGCCTCCATGTCCAGCGACATCGGCAAGAAGATGGACGAGTTCGGGGCCAACATCCTCATCACCCCCCAGAGCAATGACCTCGCCATGAACTACGGCGGCATCAGCCTCGGCCGGGTCACCTTCGACCAGCGGGAGATCAGCGAGGAAGATCTGTCGCGGATCACCACCATCAAAAACAGCAAAAACATCCTGGCCGTGTCGCCCAAGGTTCTTGGGGGGGTCCGCCTCGGCGATCGTGATGCACTTCTCGTCGGGGTCAACTTCGACAGCGAACTGAAGATGAAGCAGTGGTGGCGGATCTTCGGGGAAGCCCCCAAAAAAAAAGGAGAAATCCTTCTCGGAAGCGCCGCAGCCGACACGGCCCACCTGACGCCGGGCGACACCGTCCAGCTTGCCGGAAAGCAGTTCACCGTTGCCGGCGTCCTTGAGCAGACCGGCTCCCAGGACGACTCCCTCGTCTTCATGCCCCTGGCTTCGGCCCAGAAGCTCCTCGGCAAGGAGGGGCGGATAACCCTGGTGGAAGTGGCGGCCCTCTGCTCCGGCTGCCCCATCGGCGACATGGTGGTGCAGATCGCCGAGAAGCTCCCCGAAGCCAAGGTAACTGCCATCCAGCAGGTGGTGGAGTCGCGGCTCCAGGCCCTCGATCACTTCAAGCACTTCGCCCTTGCCGTGGCCGGCGTCGTCATCTTCATCGGCTCCCTCATCGTATTCGTCACCATGATGGGGAGTGTCACCGAGCGGACCACCGAGATCGGCGTCTTCCGGGCCATCGGTTTCCGCAAGGCACACATCATGCGGATTATCCTCCTGGAGGCGGCCCTCGTGAGTCTGCTGGCCGGTGTTCTCGGCTACGCCGCCGGCATGGGGGGCGCCAAGCTGGCCTTGCCGTTCATGGCGGAAACAAAGGATGCGGCCCTTGTCTGGGATACGACCGTCATGGCCGGCTCAATAACGCTTTCACTCATTGTCGGCATGGTGGCCAGTCTCTATCCGGCCCTGCACGCCAGCAGGATGGACCCGACGGAAGCGCTCAGGGCATTGTAAGGCGGGACCGGGAACCTGATAAAACGGATAAACAGGAGCAGCACTGTCACTCATAACTATAACTGACCTCAGGAAGCACTATATCAGCGGCGACGAAACCGTCGAGGCCCTGCGTGGGGTCGATCTCGCCATCGAAGCCGGTGAGTTCGTCACCATCATGGGGCAGTCGGGCTCGGGGAAGAGCACGCTCCTGTCAGTGCTCGGCGGCATGAACCACCCGACCGCCGGCACCGTAGAGATGGCCGGCGTAAAGCTCTATGAGCTCCCCGGCGAGCGGCTCGCCGACTTTCGGGCCGAGAACCTCGGGTTCGTCTTCCAGTCGTTCCATCTCATCCAGTACCTCACGGCCCTGGAGAACGTCATGCTCCCCCTGGCCATCACCGGCATGAAAAAAGCGGATAAGGTGCAGGCCGCGCGGGAAGCGCTCCATCGGGTAGGGCTTGCCGGCAAGGCTGACCGTCTCCCCAACCAGCTTTCAGGCGGCGAGCAGGAGCGGGTGGCCATTGCCCGGGCCATCGTCAAGAAGCCGCCGATCCTCCTCGCCGACGAGCCCACCGGCAACCTGGACACAAAGACGAGCGAAGAGGTCATGACACTCTTTCGGCGGCTCAACGACGAGGGGCAGACCGTGGTCATGGTCACCCACAACCCCGATAACAGCACTTACGCCGACCGGACCATCCACCTCCGCGACGGGCTCATCATCGACGAAAGCGCTGCTGCCGTAACT
>CAJPFF010000045.1 GCA_905339345.1 Geobacteraceae bacterium | reverse complement strand
CTCCTTTTCGCTACATCCCCTTTCACCCCGGCTCCCGATTCCGGTCCCCCACGGACCCCGGAGTTTTTTACGGAGCCGAATCGGTAGGGACGGCTGCGGCGGAAGTGGGTTACTGGCGGTGGAGGTTTCTCCAGGAAACGGAAGGGCTTGAACGACTCGGTCCGGTGTCCCACACCGCATTCAGCGTTTCCATCAATGGCCGGGGCGTCGACCTTCGGCTCCCCCCCTTCGACCGTTGGGAGGCGGAGTGGATGCATCCATCGGACTACGGCGCCACCCAGGCCTTTGGCAGAATTGCGCGCGAGGCCGGCATCGAGACGATCATCTATCGCTCCGTCAGGGCACCGGAGCCCGGCTGGTGTGCGGCTGTCCTGACCCCCACGGCCTTTTCGACGAAAGAGCCGGATAGCGCCATGCAGACGTGGCATCTTGTCGTCACCGGAACCGAGGCCATCTGGCGCCGCGAGCACGGCGGGACTTTCTCGTTTCTCACGACACGGTGGGAGGCCCCTTAGTGCTGCAATCCATCAATGACCCAATCAGAAAGACGCTGATTTCTTGCTTTCATGCAGTTGAGCTGTTTTTATGTGCACAGAATAAAGGTTCCATTTGGGTAGATCACCGGTTCACGCGCGCGCGTGAACTGCTCAACCATGAGTTGAACGACAAAGAGGCTGGAACGAACAATGAATCATCAGACCCAAGACCCTGTTGACATAACAGTTGAGTTTTCGAGACGGCTTTTAGAGGAATGGCTTCCAACGTATTGCAATGACCCACAAAGAAAATATTCAGTAGAAGGTTATAAACCGAGTTCAAATAAAGTGACCGTGCAAGATGCGCGTGATTTTATGCGTGCGCTCGATCATGGAATTGTGACCGACACTGGCGGAGGCCGATTCCGCATGCCACAAAGTAGAGCGACTGAAGTTATTTTTTGGGAAGGTTCCAAAACGGCAACCCCGAGACCTGTCACCCTTTGGATGGAACCAGTAATAACAATTGCTGCGATTGCTCGTCTTCACCTTGACTATGGCTGGCCTACGGACTGTTTAGGCACTCAATCTGAAAAATGGGAATTTGATCTTATGGCTTTCAAGCCACTAGATTTGAAAAATGAGCATATTGCTGGAGAAGTCAAAAAAAGCAGCAAGGAACTTGATGAACTGCTGATTCACCTAAATAAATTTTCTGCGGGAATCAACCTTGATTATTGTTCCGCTTCGCCAACCGAGAAAAATGCTCACAAAAAATGGATGGGACTTCACCGATGTCACGCGCCATTGTTCTGGGCAGTGGGGCCTGGTGGTGACAGTCGCCTATTTGAAGTGTCATATTCGTCTGAAGGCAATATTGTGCTGAATAGGACATCCGATGATCAATTGCATTTCACTGCAATAACAACTTAAGGAAACGTTCAACCAGCGCCAAGACCGGCCTAAAAGACCGGCCGGTCAGGCTTATGGCGTTATGCAGGAAAGGGATAAATGAAAATATTCGATAGAGAACCAGAATCCTGGCAAGACCTTCAGAATTTGGTCGGGCAGATGTTTGCGGAGGCTGGCTGTTTGGTGGAAGTTAGTAAAACCGTTCAGCTTGTCCGGGGCAAAAAAGAAATCGACGTTTATGTTGAGGATGCGACAAGTACGCCACACTCTAAGTACTTGTGTGAGTGCAAGTTCTGGAACAACGCTATTCCACAAGAGGTTATTCATTCATTTCGCACTGTAGTTGCTGATTTTGGTGCACATCGCGGCTTCATTATCTCAAAAGTGGGATTTCAAGCGGGTAGCCGAGAAGCAGCAAAGAATACGAACGTTGAACTACTGACTTTTGATGAACTTCAAGAATTGTTCTTCACAAGATGGTTATCTGCAATTGTCGTCAAGTACATGCCGTATGCTGATCGTCTTTTCCCATATTGGGACCCTAGCGGAGGGCGCATTCCCAAAAGGAAATGGACAGACATTGACCTCCAACATCTCCGACTTTTGATTAATGCTTATACCCCATTTGTTGATCTTGGTCCTGGCGACGCCATGACCGGTTTTGAACGAGAATTCCCTATAGAATTGCCAAAGATAAATGATCTCTACGAAATTGAAGGAACGATTACTATTACTAGCCATAGGCAGTATTTCGATTTTATAGAAGCCAATAAAGATGATTCACTACAACGATTTCAATTGCTTTATGGTGAACTAGAGGCACAACCATCGGCGACAGACGGTCGCCGCGATTAAGCCGCGTTGAGCGTAAGGAGGGGGGGAAGCATGACCTCGCTAGTACTTGAGTTGCAAAGAGCTGCAATGGATCAGAACCAGGAAGTTGCAGCCATCCTTAGGAAGGCTATGGTTGTTGCTTCAAAGCTTCACCTGAATGACTTCCGCGATTGGTGCACTGACGAGATGAATGGCTATAGCAAGCGATCAGTTCCACCTTATCAGAAAGTGCAGGGCCAACTAAAGGCTTTTAACCCTTACAACGGCTGGATACCTGTAATAATGGAAGACTTGAATTTACAAAATACTCTATCCCAGCGAGCAATAGGTCAGGCCATAAGTGAGTTGGAGCATCTGCTCAAAGAGAAAGGCGATGGAACACTTCAGGTCCCGCTGCCTCACAACATCTTAATGGAGGTCTTCGGGAATTCGGAGTCGTTTCATCTTGGCATGGTGCCGACCTTACTCGTTGGCCGTAACCAACTTGCTGGAATAGTGCAGGGAGTTAGAAACAAGGTGCTAGAGTGGAGTCTCGATCTAGAGCAAAACGGCATCCTTGGCGAAGGAATGACGTTTTCGGCCGACGAAGTTAAACGTGCCTCTGGAGTGGTATATAACATCGGTACATTCTCTGGAGTCATTGGTGATGTCACCGGTTCAACTCTTCAATTTGGTAACTACAATAGTGTACACCCTGAGCTGAAGCGCCGCGGAGTCCCGCAGGCCGAGCGAAACCAACTTGAGGAAATACTTGACGAACTTCCAGAGGCAAAAGGGCAAAAAAAAGCTTCGCTAGTTAAAAAGGGATTTTCATGGGTTACGAGGAACGCAAAAGAGCTGGGGGACTTGTCTGATGCAATTAGGGCGTGGTTCGAGTGAGTCATGCCCAACAATGCGGCGGCACGCGGTCTCCGCTTCGCTCCGCCGGTGCGCCCCACTACCCGTTAGGCCCTTGAAGTACTGAGAGGAGAGCACGATGAGCAACGAACAGGTGGCACCCGAGACGAAAGGTGTTACGGTGAAGTTACTTGCAACGGTTGACCTTGGCCCTGAGATCGAGGGCATGGCTGGGCGCCAACTTCGAATGCGTATGGTGACCATCGAGCCTGGAGGCGTCTTCGGACCGATTCACGACCATAAAGACAGACCAGGCACCGTCTACATACTGCAAGGAACGATCACTGACCATCGAAATGGAGTCGCTACGGACTATGGGCCGGGAGTGGGCTGGCCCGAGGATAGGAACACCACACACTGGCTTGAGAACAGAGGAACGATTCCGGCGGTGGAGATCTCGGTCGATATAGTCAGGCAAGAGTAAGCTCAGGCCCGACATCTAACACGGTCGAGCCATAATCCGATCGTGGCAACATTCAATGCCCAACCCTTATAAGGCCCCGTTATATCCACACCCCCCTCGCCTCACTCCCCCGCCAGCCATCCCTCGATCCGCGCCAGTTCATCCCCCCATCCGGCCCTGAGCCGGACTTTCAGGAATTCCCCGTAGAGGCTGTCGAAGAGCTGCAGACCCTGCTCGACGAC
This sequence comes from Geobacteraceae bacterium, assembly GCA_905339345.1. Taxonomy (GTDB): domain Bacteria; phylum Desulfobacterota; class Desulfuromonadia; order Geobacterales; family Geobacteraceae; genus Geobacter. The sequence goes on along the minus strand of CAJPFF010000045.1, from coordinate 8,112 downwards.
GTACATCCGCTCGTAGAAGGCGGCCTCCCGCTCGCTCCCCTCGTCCACGTGGTCACCCTTCTCGATGGCCACCTTGGGGGCCTTGAGGGAGGCGAAGTGGAAGAGCTCCCCCTTGAGGGTCAGCTTCCAGGTGTTCTCCTCCTTTTCCAGGTAGAGGGTCGACTCGGTGATCCGCTTGCCGTGGGCAAGGGCGGTCACGGCCTCCCGGAAGTGGTCCTGGGGGCCGGCAACGGTGATCTTCTGGGTACCGGCCTCGCCGACGCTCATGAGCACGAGGCGGTCGTTCAGGTAGGCCACGAAGGGGTCGTCGGCCAAGGCCGGGCCCGGCTGGTTCACCCGGTACTCGGACGCCTCGGTCATGGTCCGGTGGAGGAGCCAGAGGAGGAAGTCCCAGCCGAGCCACTGGTTGCTCCGGATGAGGTCGATGGCCGCATCGCTGGTGGCGAGGTTGGCCCTCTCCAGGGCAGTCTTCAGCTCCTCGCCGCCAACGGCCTCGGCCCGGGCATAAGGGTGGATCGCCACGAGGCGCGCCCCCTCGAAGGTCTTCTTGAACTGGGCCTCGAACAGCTCGATGACCGGGGCCGAGAGGGAAGTGAAGGTGACGATGCCGGTGCGGGTGTCCCAGACCGCGTCCCAGGTGGAGGGGACCGGGAGGGTCTTGGCCAGGAGGCTGAGGCGCACCGCCTCCTTCAGCTCCTCCCGCTTCTGCTTGGGCACCCTGTTGAATCCGGGGTTGGCGGAGAGGTACTCGTGCTCGGCCACCTGGAGGTAGGCCTTGAGGAGAGCGGCGGGGAGCTTCCGCTGGTCGCGGCGCAGGGTGAAGGTGACGTAGTGGTCCCGCCAGAAGGCGGCGGGTGTGTCGAAGCCCATCTGCCGGTGGTCGTCCAGGTGGACCCACCCCACGGACTGCTCGGCGGCCCCTTGGTCAATGGGCTGAAAAGCCTGCTTGGCGAGATTTTCGGCAACATAGGAATAGAGGTCGCCGGCGGGAAGATCACCCGCTACACGGAACTGACAGACGGCGACGGTGCTGGAAAGGATGCCCATGGATGTTCTCCTTGATCAGGAAGTAAAAGGGGAGAAGAGATACACCCATTGGGGCACGGAGGGCAAGCACTTTGTGGAGGGCGCCGGCATTGGGGGTGGCTATCCGGGAAAAAAGTTAAAGTTTTCCTGAACATGGCCGATATGCTTCTAAGCGGGGCACACTTTTTTCAGGGTGCGCACCACTTCTTTTAAAAGGAGCACACGTATGCCACTGAGTTTCACCATCGGAGACGCAACCCTGGGCGAGACGGATCTGGCTGTCCATATGGTCGGGGCGGTCAAGAACATCTTCTCCACCATGGTTTTCATCGACGATATCGCCGACAGCTACCCCCTGGACAAGCCGGTCTCCCACTTCACCTGCAGCATCTCGGGGATGGTGGGGCTCGGCGGGGACTGCACGGGGATGGTGGGAATCCACATCCCCGAGGAGTTGGCCCGGGAGGCCACGGCATCCATGCTCGGGATGGAGATGGACGAGCTCGAGGGTGACGGCGACGTGAACGACGCCATGGGAGAGCTAACCAACATGCTGGCCGGCGAGATAAAGATGATATTCTCGGCACGGGGAATGCACATCTGTCTTTCCACACCGTCAGTCATCTCCGGCAAGGAGTACTCGGTCGAGGTGGTCTCCAGCGGAGCTGCGGTGGTGGTTCCCTTCAACCGGGGTGAGCAACGCTTCCTGGCAACGCTGCAGCTGGAGGGGAGCTGACGCGACACGGATTCAGAATCTATCTCGATCTCCCACCCATACGCCGGAGGTGACGTTGACATGAAACCCTATACTGCTGGCGCCCTTGTCCTACCGTTCCTGATTTCCTTTTCCGCCGCACAAGCGGCCCCTCCCGATGCCGGCCAGCTCCTGCGCGAACAGCAGCCCCAGCGGCAGATGCCGCGGCAGCTCCCGACCCCCGAAGCCGAAAAAGAGCGCCCACCCCTCTCCGACAGCGGCGTCCGCGTAGTGGTCAAAGGCTTCACGTTCAGCGGCATAGAGGGTTTGGCGACAGAGAGCGAATTGCAGGCCCTTGTGGCCGACGCCGTGGGCAAAAGTCTCAGCTTCAGCGAACTGCAGGGCCTCGCGGCAAAAGTCACCGCACACCTCAAAGACAAAGGGTGGTTCCTGGCCAAAGCCTACCTCCCCAAACAGGACATCACCAGCGGCGTCATTGAAATCGCCGTCATCCAGGGCAAAAGCGACGGTCTCATCATCAGGCGCGACAAGAGCGCCCGCATCAGTGAAAAAAGCATCAGCAGCATCGCCCAAAAGTCCGTCCGCCACGGCCAGCCCATCAACGAACAGTGCCTCGAACGTTCCGCACTCCTCATCAACGACCTCCCCGGTGTCACAGCCAAGGCATCCCTGGCCCAGGGCAGCACCCCCGGCACAACCTCCGTCCAGCTCGACGTCAGTGAAGGACCGCTCCTCTCCGGCGCAATCTGGGGCGACAACCAGGGCAACCGCTATACCGGTGCCTGGCGCGGCAACGGCTTGCTCAGCATCAACGACCCCCTGAGGTACGGCGACCAGCTCTCCCTGCTGATCACCGGCGCCGAAGGGCTCATCCTGGGGCGGGCCGGCTACCTCTTCCCCCTCGCCTCCAACGGCCTCAAGGGGAACCTCACCTATACCGGCATGGGTTACGAGATTGTCGAAGGCGAAACAGAGGTGCTCAAGCAGGAAGGGGACAGCCACATCATTGATGCCGGCCTCAGCTACCCCATCCTTCGCAGCCGGACTGCAAATGTCACCACCTCCATCGGCTATGAATTCAAAAAACTGACTGATAGCATCAGTGATGTCGACACCCGGGACAAAACCCTTCACAGCGGCACCGTCAGCTTCATGGGCGACAAATACGACACCTTTCTCGGCGGCGGCTACACCACCTGGAACGCCGGCGCTACCACCGGCACCATGGACGAAAAAATCGCCGACATAGCCATCACCAAAAAAGAGGGGAGCTACACCCGATTCAACTTCGGCCTGGCGAGACTGCAGCGTTTGATCGAGCGGACTACCCTCAATCTCTCGTACAGTGGCCAGCTCAGCCTCGACAACCTCGACACCAGCGAACAATTCTACCTGGGAGGCCCTTACGGCATTCGTGCCTATCCGGTCGGGGAAGCATCCGGCGACGAAGGGCACCTCTTCAACGTCGACCTGCGCTATGACCTCCCGCTCCCCGCCAGTATCGGCTTGCTCCAACTGAACGGCTTCTACGACGCCGGCTGGATCAGGCTGTATAAAGACACCTGGCCGAACTCCATCACCACCATCTCCAACAGGAACGACTACTGGCTGCAGGGTGCCGGCTTCGGCCTCAACTACGCCTACAACGACCGGATCAGCCTCAAAGCCACCTGGGCCCACACCGTGGGCGACAACCAGGGTAGAAGCATCAGCGGCAGGGATGCCGACGGCCGCAGCGACGACAACCGCTTCTGGCTACAGGCAATGTTGTTCTTCTAACCAAAACGAACGGCATGTAGTGAGAGCATAAAGGAGCACCCCATGAACAAGATCTACCGTATGATCTGGTCCAAAGCCAAAGAGCAATGGGTTGTCGTTTCCGAGAAGGTTTCCGCCAAAGGGGCCATTCCGTCAGTAACTGTCGGAGCGCTCACCGTGGCGGCCCTGCTGGCGGCAGGGGGGGGAGCCTTCGCCCTTGATCCCGGGGCACTCCCCACCGGCGGCAGGATAACGGCTGGCAACGCCACCATCGCCACCAGTGGCAACCAGATGACCATCAACCAGTCCAGCCAGCAGATGATCGCCAACTGGAACAGCTTCAACATCGGCCAAAACGCCGGCGTCAGCTTCAACCAGCCCAATAGCGGCGCCACGGCATTGAACCGCATTCAGGACCAGAACCCTACTCAGATCCTGGGGAGCCTCAGCGCCAACGGCAGGATATTCCTCCTCAACCCGGCCGGCATCATATTCGGCCAGAACGCAAAAGTGGATGTCGGGGGGCTGGTGGCTTCCTCCCTCAACATGCTCGACAGCGACTTTCTTGCCGGCAGGTACACCTTCAGCGGCCCCGGCAATGCCGGATCGATCATCAACCAGGGAAACCTCAGCGCCAACGGCGGCATCGTCGCCCTGATCGCCCCCAAAGTGAGCAACGAAGGGACCATCACCGCCACCAACGGCAGCGCGGCCCTGATCGCCGGCAACCAGGTCAGTGTGGATTTCCAGGGTGATGGCCTGATCACCTACACCGTCGACCAGGGGGCCGTCGATGCCCTGGCCGAGAACAAGGGGCTGATCAAGGCCGATGGCGGCCTGGTGGTCTTGACCGCCAAGGCGGCGAACGCTCTGACCAACGCCGTAGTGAACAACAGCGGCGTGATCGAGGCCCAGACGCTGGTGAACAAGGGGGGGAGGATTCTGCTCCTCTCCGACATGCAGAGCGGCGCAACCAGCGTCAGCGGCACCCTCGACGCCAGCGCCCCCGACGGCGGTGACGGCGGGTTCGTGGAGACCTCCGGCGGCCGGGTAAAGATCGGTAGTGGCACGGTAATTACCACCAGGGCTCCATCCGGCACGTCAGGCACGTGGTTAATAGATCCCGATGGCTATACCATCGCGGCGAGTGGAGGTGACATCGACGGTACGACCCTTGGGAATAACGTCGATAACAATGGAGATACAATCATTAGCAGTACGGATGGCAGCGGCAGTGACGGCAATATCAACGTCAATGACAATGTGACGTGGCATGCCAACAATCTAGCGCTGATCGCCACCAACGACATCAACATCAACGCCGTGATGACGACCGGCGCCGTTGATGACACCGGCGATCCCGGAACCTTTGCCAGTCTTGATCTTGAGCCGGGCAGCGGCACGGTGAACGTCGGTTTCAACCCGGATGGCACCTTCAAAGGAAAGGTGGATTTCTTCCAGGCGGATGGTGTGACACCCCGCTCCGGAGCGGGTTTCCTGACCATCAACGGCAATCCCTATACCGTTATCACCGATCTGGGATTAGCCGGTGATGAATCTACTGGCGACAGCACCCTGCAGGGGATGGCTTACGGCGGCAATTCTTCCGGGTATTTCGCCCTCGGCAGCAATATTGATGCAACCGACACCTCCGGGTGGAACTATGGAGAAGGTTTCGTGCCGATTGGCACGGGCGGCTACTCATTTACGGGCACCTTCGACGGCCTCGGCCATACAATCAGCAACTTGAGCATCAACCGCAACGCGAACGAGCAGGGATTGTTCGGAGTAACCGACGGCGCCACGCTGCGCAACGTCGGCCTGACCGACGTGAACGTAACCGGCTATGGCAATGTAGGCGCTCTGGTGGGTTACGGATACGGCACCGCCATTATGAATTCCTCTGTCATAGGCAGCGTCACCGCCGGCGATTATTCAACCGGTGTCGGCGGGCTGATGGGCTACGACTATGGCGGCAGCAGCATTATTAACTCCCATGCGTCTGCCACGGTCACCGCCGGCGTCAACTCTACTGGCGTTGGTGGGCTCATGGGGTATGGTTATGGCTCCAGTTCCGGCAGCACCATCCTGAACTCCCACGCCACCGGCAACGTTACGGGTGGGAACAGCGTCGGCGGGCTGGTGGGGTATGGCTATGACGACTCCATAACCAATTCATACGCTACCGGCGAGGTAACGGGGACAGGCGATAATGTGGGCGGCCTCGTGGGATATACCAACGGCAGCAATCCCATTATTGATAACAGCTACGCCACCGGTCCGGTGACGGGAAACAACTACGTCGGCGGCCTTGTCGGCTCCATTAACAGCAGCAACATCACCATTTCCAACAACAGTCATGCCGATGGTCTTGTCACAGGCAACAGCTACGTCGGCGGTCTGGTGGGCTCCGTCAATAGCGGGGGGACCATCAACATTTCAGATGCATACGCCATCGGCGGGGTAAAAGCTGACATCAATCCCAATGGCCAGTATATCGGAGGGCTGGTCGGGTATCTCTACGGCGGCGGCTACGGATACGGTTCCGGCAGCGAAATTACCAATTCCCATGCCAGCGGCATAGTAACGGCAGGCGACTCCAGCTCCAATGTTGGGGGGCTGATTGGGTATAACGAAAACGTAGCCATCACCGATTCCGACGCTTCCGGCGCGGTGACGGCAGGCGCCTATGGCGACAGCGTCGGCGGCCTCGTGGGCAACAATTCGAATGGTGCGATCACCAGTTCCCACGCCACCGGAAAGGTGACGGTTGGTGCCTACAGTTCCAATGTCGGCGGATTGGTGGGAAACAATGCCGACAGTGCCATTGACGGGTCCTATGCCACCGGCGAGGTGGCGGCGGATGCCGCTACCGGTCAATATGTCGGCGGGCTGGTGGGGTACAATAACAGCAACTCGGGAATCGACAACAGCTACGCCACCGGACCGGTAACGGGAAACAGCTACGTCGGCGGTCTGGTGGGCTATGACAGCGGCAACACCATTACCAATTCTTATGCCACCGGCGCAGTGCATGCGGGGGATGACAGTTCCAACGTGGGAGGATTGGTCGGCTATGGTTATGAAGTATCCATCACCAACTCCCATGCCGATGGCCCAGTGACGGCAGGCGCCAATGGCAACAACATCGGCGGCCTGGTGGGGGACTTTGAATCATGGGGCTACGGAAGTTCCTCCATATCCGATGCCTATGCTACCGGGGCGGTAACGGGGGGGGCCGACAGTTCCAATATCGGCGGCCTCGTGGGGAACAGCTATTCTTACGGCTACGGCAACACTATTACCAATTCCTTTGCCACCGGCGCAGTTACGGCGGATGCCACTGCCAGCCAGAATGTTGGCGGCCTGGTGGGCACCAATAACAGCAACTCCAGCATCGAGAACAGCTATGCTACCGGGCCGGTAACCGGCAACAGCTATGTCGGCGGCCTGGTCGGCTATGACAATGGCAACGGGATTACCAACTCATTCGCCACGGGTCCGGTTACGGGCGGCAGTTATGCAGGAGGGCTTGTAGGCGACTCCGGCTCTTCTGTTATCACTTCCTCTTTCTGGGACAAGACGGTCAATTCCGACCCCGCCTTGGACAATGGCTTCGGCACCGGCAAGACGACTACTGAGCTGAAAACCCTGGCCACGTTCACAGACGCCGGCTGGGACATCGACGATGCCGGTGGCACCGGCTCGGTCTGGCGCATTTACGACGGCAATACCATGCCGCTCCTGCGCGGTTTCCTCACACCACTCACCAGTATCGCCAGCCCCGTTACCAAGACCTACGATGGGACGGCGTATACGGGGGACCTCGACGCCACCTACTCGGATCCGACCGCCCCCGCGTCGGGACATCTCCAAGGTCTCACGTCACCTTACGCCAGCTTCGTCAACGCCGGTACCTACTCTCCGTCGCCCGCCTACTCTGATCAACTGGGCTACGACATCACGGCCAGCGGCGACAGCAGCCTGACGATCACCCCGGCGGCACTCTCCATCACCGCCGGCGATGCCAGCAAGAGCTACGGCCAGACTCCGACCCTTTCGGCTTTCACCTCCAGCGGCCTGCAGAACGGCGAGACCATCGGCAGCGTCACCCTGGCCAGCGCCGGCACCGCCGCCACGGCCGGCGTCAGCGGCAGCCCCTATGCCATCGCTGCCAGTAACGCCACCGGCGGCTCCTTCAGCCTCGCCAACTACACCATCACCTACAACAACGGGGCACTGACAATCACCCCGGCGGCACTCTCCATCACCGCCAGCGATGCCAGCAAGAGCTACGGCCAGACGACAACTTTCACCGGCACCGAATTCACCTCCAGTGGCCTGCAGAACAGCGAGACCATCGGCAGCGTCACCCTGTCCAGCGCCGGCACCGCCGCCACGGCCGGCGTCAGCGGCAGCCCGTACACCATCGCTGCCAGTAACGCCACCGGCGGCACGTTCAGCGCCGGCAACTACACCATCACCTACAACAACGGGGCACTGACGGTCACCCCCGCGGCACTCTCCATCACCGCCGGCGATGCCAGCAAGAGCTACGGCCAGACTCCGACCCTTTCGGCTTTCACCTCCAGCGGCCTGCAGAACGGCGAGAC
>CAJPFF010000044.1 GCA_905339345.1 Geobacteraceae bacterium | reverse complement strand
TCCTTGGCGGCCTTGTACTCGGCGCTGATCTTGTCCTTGGCGGCCTTGTAGTCCTCCTTGCTCATCTTGTCGGCGGCGAAGCCGGACGAGAACGCCATCAGGCCGGCAACGAGCAGAGAAAGCTTCAGCGGGTGGGATGTGGTCATGGATCAACTCCTTTGTGTAGAACGAATGGTCGGGATGGCGGCGGCTTCACGGCTTAGAAGTGAATGCCCTCGAAGTCGTTGAGCGCGCCCAGTTCCTTTTCGGCCTCGCGCAACTGGACCCAGGTCCAGACGGCCACCATCAGCGGCGGCAACAAGGCCAGCGACAACACCAGAACACTGCGCATGTGAGGAACTCCCTGTCAGCAATGAATCGACAGGAAGTATCGGCAGCGCCGACGCGTCGGAACAACCGGACGCGACCGCAGGAACCCGTAGTTGTTTTCCTACGCCTTTTTGCTACAAAGCGTAGGCGCGGCGCGCAGCGAGGCGCACGAATCGGTAAACGTTTTCCCTGCTGTGTAGGATATGCCTGACGCATTTGCCCGACATCCACCGATGGAAGACGCATTGACCTTGCGACACACTGGATACAAACCTCAGTGTCGTCCGGCTGCTTCCATGGGTGTCCCCGCCGGGGAACGCCGATCGAGCGCCGCGGCCCGCTCTGGAGTCACATGCTCATCCCGATCGACGCAGTCATGGCGCACCTGAGAACCTACATCGTTGAAGACAGCCCGGTCATTCGCGAGAACCTGATCGCGACGCTCGAGGAGATGGTGCCGGTCGAGGTCATCGGCACGGCCGACGACGAGTCGAGCGCCGCGCAATGGCTCGCCAAGTCCGACAACGCCTGCGACCTCGTCATCATCGACATCTTCTTGAAGAGCGGCTCCGGGCTGGGCGTGCTGCAAGCGGCGCGCAAGACGACCGACGCGCGCAAGCTCGTGGTGCTCAGCAACTACGCCACGCCCGACATGCGGCGCAAGTGCCTGCAGCTCGGTGCGGACAAGGTGTTCGACAAGTCCAACGAGATCGACGGCCTGATCAACTACTGCGCAAAGCTCGCCTCGGGCGAAGACACCGGCAGCACCTTCGGCCAGTTGCCGTCGTGAGCGAGCGCCGCGTCGGCGCGCGCGCTGCAGCTACTGGATCAGCCCGTTCTTCAGCGCGTAGTAGGTCAGGTCGCTGTTCGACTCCAGCTTCATCTTCTCCATCACGCGGGTGCGATAGGTGCTGACCGTCTTGACGCTCAGGGACATGCTGTCGGCCATGTGGCCGATGGTCTCCCCCTTGGCCAGGCGCAGGAAGACCTGGAACTCGCGCTCGGACAGCTGCTCATGAGGCGGCTTGTCGCCCGCGCCCGACAGACCGTCGGCGAGCAGCTCGGCCACGCCGGCCGTGATGTACTTGCGGCCGCGGTGGACGGTGCGGATCGCCTTGACGATCTCCTCGGGGTCGCACTCCTTGTTGAGGTAACCCGCCGCCCCCTGGCGCAGCAGCGTGGTCGCGTAGTGTTCTTCCGGGAAGCCCGACAGGATCAGCACCGGCAGGTCCGGGGCGCGCGCCTTGATCGCCGCCAGCGCGTCGACGCCGCTCTGGTCGGGCATCGACAGGTCCATCAGCAGCACGTCGACCTCGCCCTTGCGGACGAGGTCCAGCGCTTCACGGCCGTTGGCGGCTTCTCCAGTGACCTTGAGGTCGACCTGGTCGGAAAAGTACTGGCGCAGACCAGCGCGCACGATGGCGTGGTCATCGACGATGGCGACTCGGATCATGGCGTTCGTGACTCCCAGGTGCGATAAGACAGTTTAGATGGAACCCAAACCCCTGAACATCCTGTTGCGCCTGAAGCGCAGCCCGTTCGTCTTCCCGCTGGCGGCGCTGGCGGCGCTCGTCTTGATGTTCATCAGCGAGACGGCCTACTACCAGTCCACCCGATCGATGGGCGCGCTCGGCACCACGGCCACCGCGCGCACCCACCTGCTCAACCTGTCGCGGCGCATCGTCGACGCCGAGTCGGGGCAGCGCGGCTACCTGCTGACCGGACGCCGCGAGTACCTCGACCCGTATCGCCACGCCTTCTCCGACATCGACAGCGCGCTGCAATGGCTGCGCAGCCACTACGCCGACGACGCCGCCCAGGCCAAGGTGATGAAGCGTCTGGACACGCTGGTGCAGAACAAGTTGTCCGAACTCGACGCGACGATGCAGCTTTACGACGAAGGCCGCT
>CAJPFF010000043.1 GCA_905339345.1 Geobacteraceae bacterium | reverse complement strand
CAGAGGAACCCTTGCTAGAGGTAGAGGTGGCAATAAGAGATACGTTGCGCCATTACGGGCTAAATGCCGTACTTGCCAGGGACGTGGCGTTTGACGAAGAGCTATGGGGAAACGTGCGCTTCTGTATGGATCATTCCCGGTACGGCATCGTTGTTTTCGAACGCCTGATCCAACCCGATCACAATCCGAATATTACCCTGGAACTGGGCTATATGCTGGCACTTCGCCGACAGTGCCTCATTCTCAAGGAAAGATCTTTGCCGATTCTGAACTCCGACATCGTTGGCCGGCTCTATACGCCCTTTGATTCACACAAGGCGACGGAGACAGTCTCATCCGCTGTTGCTGCCTGGCTTCAGAGACTCGGGCACACGCCCGGGCCATCCGCGCGGACGATTACTGGAGCAAACCACCTGGAAGCCAATAAGGAGCGCACTCTCCGTATTATCGACGCTCTGTCGGACGTTGAACATATTGTACGCCAAGCAGCCAGTTTGTCTTCGCTCGCCATCTCGGACAACGAGGTGAATGAGGAAGACCATGATGGGAAATACCAGGAGATGCTACTTCGTGAACGGCATAGGCTAGCGCACCTTCTGGCTCAAGGACGCACAGTTCGGGTTATCATATGCCCGGACGCGCAGATTGAACGTGTGGAACTCGGCCTCGTTTCTGACGAGTACGTGACGAGGAACATACTCCCGCGCTATGACCGGTTGATGAAAATGATCGAGGAACACGCTGACAACGATAAGCTTCAGGTGGTGTTTACGCTGCGATTGCCCCACGACAATCTCCTGATTATCGATGACAGCGTCGTATTCATCGGGCGCAAGAGACGTAGAGACAGGGGATTTCCCTATACTACGCAGGTGTTCGATCCTGCCGTAATAAATGATGAAATCACCGAATTCGACGCTGTGTTCCATGATAACGTTGGCGCATTGCTCTCTTTGCAGCAGTTCACCGAGACAGACTACGGTTCTGCGACACTGAAATCTGCCGTGCTCGAAAAGCTCAAGACATCTAAGAAGCGGATTCAAAGCATTGTTAAGCGCAACCGCTCAAGAGCGTAACCTGACGAAGGCATCCACCGGATTCTGACCCCCGCCAACCATTACCTCCGAGGAGCCGTCGCTTGTCCCCCTTGAGTCACTTGCCCAAGGGATTTCAGGCGCTATACTTTCACCATCCTGCGATGAAAAGCTCAGGACGAGCCTGCTCCGCTGCGTGAAGCGACAGGGGGTATGCCAGGGACGGCACCTGACTTCTTCTTTTCTGAACATCCTTTCCCTGTTCCCAACTCTTTCCCTTCCTGCTTACGCTGCCCCGTGCCTGTCTCCGGAGGTGTTTATGAAAACCATCATGGGAACCCTTTTCGTCATGCTGCTGCCTGCCCTTGTCCTGGGGGGAGGTCGTCCGGTGGCGCCCAACGGCATCCCCCTCATGGAGGGGTACCGTGCCTGGCAGGTGATCGCACCGTCTTACCGGGAGGACAAGGGGCATATCCGGGTCATCCTTGGCAATGACACGGCCGTAAAAGCCATGAGGGATGGAACGCGCCCCTTCCCTGACGGGACGGTGCTGGCAAAGGTGGCATGGACTGCAACGAAACACCCGAAATTCCCGGTGGCTACGGTGCCGGACAGATTCGCCCAGGTGGAATTCATGGTGAAAGATGCCGGGAAGTACAAGGCAACCGGAGGCTGGGGATTTGCCCGTTTTGTGGGGGATGATCTCAAGCCCTACGGCAGGGATGCGAGTTTCGTGCAGGAGTGCTTCGGCTGCCACACGCCGGTGAAGGGTAACGACTACGTGTTCACGGGATTTGCCTCTGTTCCCTGAACCCGTCATATATTGATTTCTCCGTTGCTCCGTTGCTCCGTGTTATTACAACTGCCGTTATCGAGACACACCATTCTGCAGGTTCTTTGGAGGTATTGATATGAGATGGTTTTCCAAGGGAATTATCGGCCTGGCGCTCGCAACCCTCTTGGTCGCCTGCGTCCGCAACGAGCCGTACCGGACCGTTTACGAGCCCTGCACCGTCGCCCAGAAAGGGGCAGAATGCAGAAAATCTTCCCTTGAACAGAACGATGAATACCTTCTCGGTTTCGTGGAATTCGACGACCAGGGGTGGTTTTGGGACAGGAAACAGGCCGATACGCTGATCGATCGCCTCCTCGAAAAGGATGAGCTGGAGTCCGGCCTCCTTATGGTCGTCTACGTGCACGGATGGCGGCACAACGCCTCGTTCGACGACAACAACGTGGCATCTTTCAGGGAGACGCTCAAACGGATCTACTCCTATGAGCACCTTGCCAGCCAGAGCGAAGGGCGGCCGGAGCGGAAGGTGGCAGGGATCTATGTGGGCTGGCGGGGCCTTTCCGCAAATGTGGAGCCGTTCAGGACGTTCTCCTTCTGGGATCGCAAGAACACGGCTGACAAGGTTGGTCACGGCGCCCTGACCGACCTCCTGGTGCGACTTGAGGAGGTACAGTTCTCCCACCTGAAAGTTTACGACTCGACCAAGAGCAGGCTGGCCCAGACCAAGCTGATCGTCGTCGGCCACAGCTTCGGCGGGGAGATGGTCTACTCCGCCCTCTCGCAGATCCTCATCGATCGATTCTCAGGGGATGCGGAATCGCCACAAACCTTCGGCGATCTCGTGATCCTGGTCAATCCCGCGTTCGAAGCATCCCGCTTCACCCCTCTCCACGACCTGGCCGGGGTGAGAAAGTGGTACGCCGACGGTCAGCTTCCCCTTGTGGCGATTTTCACCTCGGAAACGGATCAGGCGACCAAGGCGGCATTCCCCATTGGACGCCATCTCTCAACCCTCTTCGAGAAATACCGTCCCGACGGCGACGTGCAGAAACAGGCTGACCGGCAGGCCGTTGGGCATTTCGCGCCGTACCGGACCCACGAGTTGCGCCCACGCCCCGCGGCTGAAGCGGCTGCTCCCCAAGCCTCGGAGGCCGAGAAAAAAGTGGCCGATGTGACCGATTTCCGCAATGCCAAGTCAGCGCGGCAACAGTGGATCGACCTTTCGTCCCGCAATGGATGGAGCCTGGATCTGGGTAGTGCCAGGCTCACACACCAGGGGAAGTCGCTCCCCCGCAATCCCCTGTACGTGGTGGCGGTCGACAAGCAAATCATCAAAGACCACGGCGATATCTGGAACCCCAGGTTCCTGGATTTCATGCGGCAGTTCATCCTGTTCACGACCATCGTCGAAGAATAACCGCAGCGTCGACCTGGTCGTACGAACGCCGACAGCTATCTGCAATCAACCACCGGAGGCCCCCATGAAAACCCGTTTCCTCGCCCCCCTGCTCCTCGCTCTAGCCATGACCGGCTGCGCCACGCAGAAGCAGGCGGGTCTCTCCCTCGATACCGTATCCCAGGCGGCGTCCGCCGTTCCGCTCTCCATCACCGAAGCCCAGGTCATCACCGACAACGACGCAGCGTTTCTCTCCAAACTCCGCATGGTCCGGAACGCGCAGCGCTCCATCGACATGATGTATTACCTCTATGCCGACGACCATAGCTCGTCGGTGCTGACCTCCGCCCTCATGGACGCGGCACGGCGCGGGGTGACCGTGAGGCTCCTCGTCGATTACCATAGCAACTACAAGCACCTCGACCTCTTCTCCCTCATGGAAAAGGAGGGAAACGGCAACCTCCGGGTGCGGTTCTATAACCGACCGACACGCAACATCATCAAGGACGCCGTTTATCTGACGATGGGATGCTCTCCCGAGGCCGCGGCGGCAAAACCCGAGGCATGCAGCAACGAGAAATTCGCCGCCATCGACAAGCTCTTCGCTGACGAGGTGGTCAGCGGCAGGCCAGCGGCGGACCGGAACATCTCCAACCTCGCCATCGGAAATTCGGGGCTCTTCCTCTCCGGACTCTACTCAAAGCGGGGCGACGTGATGGCCCTCGCCGTCCAGAGCGGACAGCAGATCGACATCAAGAGCCTTGAGGGTGGCGCATCATCCACAACTCCCGAGCAGAAAGAGCAGCTGAAGCGCCTCGGCAAGGCCTACTGGGAGTCGAGGACCGGCACACCGTTCCAGCGGCTGGAATCGAATGCGGAGCTCTTCTTCGCCTTCACCATGTATGGCGGCCAGCTCAACCCCATCAAGGAGACCGTCACCTCGCTTCTGCCGGTGGACAGGAAGCTCTCGGACGACGAACTGCGGGACTGGGACCACCTGACCGACTACCTCCACCACAAGCTCCTCCTGGCGGACGGCAAGGAGCTCCAGATGGGTGGGAGGAACGTGGAGAACTCCTACCACATGCGGCCCAACCCGTTGACCAGCAAGTACGTCTTCATGGACACCGACATCCATGCCCTCCTTTCGCAGGGGGGGGACGCGGTCGCCACGGCGTTCGACGCCCTCTGGAATTTCGACACCATGGTCGCCTCGCTGGCCGAGGTGCGCCAGCATGCTCCCAACGACTTCGTCGTCACCATGAAATATGCCGAGAAGGCCTGCGTCGGGCAGACCGGAAAGGATGAGCGCGACGCCTGCGTCAGTAAGGAACTGCAGGAGACCGCTCCCTCCCTGGACGAACGGATGGCAGACTGCCGCAAGACCATGGAGGAGAACGCCCGCGCCTACAACGAGGCCTACCTCCCCACGATTCCGAAGCAGCCGGTGCAAACCTTTGCCGTGGACAGCGGCAGCGTCCTCGCCTATCTCGAAAACCTTCCGTTCAACAAGGCGCTCCCGCCGGAGAAGCGGCTGCGGACCTACGGCGCCCCCGCTGGCCAAGAGGCCGATAATGGGAAATACATCCACGACATCTGGCTCAAGGAGATCCCGGCGGTCTGTGCGGCTGCCACCCCTGACGCCCCGAAGCGGCTCATCCTGCATAACGCCTACTTCTTTCCCGCCGCCAACCTCACCCATGAGCTGAGCCGGATGGTGAACGGCGATTACGACTGCTCCAACGTCACCGTGACGGTCCTCACCAACTCCATCCAGACCACCGACCTCAACGTGGTGAACCTCGCCGCCCGCCACGTTCTCAAGGCGTTCACCGAGTTCTACCAGCAGCAGAGCGACCCGGCCAAACGGGCGAAATTCGACTACTACGAGTACCTCCCCCGCCCCGATGAGCCCCTGTCGCTTCATTCCAAGGTTTCGGTGTTCGGGGACGACGTCGCCATCGGCTCGGCCAACGCCGACGTGCGCAGCTTCATGATGGACAGCAACAACGTCATGCTTGTCCGCAACGCCCCAGGCTTCCTCACGGAGTACACCGCCTTCGTGCAGCGGCTCCTCGACGACCCGGCACGGACGAAGAAGCTGAACGACTATTTCGCTACCACCCCCCGCGACGCGATGCTCCAGGAGGATCTGGCCACCTTCCGGCAGATCCTCGCCAAGTACGGAGTCGACAGGAGACTGGACGAGGAGCAACGGAAAGAAGCCGAAACGCGCTTTATCCAGATGCTCAATGATGCCTACGAACTGACGAGGGGATCCATCGACACCGCAAGCACCAGCGGGAAGCGGCGGGAGACCCAGGACACGTTCAACGGGGAGTTCAAGCCGATCTGAGGATTAGAGCGGGCAAGAGCGCGAGCAACAAGTTACGAAAAAGGCGGGGTTCGAGACCCCGCCTTTTTCATTGCAGCCCTGGATGGAGAGGGCACCGCTCTCGCCCCATCCCCTCAGCGATTCCCATGCCTGGCAGCCTCTTGATTTTGACAAGGAGGCGGCGCGGTGATGTCGGTGATATAATTATAGGATAAGCAAGTTGTACGATTGGCTTTC
>CAJPFF010000042.1 GCA_905339345.1 Geobacteraceae bacterium | reverse complement strand
AATAGTGGCAAAGGTCACAGCAAAGAGTGATCAGATAGAAGCGGTAAAGGCCGAACTCCTGAAAATGATCGCCCCAACCCGGCACGAGAATGGGTGCATCGAATACCGGTTGCACCAGGACAATGATAATCCGGAAGTTTTTATATTCTATGAGAACTGGGAATCTGCCGAATGTGTCGAAAGGCACATGAACTCACAGCACTTCAAGGCATACGTTGCCGCGGTGGCAGATCTGATCGCTGACAAGGCAGTGTACAGAATGACGGAAACAGTTTGAGAGACAAGAAGCGATGAACAATTCACTGCTCGATCATCCAACTCTTTCCGCCCGTTATTTCTATCCCTGGCCGAACCATTTCGAGAATCCGTTTTTCGTCAATGGCGATGGCTACCGCCTGGGGTGCCGCTATCTGAAGGTTTCCGAAAATTTCCCGACGATCATTCATTTCCACGGCAACGGCGAAAGTGTTCAGGATTATCTGGGGGATTTTGAGCAGCGCATTGCCGGGTTGGGAGCCAATCTGTTGCTGGCTGAATTCCGTGGCTACGGCATGTCGAGCGGAGAGCCGGCGTTGGCCGCCATGCTGGAGGATGTCCGGCTGATCGTTGAAGCAAGCGCCATCCCGCCGGAAGAGATCATCTTCTTCGGCAGGTCGCTCGGTTCCCTGTACGCCCTGCATGGCGCTTCACGGTATCCCCAGGCGGCAGGACTCATCATTGAAAGCGGGCTGGCCGATCCTCTTGAGCGGATTCTGGTCCGAATCGAACCGCGTGACGTGGGCGCAACCATGGATGAACTCAAGGGTGAAGTTGACCGTCATTTTGACCAGCAGGCAAAAATCTCCTCGTTTACCGGCAGGGTGCTGATCATGCACACCCGCAATGACGACCTGGTATCGGTCAGTCATGCCGAGCGGCTCTACGAGTGGGCCAATGAGCCAAAGGAGCTGGTGGTATTCCAGCGGGGCGACCACAACACCATCCTGCCGGCCAACGAAGAAGAATATTTTGCGAAAGTCGGAGATCTGGTTCGCCAGGTCTCGACAGGATTGCCAAGGAATAGTGATTCGTGAAATCCGGGGCTTATGACAAGTCAATTGAACTGCGGGTTGATGCTTGATCAGGGGGACCATAGAGGGGACAGGGACCAACAATCAGCAAGAAACAGATTCAATGTGTTGAGAGTTGAGACCTGATAATCATATAAAAGGCACCTCCTGGCATAGCGAGGAGGCAAAAACTTCCTGATATGCTGTTACAGAGACCAATCTCTAACATCAGGAGGTGCCCAATGAAACTTTACTCTGGAATCGATCTGCATTCAACCAA
>CAJPFF010000041.1 GCA_905339345.1 Geobacteraceae bacterium | reverse complement strand
GCACTGGCTGACCAGGCTACCTGGTGTGGTAACGTTGGCGAGAACTGCGCTGACGGCCAGTTCCTTAGGAGGGTCGGCGGCAACACCGGCTCGGGCCTGTGCAGGACCTGCCATAACAAGTAGCAGTAAACCAAAGATAATGTAAAAAAACCGGCGGAAACCCTGCCGGTTTTTTTTGTTCAATACCTGTGGAGAGGACTTTCCAGACGCCCCACGGGCTCGGGCTTGTGCAGGACCCGTCACAACAAGTAGCAGTAAAACCGAAAATAACGATTGAAAAAGGCCGGCGGAAATCCCCGCCGGTTTTTTTTGTTCAATACCTGTGGAGATGACTTTTCAGACGCCCCACGGGCTCGGGCTTGTGCAGGGCCTGTCACAACAAGTAGCGTAAAACCGAAAATAACGATCGAAAAAGGCCGGCGGAAACCCCGTCGGCCTTTTTTTATTTCCCTTGTGGTGGCCAACTCCCCAATCTTTTTTCTCCCTCCCCCTCGATGGGGGAGGGCAGGGGAGAGGGTGAAAAGAACTCGCCCTCCCCTCACTTCCCTCCCATCGAGGGAGAGGATGTTTGTTTAGATGCTCCGCTGCTTGCGGCAGTTTTTCTCCCTCCCCCTCGATGGGGGAGGGCAGGGGAGAGGGTGAAAAGAACTCGCCCTCCCCTCACTCCCTCCATCGAGGGAGAGGATGTTTGTTTAGATGCTCCGCTGCTTGCGGCAGTTTTTCTCCCTCCCCCTTGATGGGGCAGGGGAGAGGGTGAAAAAGATGTCACCCTCCCCTTATTCCCCTCCCATCAAGGGAGGGGAGGATTTAAATGTCATAAAACGCTACCCTGTACTTAATAACAGGTTGCTTGGTTTAAGGTTGTAATTAATTTATAACGTGCTACTTGTAAAGCAGAGGTTTATCTGTCCATAAATTATTCAAAACGGAGGATGGGAAGATGATGAAATCAAGTTCTAAAAGGTTTCTGATGCTCGCGTTGTGTGCTGCCTTTGTCGTCTCGTTAGCGACGGAAGGAGGGACATGTGAGGACCCGACTTGGAGCGCCATTACCACCAGCGGTGCGCCAGCCGGGAGGTACGCACATAACGCTTTCTGGACTGGCGACAAGATGCTTGTCTGGGGTGGCGATGAAAGCGGCTCAGGCTCGACCGGGACAGGCGCGCTTTACAACCCGACGCTTGATTCATGGACAGCGATAACAAACACGAACGCGCCATCTTCTGAGAGGGGAGGCAATGTCACTGTCTGGACAGGCTCTAAAATGCTTGTTTGGGGCGGGAATGGAACCAACACAGGTGCGATATACGACCCTGCAACTGATTCATGGAGTGCCATGTCTACTACTAACGCGCCCGCAGCGAGGAATACGTATACTTATTCCGTGGTTTGGGCAGGGAGTAAGATGATAGTCTGGGGCGGAGAACTCTCCTCAGGCGGGGTAACGAATACAGGGTCAATGTACGACCCCGCTACAAACACTTGGACCGCTTTATCGACCACGAACGCGCCTACGGCCCGGCGGGATTATACTGCGGTCTGGACAGGTTCAAAGATGATAGTCTGGGGAGGATGGTATCCCTGGTCTACGGCTTCAGGCGGAGCGGCATATGACCCCGCGACAGATACATGGACTGCAATTTCGACTACAAGCGCGCCTTCTGGGAGATTCGCTCACTCTGCAATCTGGACAGGGAGCAAAATGATAGTCTGGGGCGGAACGGATATGAGCAGTTACTTAAATACAGGGGGGATGTATGACCCAGCTACCGATACCTGGAGCGCGACGACGACGACTAACGCCCCCTCTGCGAGGGAGAGCTTTTATCAATCTCATAGCGCTGTCTGGACAGGCGACAAAATGCTCATATGGGGTGGAAGAGTCACAAACGACTATGAGGACCAGCATTATAACACAGGATCAGCATATGACCCGGCGACTAATACGTGGTCGGCCATTACGACTACGGATGCGCCTTCCGCAAGAAGCTATCATAGTGCGGTCTGGACAGGAAGCAAGATGCTTATCTGGGGCGGGTATGATCCAGACTACCTTAATACTGGTGGAATCATAAACGGGTATTGATGGTTGCTTAAAAGCTTTTGGCCAGTATAAAGAAAGCCCGGCATTTATATGGATGCCGGGCTTTCTTTATTTGATGATACATATGCTTGTTCAGTTGGCAGGTTTTACATTTTGTCCGGGGAAGGAGGCGTCGCTTGCGGAGCTGCCGGAACCTCGGCAGGGACAGTTGGGGCCGCCATCGGTTCGTTGCTCTTTTTCAATATCTCCTGCACCGTCTTCTGCATGGAGTTGAGCTTTAGCATCATCTCGTTGGCTTCCGAGCCCTTGAAGTTCGTGAAGATGACGAGCTTCATCTCCGACATATTGCTCAGGAGCCCCTCGAGGTCGCTCTGGAGCCTGGCGAGCTTGGCCTGCGAGTAGTCCTGCTGGGCCTTGAGGTCCATGTACCTCGTGGTGAGCTCGCTCAAGGTCTTCCCGCGCTCGTTGACCTTTATCTGCAGGACGCGCTCGTT
>CAJPFF010000040.1 GCA_905339345.1 Geobacteraceae bacterium | reverse complement strand
ATATCCAGCAATTCCTCGTGTATCGCGGCGATGGATGTTGATATCTGATCCACCTGCCGATAATTGTCTTCGGCGCCGTGCGCAATCGCGAGCACCTGCTCTTCCAGAGCGGACGTATGCTGCAATATTCCATCAAGCTGGGTGCCGACTTCTCCGATACTGTCAACACCACGTTCGACTTCTTCCGCAAGAGAGGTCATCGTGTTTGCAGCTGCAATGGTTTCTTCGCCGATGCCGATGACCATCCCTCCGATCTGGCCGGTAGCAGCCGAGGTTTTTTCGGCAAGCTTGCGCACTTCATCTGCCACAACCGCAAACCCGCGCCCCTGTTCGCCCGCACGTGCTGCCTCAATTGCAGCATTCAGAGCCAACAAATTTATTTGCTTGGCAATCGCGTCGATGACTTGCGTAATTTCCTGAATCCGCTTGGAGCTTTCAGTCAAACGGGACACCAGCCCGGAGGTTTCCTGGGTACGTTGACTCATCAAATGAAGATCGTCTATGGCTTGTTGTAACGCGATCCTTCCTTGCGAGCTGCTCTCTTTGGTTTGGACAGCAAATTGCGCGGCATTGGTAGCATTTTCCGAAGATTGACGTGTGGTTGCTAGTATCGTCTCGGCGGCACTCGCAATCTCTTCGGATTGCCTGGTCGCAAGATTGGTGCTTTTTCTCAATTGATCCACTCTGTGGGAAGTTGCCGCCAGGGAAAGCGTGCTCTGCTCAATCGTGTTGGATACGGTACTGATGACGCCGATATATCTGCCTTCGGTCTTTTGGCGAACTTTCTCAATTAGCGAGGCAACCGGAGAGTGTGCCAGATATTTATCACTTTGGTCATCAGCTGTTACCCGCTTCAATTGACGAATTAAATGCAAGTAGCAAATCAGGATGGCAATAAACGAACTTAGCGCAGCAAGCATAAGGGTGGCGGGTGCGCTTAACGTCGAGAGTGCCATGATCGCCGCTCCCGCCACGACGCAATTCACCACCAAAGCGAGCGCAAAGGGAACTCCTAGTGCAAGGATGCTTTTGTTCAAGGCAGGTCTCCCAACGAATTGCTGCAGCAAACGGCAGTCAGCGCCACGCAACGCGTCGGCGATGGCTTTCTCTTTCTGTTAGCCAACTGCAGCGAGTAAGCCGATTTATCGACCTGAACCGGGTTTTCTTTAGAGGGGCGGTTAAATAACGGAGCAAAAACCGGGGGTACATCCCGAAAAGTCAGCCTGGATCAAATTTCAAATTTCCGGCAGCTGATTTCCGGCAATTCTCAATGGCTGATTTGACCCAATATGCAGGCAGAGATTCTAGCCACGTGGGTGGTGCTGTGCATGCAGTTGTTTCAAGCGCTCCCGGGCAACGTGGGTGTATATCTGCGTGGTGGAAATATCCGCATGGCCCAATAACATCTGCACCACGCGCAAGTCCGCACCGTGGTTGAGCAGATGTGTGGCG
>CAJPFF010000039.1 GCA_905339345.1 Geobacteraceae bacterium | reverse complement strand
GAGCACTCTCATTCCCAGCTCATCGCGACCCCCATAGTCCCGATCCAGTTCAGGGACAGGGTGCAGGCGGCCCTCCATTACTTCGACGACACCGGCGAATGCATCATATGCGCGCTGTCCCGCAAGGACAGGGAAGAGGGTTCGAGGATAATCCTCGATACGGCCCATTTCGTCACGCTCATACCATACGCGGCCCTTTCACCGTTTCACACGTGGCTTTTCCCCAAGAGGCATTCGGCCTCTTTCGCGTCTATAACCGACGAGGAGATAAAGGACCTCGCGTTTCACCTCAAGACCATCCTGTCGAAATTCCACTACGGCCTCGACGATCCGGACTATAATTATGTTATAAAGTCCTCGAGGCCGCAGGACGCCGGGAACGAGTACTGCCACTGGTACATAGGCATCATACCCAGGGTGACCCAGGCGGCCGGCTTCGAGCTCGGGAGCGGCATGTTCATTAACTCGAGCCTTCCGGAAAAGAATGCCGAGTTTTTGCGGTCGGTCAAAGCCGAATAACCTGCTCTGAAAGGATTTGACGTGGCCGAGTACAGGAACCCAGCGCCCACAGTAGACATAATAATCGAGCTTGATGGCGGGATTGTCCTCATAGAGAGGAAGAACGACCCTCCGGGCTGGGCGCTTCCGGGCGGCTTCGTCGATTACGGCGAGACCCTGGAGAAAGCCGCCGCGAGGGAGGCCGAAGAGGAGACTTCCCTCAAGGTGCGGCTCAAGTGCCAGATGCACGCCTATTCTGACCCATTGAGGGACCAGAGGAAGCATACGCTCTCGGTCGTTTTCGTGGCCGAGGCTTCCGGCACCCCCGAGGCGCGTGACGACGCCAGGGAAGTGGGCGTGTTCACCGAAAAGACCCTTCCTTCACCAATCGCGTTCGACCACTCGAGGATACTCGCCGACTACTTCAGGTGGAGAAGGGAAGGTTGGGGCGTTTTCGATTTCGATAAAAAAGACGCATAACCGCAGCCATTGGGAGGTCACCATGAAGCTCAAGGGAGTCATTCCGGTTCTGGCGGCATTTATTTTACTTACGGCGTACAACGGAGGGGCGAAAAGGTATCTTGACCTGAAGGACGTCTCCGGAGGAGGCGCTTCAGGGGAAGTCCTCATAGAGCCTCAACAGGCAAGGATGCCGAAGCTCCGTACAGTTGGCGTCACCGTTTATAATCTCAAGCCCGGCTCAGTTTACTCCGTCTGGTACGCCGATGAGAAGGGGCAGCGGTCGCCTGCCGGGGTGGAGACGAACCACTTCACCACCGACGCCGGAGGCAAGGGACG
>CAJPFF010000038.1 GCA_905339345.1 Geobacteraceae bacterium | reverse complement strand
GGTGGTGGATTGTGCCGCGCTGCCGGAAACGCTGGTGGAAAGCCTCCTGTTCGGGCACGAAAAGGGAACGTTCACGGGAGCGGAAAAGGCCCGGGAAGGGCTCATCCAGCAGGCCCACGGGGGGTCCCTCTTCCTGGACGAGGTGGGCGAGCTTCCCCTCTCGGTCCAGAAGGCATTCCTGCGGGTTCTCCAGGAGCGCCGGTTCCGCCCCCTTGGCGGCCAGCGCGAACTGGCGAGCGATTTCCGTCTCATCTCCGCCACCAACCGGGATCTCGACCAGATGGTGCGCGACGGCAGCTTCCGCGACGACCTGCTGTTCCGGCTCCGTGCGTTCGCCATCGAACTGCCGCCGCTCCGGGAGCGCCCGGAGGATATCAAGGAGTTGGCCCGTCACCACGTGGACAGGCTCTGCGATCGCTACGGTCTGGCCCCCAAAGGGTTTGCCCCGGAATTTCTGGACACCCTGACCCGGCACTCCTGGCCCGGCAACGTGCGCGAACTGGTCAATACGCTGGAACGGGCTCTCGCGGCGGCCCGCACGGAGCCGACTCTCTTTCCCCAGCACCTCCCCCTCGACATGCGGGTTCAGATCGCGCGGGCGGCCGTGGAGCAGCCCGCAGCAGAAGCAGATCCCCAGCGGATCACCCAGTCGCTGCCCCGGCTCCAGGACTTTCGCGAAACGGTATTCGCCCGGGCCGAAAAAGAATACCTGCGCGATCTGCTCTCCCTCACCGGCAGCGATCTCAAGGAGGCGTGCCGCATTGCCGGACTGTCACTCTCAAGGTTGTACGCCCTCCTCAGCAAGCACGATTTAAAACCTTCATAGGATCTCCTGCAGGTTCCAGCCGTATGGAGTTTTCCTGTGCGGCTGGAATTATTCTTGCCTCACAGGAAAAATCCCCATCCCCCCTGGTAGCAGACACACGTATCTAACCGTAATTACGCCACAAGCGGTAGTGCTTCCTGCTGGCACATGCCATGCTTTAGTAATACACAGACACTAACAAAATCAAAAGAGAGGTAAGTATGAGCGATATAATAATCACGGCCGACTTGGGTGTTATGAACATCTACGAAATTGTCAGGGATCCTCTGAAAATTGAAAGCGACAGACTGGAAACGATAATAAGCGCTGTTGTCGCCGAAACGCATGCCAAGGTAGCGGATAAATACGGGGATGCAGCGGGAAGATTCTACCAGGGTGGAGGCACAAGTACGAAGGCAACGGGATTCGGAGAACAGCATACTGTCGAATTGGAAACCAAAAGGCGACTGATAAAACTACTCGCTGAAAACATCAATAGACTGGTATGCGAAAAGAACTGCGACAAATGGTATTTGGCCGCGGACAGGAGCATAAACAATCAAATACTCGAAAGTCTGACCCCGGCAGTGAGGGTGAAGTTAAAAAGAAACGTTGCGGCAAACCTCACGAAGACCGACAAATCGGAGGTCATGGGCTATTTTGCATAGAGCTTTGTCAGACGCGAAAACAAGAAGGCTGTTATTAAAAGAAAGGGGTGGGCGTTGTGAAAATGACAGCAGAAGAAAGAACGATCTATATTACTAATTATGATATGTTGAGACTGGAAGAACTACTGGATGAATTCAGCTCCAGGAACAGCAAACATCTGGATGAACTGGCAAAAGAACTGCTCCGCGCCGAGATTGTGGACCCGAAAAGTATCCCTCCGGATGTTATCACAATGAATTCCAGGGTCCGGTTGATGGATCTGGATTCAAAAGAGGAAAGGATCTACACCTTGGTATTTCCCAGGGACGCAAACATCGACCAGAACAAAATATCGATTCTTGCACCCATTGGAACCGCCATGATTGGCTACCGTGGCGGAGACACGATAAAATGGCAAGTTCCTGCCGGTACAAAGAGATTGAAAGTTTTGAGTATTCTCTATCAGCCCGAAGCTGCCGGGGATTACCGTCTGTAAACCTTGTCGACTCGTGCGGCGCCTGCGGTGATGATTCCGCTCGGTGCGCGGCCGCTCCCTGAGTGGAGATGACAAGAGGTTTGTCCCGACCAGCCGGGACAACGGGATGCAACGCGGGCTGAGAGTCTCCCTGGATTGCCAGTTTCACAACCACCCCTCGAAACTCTTTCATGTACGGTACCTTCGAAACTTTTCCCCCTTCCGGGCTCTTCCTCCAAAATTTCTTCAAAAAAAAGTGTCGAGCTTTAATCCTTCTTTCATATTTGCTTTGCTAGGCTGAAGTCAAAGCATGGGGGGACTCCCGAAACCGGAGTCTCCCCCCGGAAAAGGAGGAGAGTATGAAGAACTTCATCAAGACTTTGGCAATGGAACTGATCGCGGCATTCGAGAGGGAGTACGCGGAGGCTGAACAGTACAGAAGAACGATCTTCGGAACGGTCAGAAGTCTTCCCGAAGGAATGACCGGCATCTGGAACGTGGACGGAAGAGAAGTCAACGTACCAAAGGCCACCTTCATCAAGGCGGAGCATGGGAAGGCCGAAGTGGGCGCCTATGTTGAAATCGAGGGGACCTGGAGCGGGAAGACGTTGAATGCTTACAGGATTGCCGTAACGAGGGGCGCCACGGAAGCGGAAAAAATCCGCGGGGCCGCCGACAAGCGCCCGGTTGGCAAGAACGCAAAATGGACCGCACACGACGCGGGGATGCTGGTGACGAGGGGATACCGCCATCAGGCAAAGGCGTGACCGGGCAGACGTTGGAGCATGCGGGGAGGTTGAAGGTCCCAATGGGGAAGGCGCGGCCGGAATCACCGGAACAGGAGGAGAGTATGAAGAACTTCATCACCATCGTGGCACTGGGGCTGTTCGTGGCGCTGGCGGCAGGAGCCGCATTCGCCGGCGACCATGGAAGGCAGGGAGGGAAAGAATATGATGAGCGGGGTGGACAGTATGAAAGCACGATCTATGGGACGGTCAGAAGCCTTCCCGGCGGGATGATCGGCGTCTGGAACGTGAACGGCAGGGAGGTCAACGTAACAAAAGCCACCCTTATCAAGGAGAAGCATGGAAAGGCCGCGGTGGGTGCCTATGTGGAGGTGGAAGGGACCTTGAACGGGAAGATATTAAATGCCCACAAGGTCGAAGTGAAGAGGGACGGCAGGGAGGAACGAAAAATCCTCGGGACAATCGAAACGCTCGCGGCGGGCAAGGACGGAAAATGGATCGTGAACGGCGAGGAGATACTGGTGTCAAGGGATACCGTCATCAGGGAAAAGCATGGCAAGGCTGAGGTGGGCGCCTATGTGGAGGTGGAAGGGCGCCGCGTCGGCACCACATTTTCCGCCCGCACGATCGAGGTAAAAAGGGGCAAGCGATAGGCGAGAACCAAGCCGGGGCGGGTCTCCCTTGCCCCGGCAACGCTCACCCTGCCTGAAAAGGAACAGATCACCGGCAACGGTTCTCTCAAGGAGGCACGGCCATGGCAACTACCAAGGAATATGCGGCTGAAGCCCCTCTCGGCGTTTTCGCCATCGCGGTTCACCTGGGGCTTGCGTCATTCGGCATTGCAGCCTGGCTCACCGGCAGCCTGGCCGACGATTACAAGAAGGCGGAACACACGGGATTCACGTTCCACGGTTGGATCGGCATGGGGTTGGCCATCTTCATTATTCTGCGCGTCTTGCTGGGGATCTGGGGTCCCCGGCATCTCCGGTTCACCCAGTGGATCCCCTGTACGAAGGAAAGGCTCCAGCGCGTGCGGGAAGACATCATGGGGCTCTTGAGACTGCGCTTGCCGGAACGGCCGCTCCATGAAGGTTTGGCCGGCCTGGTGCAGACACTCGGCCTTCTGGTATTTTTGCTGATGGCCTTGAGCGGCGGCTTTCTCTTTTTCACACTTGTGCCGGGACAGAAGGCGACCGGACTCGTCCACGCCGTGAAGGAAGTCCACGAAACCGGCCAGTTCCTCATTCCGATCTTTCTCTCGATGCATGGGGGAGCCGTCATCGTGCATGCCCTGCGCGGACGTCATCTCTGGCGCAGGATGCTCTTCCTGAAGGAGTCTCAGGGCGCCCCATCTCCCGGCGATGCTCGCGTCAAGCAGGCGGAGAGCGGCGTCCCCTGAAGGCCAGAGACCGGAGGGAGGGGAGTCTCCCCGAGGGTTGGGAGAATGGCCCTCTCCGGTCCCTCTGGTAGAATGAAAGGAAAAAATGACCTCTGATCGGACGGTGGAGCGAGATGAAAATCCTCATTATCGAAGACGAAAAGAGAATGGCCGGGATCTTGAAAAAGGGGCTTGAGGAAAACGCCTTCATCGTCGACCTGGCCGGCGACGGCGAAGAGGGGTTGTACATGGCCGAGAACTATCCCTACGATGCGGTACTGCTCGACATCATGCTCCCGGTCATGGACGGCCTCACGGTCCTGAACGCGTTGCGGTCGAAGAGAAGCGAGGTGCCGGTCCTCCTGATCACCGCCCGGGGGGAGATCGAGAGCAGGATAAAGGGGCTCAATTTCGGTGCGGATGACTATATCGTGAAGCCCTTCGACTTTCATGAACTCCTGGCGCGGCTGAAATCGGTGATCAGGAGGAGCAAGGGAAAACCCTCCCCCCTTGTTGCAATAGACGACCTCTCGCTGGACACGAACTCCCGCAGCGTAAGCCGCGGCGGGAGAGAGATCCGCCTGTCCGCCACCGAATACAATCTTCTTGAATATCTGGCACTGAACAGCGACAGGGTAATCAGCAGAACCGAACTTACGGAGCATATCTACGACACGGACTTCGACCGCGACAGCAACGTCATCGACGTCTATGTGAATCACCTGCGAAACAAGCTGGACAAGGGATTTGACCGGCAGCTCATCCACACGGTGCGGGGCGCGGGCTACATCCTGAAAGGCGATGCATGAGAGTGATGCCGAACTCCATACAAGGAAGACTCTTCCTCTCGATTATCACGTTCACGTCTCTGTTGTTCGTCGCGGTCGGCGTCTTCATCTACCGCGAGGTAAACGGGATCGTCATCGGCGCGGTTGACAGGACCCTTCACTCGAAAGCGCAGGTGATCACCGGGCTCCTCCATGAGGAGAACAACACCATTGAACTGGAGCTGGAGGAGGTTGTTTCTGGGGAATATTCCATCCCGCGGTCCGGGCACTACTTCAGAGTGATGATGAACGGGAAGCTCCTCGCCGCATCGCCTTCGCTTGTCAAGGACAGCTTCGATCTTGACGCCGGGGCGCCTGAACCTGCCGACGAAGACCCCGGAGAGGATGTCTATGCTTCCGTGGGGCCTGCCGGTGAGCCGATTCGGGTGCTTCGGCACAATCTCAGCGCCTTTGGCATGACGTTTACCATCTTTGTGGCGGAGAGCCTCAGCGACAGCCTGGACATGATCAGCACCTTCAGACGCTTCCTCCTTCTGGTCATCCCTTCGGGGATAGTGATCGCCTCGCTCATCTGCCTGTGGATAGCACGGCAGTCGCTGGCCCCCCTCGCGAGATTTTCCGGCAGAATCGAGACCATCACCCACAAAAACCTGGGGGAAAGGATCGATGCCGAATCAGAGACCAGGGAGCTGGCGGGACTGGCCGGCTCATTCAACAGGATGCTCAATCGGCTGCAAAAGGTGTTCGAGAGCGAGAAACGTCTGATCGCGGATGCCTCCCATGAGCTCAAGACCCCGGTTTCGGTGATCAAGGTTCAGTGTGACGTGGTGCTGCAAAGGGAACGGACGCCGGAGGAGTACATTGATGCCATACAGACCATCAGGACGGTTTCCGATACTATCAGTATGACCGTGAGGGACCTTCTCTCCCTCGCCCGCCTTGACTCGGGTGTCCTTTCGCAGGGATTCGCGGTCGTATCCCTCAACGCCTGCCTAGGGAGAGCGCTGGAAATGACGAAGCCTTTTGCGGAGAAAAGACACCTTCAGGTTATCGCGGCACTGGGAGACGACGTCGCCATCCCGGGAAACAGTGAGAGCCTGACGGAAGCGTTTCTCAACATCCTCGAAAACGGCGTGAAATATAACAGGGAATACGGCGTGCTGGAGCTCACCGCCTCCGGGAGCGGCGCGCACGCGGTTGTCTCCATAAAAGACACCGGCGTCGGCATGGGAAAGGAGGATCAGGCACGGATATTCGACCGATTCTACCGGGCCGACGCCGCGCGAAACTCCGATGGCACCGGGCTCGGCCTCAGCATAGCCAAAGCGATCATCGATGCCCATGGCGGTGCGATTGCACTGGAAAGCGAACCAGGAAAGGGAACCTCCTTTACCGTAACCCTGCCGGTCAATCGACACATGGTTGAAACGGGAACAGCCTGACTCAGGGCAATTAAGCACGTGCCCTGAAGCCGGCGACACGCCTACCACGTCGTAACCAATGCCTCCCATTCCCCGGCGAAAACATCTTCAAAAGAGATGGAGTTCTTCTTACGGCTCAGTCCCCACCCCGGAAATTTCCTGTACGGCTGGAATCATTCCAGTTTCGCAGGAAAATCTTTAATCCCTCCTGACAACACACCTGTCGTATATACCTGTAAACACAACACAAACCGAAACAGCTCCGTCTGGCACACGCCATGCTATAGGGTCATTGAATACAGAGACTCAGAGCGAGGTCATTGCCTATGGATGTGCTGTTCTATGCCCCTGAAGGAGTTGGTGACGATATCCGGAAAACGGTCTCGAGGGTTATTCCCGGCCTGGAGGTGTATCGGACGCTGGGAGCGCTGACGGAACGATTCCGCCGGGTTCTGGAGCAGCCGGCAATAACCGTTCTGGTAGTTCGGGACAGGGATGAGCTGGAGAGTCTCCTTACCATGCGAACCGCTCTCCGCGACACGAGGACCGTCCTGATCCTTCCCGACAGGCGGGCCGAGACAGTCTCCCGGGGGCACTATCTGGAACCGCGATTCATGAGTTATCTGGACCAGAACCCGGAGGAGGTGGCCGCCGTGCTCTGGAAAATGTTGAAGACCGGTAACGGAAACCGGGATCCGTCAGGTGCACGGATACCGCTGCCATAGTAGCGGCGGGAACAAGGAGGAGAGGAGGTCAAGCTATGGGAATGAACGGCAGAGTACTCCATGGAGAAGCGACGGTGTCGTGCATCTGTTCGGGCGACCCCCATCAATGCAATGCCGGAGAAGTTGCCGTTCCTGTGATCGACCACGGAAACTGGCTCCCGGCGGTGGAGTTTTCGGAGACGGAAGAAAGCCTCATGGTATCGGTCGAACTCCCCGATGTCCAAGCTGAAAATATCGCCGTGAGTGTCGTTGACAACGAACTCAGCATCAGGGGGGAACGAGTGGAGGGCGGGGTGTCGAGCGGACAAACGCTTCACTCGCAGGTCTCGTTTTGCCGCTCATTTCCGATGCCGGTCAAGGTATGGGGAGAGCACGCGACTGCGCACTTTGCGTCAGGGGTGCTCCACATCACCCTGCCAAAGACCAAGAAGAAACAAGGACCTCGGACCGCGGTTCCGCTCCATTGATCCGTGGCGGTCCGAAGCGTAATGGACAGGCTGGATATCGCGCTTGGCGATGGAGGATACCTGAATGCTTACACAATTATCATCCAGAGGCGGAAGGAGGAACAAGGTACCCCATTGTTGCGGTGCGTGCGGCAAACGGTGCCGGGCATCAGTGGGGGCCGAATATGGCATCGCCGGTGGGGTCGATACCCATCTAAACCACCGCAACGGGCGGAGGAGGCATTTCAGCCCCGGGCCGATCTGTCCTGGGGAATACCGCCTGGATATAGCCGATGTCGCCTTCTGTCCGCATCTGTCGGGGTAGCAGTAATGACTACGTTGAGAGAGGAGCAAGACAATGGTTGCCTCAAAAATACTGTTTGCCGCCGGGAGAGATTACGACCTGACCCTCCTGGAAGAGCTTTTCGACAGAAACAATACAACGGTCCACCGTGTTGGCAGCGGAGAAGAGGCCCTCGCCACATTATGCGAGACATCCTTTGAACTCATGCTCACCGACCTGGTGATGCCGGACATGGATGCCATCACGCTGGCCCGCAAAGCCCGCAGGACTCGTCCCGGACTTGCCGTCTTCATGTATACCGACTTGCCGACGCTTGCCTTGAGGCACGAGATCAACGAAGCGGGCATTGAAAGGGTTTTCGACAAGCCTCTGTCTCCCAAACTGGTGCGGTATTTGTTGCGGGAGGCCCGCAAAGTGTCTGAAAGGAGGGGCGCCATGGACAGTGCGTCAGCAAAAGGGGTGTAAGGTTTTATGATGCTCACGTGGCCTGAATACATAAAGACGTTTACCGCTCTGCTGGTGGTCGTAAACCCGATCGGAGCCATTCCCGTTTTCGTGGCGACAACCAATGACGACCCTCCGAAGGACAGGCTGAGGACAGCACGCGTTGCTGCATGCTCGGTGGGAATCGTGCTGGCGGTGACCGTACTGGTAGGCGAGTCGCTGCTGCGCTTTTTTGGCGTCAGCATCTCATCGTTTCGAGTCGGGGGAGGAATCCTCATCCTGCTGAACGCCATTGCCATGTTCTACGCCCAGCACAGCCGAAGCAGGTACACCGATGAAGAGGCGCGTGAGGCGGAAGAAAAAGCGGACATCGCCGTGGTGCCTCTCTCTATCCCCCTGCTCGCAGGGCCTGGGGCCATCAGCACGGTAATCATCTACAGCAATCAGGCGGGGAGTTGGGGCCATGACGGCATCCTGATTCTTATCAGCGCGGCAACGGCGTGCCTCGTATGGCTCATCCTGCGCCTGGCTATTCCCATCGGAAAAATAATGGGGAAAACCGGCATCAATATCGCGACCCGGCTCATGGGACTTCTGCTGGCCGCCATTGCCATAGAATTCATCACCGGTGGCCTGAGCCAACTCCTTCCGGGGCTGCTTTGAGCAGATTCACAGGAGCGTTGCTGGTCAAAACGGAAACCTTCTGAAAAGCACAGCACTTTCACATCGTTGAAAACTTCAGTATGGAAAGGACGAATATGGACGCACGAGCTATCTACATGACGGAGAACGATCTCTCAAGGCTTGAAGAGATTCTTGTTACGACAAATTTTCGCGAGCGGAAGGACCTCCAGCGCCTGGACGAGGAACTGGCATCGGCCAGGATCGTCGACCCCCAGGATATTCCCCCGGATGTCGTGACCATGAACACAAGGGTGAAACTGCGTGATCTCCATGCCGACAAGGAAATGACCATATCGTTGGTCTTTCCCAAAGATGCAAACATTGCGGAAGGAAAAATCTCGGTCCTGTCACCCATCGGAACCGCGATCCTTGGCTTTGGTGCCGGCGACACCCTGGATTTGGCAGTCCGCTCATTCGCCAAAAAGATCAAAATCGAGGAAATTCTCTATCAGCCTGAGGCGGCAGGGGATTTTGACCTGTGAGGGACTGGCGCACGCTCAGTGCTCACCAGACAAAAGACACGAAGGAGATGAAGCACCATGAATTGCCCCATCTGCAACGATCACACGAAGATCGAAATCGCCATGCACTCCGACGGATATGCCGATAACCTGCTCGAATGCACTACGTGTGGGACCATCTGGATTGCGAACATGGAGGGGACTATCCTGCTTAACAACAAAGTTGCTCCTGATTAGTCTCTTCCACCATAAGGCCTTACTCCCTCCCATCTGGGGAAGGCGAGGCTGACGGGAGATAGGCGTCAATCAGCTCGTTACAGGCATATTTCAATCTACTATCGAGGAGAGATTTCATGAGAGATATACGAACCATTCTGCTGATCCTCTGTTTGTTCGCATTTGCTGTAGGTTGTGCCAAGAAGGAGATGATCGTGACAGCACCCGCCTCCGGACTGGGCGTCGAGCAAGGAGTCACTACCGCCACCGATGCAGCGCCGTCAGCAGGTGATATGCGATCCGAGCAGATCTCCATGACTGATATGGCAGAAGGAAGCCTCTCCAAGCTTGAAACGGCAGCCGTGCAGGCGAGTCCCCTCGAAACGGTCTACTTTGACTTTGACTCCT
This sequence comes from Geobacteraceae bacterium, assembly GCA_905339345.1. Lineage (GTDB taxonomy): Bacteria > Desulfobacterota > Desulfuromonadia > Geobacterales > Geobacteraceae > Geobacter. The sequence goes on along the minus strand of CAJPFF010000038.1, from coordinate 1,799 downwards.
GGCTTCTCACCGCTCCAGTCCGGGAGGCTCTCGTACGGAATGCCGACTGGCTCCGAAAGAATCCCGATGTGGCGATAACGGTGGAAGGGCACACCGACGAGCGGGGTTCCGACGCCTACAACTTGGCCCTTGGGGAACAGCGCGCTAAATCGACCCTGAAGTACCTGGTGAATCTCGGCATTGACGCCGATCGGATGGAAATCGTGAGTTACGGCGAAGAGCAACCCGCCGTCGGCGGTAACGAGGAATCTGCCTGGTCTAAAAACCGTCGGGTCGATTTCATCCGCCGACACTGACAACTGCTCAATAAAACAGGACACACCAATGAAACATGGGGCAAGAATTCTGGATCATGCCATCTGGCGCCCTGATGTCGCGATCGATATTGGCACCGCAACTACCCGGGTAGCAACAAAACTCCATGGCCCTGTAGTGCACCAATCAAAGGTAGGGGATCTTTCCGCGCTACGTTCAGGGGTAGTGGTGAATCGTGATGTGGCGGTTGCTGTACTTGAGCCGATACTTGACGGGATTAAATCTATCGGCATATTGCGGCCGCGGGCCGTGGCTTGTGCGCCGACCGATGCCAGTGCCAATGAACGGGAGATGATCATTGACATTGTTTCCAGGGCTGGCGCATCAGCGGTGGTCGTTGTCCCCGAACCTCTTGCCGCAGCTATTGGAGGGGGAATCGATGTCTCTTCCACATCTTCACAGATGATTATCGATATAGGTGAAGGGGTGACGGACTGTGCCATAATAAAGTCTGGCAAGATCATAGAAACGTCGACCATCAGAATGGGATGTGGCACGCTCCGCAACTCGATACGAGAGACGGTCGCTAGACAATCGAATAGTCAGATTTCGGAGTACAGTGCCGAGAGGATACTGCGCGAAGTGGGGATTTCCGGAGCGGTGGGGACTGGCAGCAATGTATCGCATGCGCTCGAGCGGGATGAGCTAATAGGTGCTTCTGCACTCCAGTCAGGGGGCGAGCGAGAGATATGGGCGTCCCTTGAACTTGCACTAGCTCAAATATTCAACACTATTGTTATGTTTCTCAAGAATATCCCCCACTCCATTGGATGCGAGCTTATTGACAGCGGGATTCATTTGACGGGAGGAGGCTCGTTACTGACTGGCATGAGAGAAAGAGTTCAAGAGGAAACAAGAATCAATACGATTACCGTTCAGAATCCTTTAAATGCGGTTGTGTTGGGGGCTCGCATGATGCTGCCGATTGTTGGGGTTCTTAATATGTGGAAACATTGAGGAAGTTACATCTAGCCCCTCATTGGGCCAGTAACGAATACTTTGTGTAATGTTTTTGGATGTTTCAAGTCGAGGTTGCCTTGCAAGGCCATAAAATCGCACACTTATACAATAAGTCGAACGTATGGTGGCATGTTGTGGCAGAAGGCTGGTTCTGTGAGGCGGGGACGACCCTGCCTGTTCAATCACGGGTTGGGGACGGCCTCATTTTTCGGGAGCAATTATGTCTTGGCTCGTTCTCGTCATCGCCGGCCTGTTTGAAGTATCATGGGCTATCGGTCTCAAGTACACTGAAGGTTTTACCCGGCTCTGGCCAACCGTAGGTACGGTAGCGGCGATGGCCATAAGTGTAGCGCTTCTTGGCGTCGCCATGAAGGATTTGCCAGTGGGAACTGCCTACGCGGTCTGGACAGGCATTGGCACTGTCGGGACCGTCCTCCTGGGCATCTTCCTGTTCGGCGACTCTGCAACAGTGGGCAGGTTGATCTGTGTGGGATTGATACTCGCCGGCATCATCGGCCTCAAGG
>CAJPFF010000037.1 GCA_905339345.1 Geobacteraceae bacterium | reverse complement strand
ATCGTACTCGCTGTGCTTTTCCAGGCGCACCCCGGCCGTGACGTTGACAAGGGGGGTCTTCAGGAGCCATTCGTTGTAGAGGGCAAAGCGGTTGAAGTCGATGCTCTGCTTCCCGTCCGGGAACTGGTATTTCCGTGTCGGCTCGTCTCCGCCGTAACGGGCATATTCCCATTCATAGTCCGCCCCGAACAGGGTACTTGCCCAGCGTGCCAGGTCCCAGTCGGCCTTGAGATTCAGAGCGTACTTCTGCACGGTGGGGTCATAGTAGGTCACGTCGCTCACCGGCACTCCGGTGTTTCTCCAGGGCTGCTGGACGGTTGCCTCGAAGAGCGGCGTCAGGCGGAGGTTGTCGGTTATCTGGGCCCTGTAGGAAAGCTGCCCGACGGAGGTGACGAAGCGGACGCGGTAATCGTTGGGAAGGACATCCCCATAGCCGTCGCGGTGGGTGATCAGGTGGTTGTCGTAGATGAACCGGGCATTCAGGTTCCCCTGCCGGTAATTAAGATTGACGTTTCCGGTCTGGAGGTCGGAATCGTTGCGCATGTCCCACCGGCCTCCGCTCTGGTCCGTGTAGGTTTTGGCGCTCCGCTGGGCAAGCCCGCCGAACAGGGATATGCCGAAATAGCCACTGTCTCCGATGGTGGCCCCGTATTTCGCATTCAGATTCTGTCGGGCGAATCCCCTGTCGAAAAGCCCGGTGGTGGACGAGGCCTGGATACCCGGCACCTCGGCGCCGATCCTGGTAACGACATTGACGACCGCCAGTTCGGCGAAATTGCCATACATGGCCGAGCCGGGACCGCGAATGATCTCGATTCTTTCCATCTGCTCCACGGGGAAATGGCTGCCGAAGGGGACGTTCCCGTACAGAAGATCGTTGAAGCCCATGCCGTCGACGGTGAGCTTTACTCTGCCGTTTTGCGCAAAGATACCCCGGAATCCAACTCCCACCACGTTCCAGATGTCCACCCCGAAGTCGAACCCCGGCACCATCCGCAATACGTCGATGAGGTCCCGGGCGCCGGACAACTCCATTTCCTCGCGGGTGATCACGCTCACGACAGCCGGGGCCTCGCTCGGCAGGGCCGGCTTTGCGGATGCCACCGTAATCTCCATGTTGAGCAGATCATCCAATGTCTGTCCGGTCTGGTCGCGAGCCACACCGGTTTGTGCAGGCGGCAGTTCCTCGCCCTGGACGGCCGAACTGGCCAGAAGAAGCATCAGGAGAAGCAGGAGTTTACTGTGCGTCATAGGTACTCTCTTTACCCGACGGTTTGGGTATATTCAGCGTGAATGTCGACCCGGAGCCCTCTTGTGAGGCAACCGTTATGGTGGCGTTGATGCAGTTGGCAAACGCCCGGGAGTAGGGGAGCCCCATGCCGGAGCCGATGATGCCCGGATGATCCCCCTTTTTGAACAGATCGAAAATCTTCTGCCGTTCCGGTTCAGCAATGCCGATGCCGGTGTCGAGCACACTCAGGGACCACCCCCGTTCCGTTTCCGTGCCGGAGATCTCAATGGTTTTCTCGCGGGAATCCCTGGTGAACTTGACGGCGTTGTCGAGCAGGTGGGAGAGAATCTGCCTCAGGACGGCCGGATCGGAGGTGATCCTTTCCGGCAGGTTGCGAGATTTTAGCGTTATGCCGCCGTCGTGAATCCGGGAGCGAAAATCGTCGAGGACCTCCTGCACCAGTGGGGTGAGCTTGAACTCGCTCGGCTTCGCCTTGATGCTGCTGATCTGGGCGATGTTCACGACGGCCTGGTACATGGACTTCACCGACGAGACCGATTTCCTGAGGATGTCCAGGCTGAAGTCCGTTTCGCCGCCGAGGCTTTCCTCCAGTGAGGCTGCATCTTCGGCGGTCATCTGGGTTTCGTACTTGGCGATGACTCGGTGGGCAGAGGCGATGGCGGAGGACACCTCCTCTACGTAGCAGGTCAGATTCAGAATCGGCGTTCTCAGGTCGTGATGGAAGATGTGGACGAAGTTTCGCAGGTCCTCGTTGATCTGCTCCAGGTTCCGCGTATGGTCTGCCAACTCCTTTGTCCGTTGCTCCACCTTTGCCTCGAGCTCTTCCCGGTTGCGGTTCAGTTCGTCGTCCCGCTGCCGTATCTGTTCAAGCATCTCGTTGAAGCTGTTGGTCAATATGCCGATTTCGTCGGAGCTCTCGGCGGGGATCCGGATCTGGTAGTTTCTGTTGGCGGATATGGTGTTGGCCGCCGTGGTCAGATGCTCGATGGGCTCAATGATCGATCGCTGCTTCCTCGTGATGATGGCCCTGCCGATCAGGAACGAGATGACAAACACCACCACCAGGGCGGCTACGATCCAGAGGATACGGTGGTAGAGGGCGGCGAGGTTGTAACGGATGGTGAGGGTGCCGAGCTTCCGGTCGTGGTTGATGTCGTCGGTGGCAATGACCTCGCTGCGGAAGTCGAAGTGGGTCAGGCGGAAGGAGGTGCCCCGTGGGGTCTGCGGCTGCTGCTGGGCGTCAGGCGCGGAACCTTTCCGTTTGTAGGTGGCAAAGAGTCTCCCCGCGGCATCGTATATCGCCGCGGCATCTATGTTCCCGTTGCTGGCCAGGGAGGAGAGAAGGGCGTTGGCGGTTGCGGTGTCATCGAACATCAGGGAGGCTTCGATGTTTTTTGACAGGATTTTCCCCTCGGTGGATGCGGCCGCCATGAACTGGGAGCGGTATTCTCCGGTTGCGATGATGCAGAACAGCACGATGCTGCAGAAAAAAGCCGCTGCCGTTGCCTGCCGGTAGATGCGGCCGAACTTTTGCTCAAGGGAGATGTCGTGAAAGGGGCGGCGAGCCATTGATCAGTAAACCTTCTTTGCCAGCGACAGCAGCCGGGCGTCGATTTTTATCCTGCTGGCATCGGCAGCCGTGGCGCTGATGTCGAATGCCAGCTTCCTGTCCTTCAGATAGATGCGGATGATACCCCCTTTGCCGATGAAGCGTTCACCGGCGCCGATGGAGAGCACACGCTTCTCCCTGGCCTCCTTCAGGATATAGCTCTCTCCGCGCACAGTGTCGTTTTCCACGAATACGACATCGCACCCATCCAGGTTCCTGGCTCCGTCCAGGCTGCGCAGCTGAATCCTGGCATCCAGTCCCTTGAGTTGGACATAGGAACGCACTTCCGAGGAAAGCTCTTCCGACGCAGCCACGCAGACCCCGTAGGTGGCCGGTTTGGGCCTTCCCGGCCACTCGGCGTAGCCGAGGACGTTGACCAGGAAAATGGCCTTGAGTTTTGCCTCGGTAACCTCCTCGCCATGGGCCTTGGGTCCGGTGGCCAGGGAAATGACGCAGAAGAGGAGACACGAGCAGAGTATGCGGAGAAACAAAGGAGAAGCCATGGTTGCCGGTGAATAACCTCAGACCACGAGGGTTTTGGGGAACGCCACGTGGAAGGTCGTTCCCCTTCCCTCCTGGGATTCGAACCAGATCCGGCCCCGGTAGCGTTTGAGCAGGGCCCTCGCCAGAGGCATGCCGACGCCGTCGCCGGGAATGTCCAGGTCGGTGGCGCGCCTGAAGAACATGAATACCTTGTGCCTGTTGTATTCGGCAATGCCGATGCCGTTGTCGCGCACCGAGAAGATCACTTCCCGGTCGTTTTCACCCGCTTTGATCGTTATGGAACCCGGGCGGGAGGGGTCGAGATACTTGACGGCGTTGTCGAGGATATTGCCGAAAATCCGTTCGGCCACGGTGGGATCGATCATCAGGCACGGAAACAGGGCTTCCATGGAGATCTGGCACTCCTTCTGCCCGATCCGGTGCCGCATGGAGGTAACGATGCTCCTGATGAGGTTGGCCATGTCCACGCGCTGGTCGTTCAGCGGTATCCGTTCCAGCTTGGAGAAGACGACCAGCAGGTTGACCAGGCGTTCGACCCGTTTAGCGCTTGATTCCACAAAGCCAATGGCCTCGAACATTTCCTCGCGATACTGAGTGAGCAGTGCCTCGGATTCCGGGGAGAGCCCCGGGGAGGCGCCGATCTGCCTCATGAAATTTTCGGTCAGGCCCCGCAGTTCGCCGGTGAATCCCTTGATGCTTACCACGGGCGAGCGGAGATCGTGGGAAACGCTGGAGACGAACGTCTGCTGCTCCTGCTCGGAAACCTCCATGCGGGATTCGATGGCGGCAAGGGCCTGTGCCACCTCGGGTATCTCCCGGCATTCCGTCAGTTTAACGATGTAGCGGTACGGAGTGAGGGTTTGATCAAGGACGGGGGAAACGACAGCCAACAGTGACAGTTGTGCCCCGGAAGCCTTCCTCAGGTCAACCCCGCTGAAGGTTCCAATGCTGGCAATGTCGCGGTTTGCGCTTCCGCACTGGATGACTTCCTGGAAAAACCGGCCGGTGACCGCTTCCGCCCGATAACCGGAAAGGGCAGTGAACGCATCGTTTGCCTCGACGATCTTCCCGTCGGTCGCCACCACGAGGGTGGGATAGTTAGTTCCGGGGCCGACCATCCCTAGGGAAGCCTCATCATCGTGAGGCTTGCCGCCAGGAAGTCTATCGTTACCTGGAAGGCCGTGTAATCCATCGGCTTGACAAGATACAGGTTGGCCCCTTCCTGGTAGCACCGGCGTATCTCGTCCGGATGGTCCGTTGTGGTGAAGACGATGACGGGGACAGCGGCCGTGGACTCATTCCCCTTGAGGCGCCTCAAAACCTCGAAGCCATCAATGCCGGGCATGTTAATGTCGAGGACAACGAGATGCTGGCGGAGATCGTCCGGTGTCTTGCCATCGAAATACTCCAGAGCCCTGCGTCCCGTGTCGAAGGGAAGAATTTCCACATCGGCACATTTCATCAGGTTCTTGATGATGAGCCGCGTATGTCCCGGTTCATCCTCGATGAGGATGAGCTTCGTCTTCATGGCGGATTGTTGAGTCATGGCGACAATCTCTCCCTTTACGCGTCGGTGCTTACGTTCTTACGCCGGTGCCGCCGCACGTAGACCGCCACCAGCACAAAGCAGAAGATGATGACCCCGATCAGCGCCTGGTGGGAGTAACGCATGATCAGTTCCTGGTTCTGGCCGATGACATAGCCGATCCAGGTGAGGATCGTCACCCAGAGGAAGGCCCCCGCGGTGGTGTAGAAGGCGAACTTTCCGTGGTGCATCCCGGCAAGCCCTGCCGGCAGGGAGATCAGGTGCCGGACCACCGGGAGGAGGCGGCCGATGAAGGTTGAAATCTCGCCGTGCTTGTGGAAGAATGTTTCAACTTTCGCGAACTTCTCCTCGGTGATCCAGACATACTTCCCGTATTTCAGAAGCAGGGGCCGCCCCAGCCAGTGGGCGGCGAAGTAGTTGGCGTAGGCCCCGGCGAGGCTCCCCGCCGTCCCCAGGAGGATGGCCACCCAGATGTTCATCTGGCCCTGCTGGGCCAGGTACCCGGCGGGGGGCATGACCAGTTCGCTCGGCACGGGAAAGACGGAGCTCTCCATGGCCATGAGGATGAAGATGCCGGGGTAGCCCATGGCGCCGATGGTGGCAACGAGCCAGTCGATGAGCTGTTGCATGGGAAATGTCCTTCCTTTGGAGCCTCTTGCAAAAGGCTTGAAAGTTGGCGGCCAGAGGCCGCGTGCGGTGAAATTTTCACCAGTGTGCAGCATTAAGCAGAGCCTCTGATCGTTTTCATCGGCATTTATCCGGAATCCGGGCGCACCCCCCCCACGGATT
>CAJPFF010000036.1 GCA_905339345.1 Geobacteraceae bacterium | reverse complement strand
GCAACGGATTCCAATGGCGACACCGTGTACTTCAGGTTATCGTCCGCACCGTCAGGAATGACCATTGATCTTGACAGCGGGCTCATCACCTGGACGCCGACCGCATCCCAGACCGGCTCGAAATATGTAAAAGTCGAGGTGATAGACAGCAAGGGAGGAAGAACATCGCAAAGCTTTTACGTTACTGTGTCACTAGCCGAAGGTGCTGTGAGTGCTTCATCGGTTAATTCGTGCGACGTTACCGACGATGGTCTGGTAACCGCCGATGATATCAAGATGATTATTGAGGGGAGGGAGACAGGCAACCTCAATCTCGATATCGACGGGGACGGCTCTGTGACACTCCTGGATGCACGCAAGTGCACGTTGGAAATGCAAAACTGAGGATTTGATTCTTTAAGTACAAACCCTGATGACTTCATGCTGAATGACGGGGAGGTGTCTATGACGCTTCCCCGTTGCTTTTTCTTTTCTGCTCTCCTCCTGGCTTCAGGGGAGTCGCCGGTATTCACGGTTGCCCCTGTTTTGGGAAAAATGATATAACCAGTCCATTACACAAGACATAGAGGTATTCTTGAAGGCTTCCCTGTTTCGTCGCATATGGGTTACGTTCTCTGCGTATGTCATCGGTTTCTATGCATCCACCATCAACCGATTCCGGGTTAAAGGGATTGATAACCTGCCGAAGGATGGCGGGGTGCTGATCGCCTCAAACCATATCTCTGCCTACGAAACCATTTTCATTCCCTGGGCCGTCCTGCGGCACTATCCCCTGCAGATGGTCTGGGCTCCCGCCAAGGAGGAGCTCTTCCGCAGCCGCTTCCAGCGGTGGCTCTATGTTTCGTGGGGGGCGTTTCCCGTTAAACGGGGGCGTGACATTCGCGCCGGCAAGGTTATCAACGATCTTATCCGGACCGAAAAAGTGATGCTCTTTCCGGAGGGGACCCGGCACCGGGACGGAGTACTGGGACCGGGGAACCGGGGGGTGGGCAAGATCATCTATGACACGCGGCCTGTGGTTATCCCGACGGCCCTTGTGGGGCTCAACCGCTGGAAGTTCCCCGGTGCCGGCCAGGATGCGGCTATCGTCTTCGGGAAACCGCTCGATTTTGCGGACATGTACGCTCGTGAGGACAACAAGGAGACTCATCAGTTGATCGTTGAGCGGGTCATGACGGCCATAGCCGATCTCCTCAAGGCGGAAGGAGCCTATGTCAACCAGGATTGAAATATTCAGCGATGGCGCCTGCAGCGGCAATCCTGGCGTTGGCGGCTGGGGGACCATCCTCCGGTCTGGTGACACGGAAAAGGAGCTTTCCGGCGCCGAGTGGGAAACCACCAACAATCGGATGGAGATGACCGGTGCGATCAGGGGGTTGGAGGCCCTGAAGCGCCCCTGCGATGTCGTCGTTACCACCGATTCCCAGTACCTGGTGAAGGGGATGAACGAATGGCTCCCGGGATGGATCAGGAAGGGGTGGGTGAACAGCAAGAAGGAGCCGGTTCTCAACCGGGACCTCTGGGAACGGCTCCATGAGCTGTCGAAGATTCATCGGGTCCAGTGGGCCTGGATCAGGGGGCATAACGGTCACCCCGAGAACGAGCGCTGCGACGCCCTGGCTCGGGGAGCCATCGATGAATTGAGGAAGAAAGGGCAGGAGAGGCAGTGACTTACTTCATCGTTGAGGTTTCGGAGCAGGAGGTGAAGCGGGAGAAGGAGAAGGCCCGGGAGCTCCGCCGGAGCCAGTGGTGGAAAAACCGGGTGGCCCGCGGCGTCTGCCACTACTGCGGGAAGACCTTTGCCCCCGACGAGCTCACCATGGACCACCTGGTGCCCGTCGTCCGCGGCGGCAAGAGCTCTCGTGGTAACGTGGTGCCGGCCTGCAAGGAGTGCAACAACCGCAAGAAGTACCTCCTCCCCGTGGAGTGGGAGCAGTACCTGGATACGCTGAAAAGCGAATCGCCCGAAGGGGAAGGGTAGTTTTTACCGGCGGGCGGCATGAGGTGAACGTGCGGTACAAGGCAGTAATCTACGATTGCGACGGGGTGATGTTCGACTCCTTCGAGGCGAATCTCGCCTTTTACCAGCAGATTATGGCGATGATGGGGCGTGCGCCCCTTGATCGGTCTGATGAGGAGCAGATGCGCATTCTCCACACCTATGCCAACCGGGAAGTCCTTGCGCACTTCTTTCCCGATGGACGTGACTGGGAAGAGGCGGTTCGCTGTGCTGGAAGCATCGATTACCGGGAACTGATTCCCCTCATGGTGATGGAGCGGGGATTCCGCGAGACCCTGGATGCGCTCCGGGGACGCGTGGAGCTGGCCGTCTGCACCAACCGGGCCACCTCCATGGACACCGTCCTGGCGAGTTTCGACCTCACCCCCTATTTCGGCTTCGTCATGACCGCTGCAAAGGTGGCCAACCCCAAACCCCACCCGGAGCCTCTCCTGAGAGTGCTTGAACACTTTGGCATCGAACCCCCGGAAGCCCTCTTCGTGGGTGACTCGGCCGTGGACCGCATGGCTGCCGAAGCCGCCGGCGTCCCTTTTGTTGCCTACAAGGCAGACCTCCCAGCCCTGGCATGCATCGACCACCATGGAGAGGTGCTCGGCCTGGTTCAGCCCTGAAGCAAGTAATCCCACCCTATTCCTGAAAACGTCCCTAAACCCCCAAAACCTCCGCCAGTCGCAGCACCTCATCCTGGGGCCGTTTTTCGCCCTTGATCACATCCTCCAGCGGCGTGGCGAGCATGGCGTTGCAGGAGAGCCCCACCATAACCCCTGAGGTGCCGGATACGAGGAGTTCCACCGCCTTTTTGCCGAAGCGGCTTGCCAGGAGCCGGTCGAAGACGGTCGGGGCGCCGCCGCGCTGGTAGTGGCCCAGTACCGTGACCCGGGTTTCGAAGCCGATGGCGTCCTTGATGCTGTCGGAAATTCCCTGGGCATGGCCCGCACCTTCGGCGAGGATGATGATGGCGTTGTCGCGCCCCTCCTCATAGCGGGCCCGGAGTTGCTGGCAGATGTCGGCAAGGTCGTACTCGCGCTCGGGAACCAGGGCGAACTCGGCGCCGGAAGCGATGGCGGCGATGCTGGCCAGGTACCCCGAGTTGCGCCCCATGACCTCAATCACGAAGGCCCGGGCGTGGGAGCTTGCTGTATCCTTGATGCAGTCGACGGCGTAGATGATGTTGTTGAGGGCTGTATCGACTCCAAGGGCCATATCGGTGTAGGGGATGTCGTTGTCGATGCTGGACGGGATGCCGACCACCGGCAGGCCGAGCCGGTGCAGCGCCAGGGCGCCGGTCAGGGAGCCGTCGCCGCCGAGCACCACGAGACCCTCGACGCCCAGCTCCTTCAGGTTGTCCATGGCCTTTTGCTGCCCCTCGGGGGTCTTGAATTCCGGTGAACGGGCCGACTGGAGGAACGTTCCCCCTCGGTGGAGGATGCCCGAGACCGCCTTGGTGTCGAGAGGAACGGCATCCCCCTTCATGAGCCCCAGATACCCTTTCCTGAAGCCCACCACCTCAACGTTCAAGCGGAGCGCTGTCCGCACCGCCGAGCGGATGGCGGCGTTCATGCCGGAGCAGTCGCCGCCGCTCGAAAGAATCCCGATTTTCTTCATGGTTTGTTTTTCTCCTGTCTGGTTCGCAGATATTCCATCCGTTCCCGGATCGTCTTTTCGTAGCCGTGTCCCCGGGGGGCATAGAAGGTCTTCCCCCGGATAGTGTCGGGAAGGTACTCCTGCAGGGTGTGCCCCTCATCGTAGTCGTGGGCGTATTTGTACCCTGCGTGGTACCCCAGATCCTTCATGAGCCGCGTGGGGGCGTTGCGGATATGGAGCGGGACGGGAAGGGCGCCGCTTCTCCTCACTTCCGCCAGGGCTGCGTCTATTCCCACGTAGGATGCGTTGGATTTGGGGGCGGTGGCCAGGTAGGTAACCGCCTGGGCCATGATGATCCGCCCTTCGGGCATACCCACGAGCTGGAAGGCCTGCATGGCCGCCACCGCCACCTGCAGCCCCCGGGGGTCGGCGTTGCCGATGTCCTCGGATGCGAGGATCACCATCCGCCTGAGGATGAAGAGGGGGTCTTCCCCTGCCTCGATCATCCGCGCCAGCCAGTAAAGGGCGCCGTCGGGGTCGCTGCCGCGCATGGACTTGATGAAGGCGGAGATGACGTTGTAGTGTTCCTCCCCCCCCTTGTCGTAGAGGAGGGCCTTCTTCTGGGCCGCTTCCCGGGCCGCGTCCAGGTCGATCTCACCGTTTTCCGCCAGCCGCACCGCTGTTTCCAGGGTGTTGAGGGCGATCCGGGCGTCTCCCTGGGCCTGCTCGGCCATGAAGGCGAGGGCCTCGTCGGAGACGGCCAGGCCAAGGTTGCCGAGCCCCCGCTCCGCGTCGGTCAGGGCGTGGCGGAGAATTGCCGTTACGTCGTCGTCGGTCAGGGGATTGAGGACCAGAACCTTGCAGCGAGAAAGGAGCGGCGCGATTACTTCGAAGGAGGGGTTTTCGGTGGTGGCGCCGATGATGGTGAAGGTTCCCTTCTCCACGTAGGGGAGGAAGGCGTCCTGCTGGGATTTGTTGAAGCGGTGGATCTCATCCACGAAGAGGATGGTGTTGGAGCCCCGGTACTTCCGCTCGTCCTCGGCTTCCCTCACCACTTCGCGGATCTCCTTCACTCCCGAAAGGATCGCCGAGAAGAAGATGAAGTGGGATTTCGTGGCGTTGGCGATGACCCGGGCGAGGGTCGTCTTGCCCGAGCCGGGAGGTCCCCAGAAGATGAGGGAGGAGAGGGTGTCGGCCTCGATGAGCCGGCGCAGGAGCTTTCCTTCGCCCAGAAGATGCTCCTGTCCCCTGTACTCGGCAAGGGTGCGGGGCCGCATCCGCTCGGCGAGCGGGGCGTCCCTGCCTGCCTCGACTGCTGCGGTCGTGTCAAAAAGATCGGGCATCGGTCCGGCCTGCTTAGTCGAGGGTAACGTCGCGCTGGCGGTACTCCAGAACGGGGTGCACCTCAAGGGGCTTCACACCCCAGATCTCCCGGGCGTAGTCGGCAATGGTCCGGTCGCTGGAAAATTTCCCCATGCCGGCGCAGTTGAGAATCGCCTTGCGGGTCCACTGATTCCTGTCCAGATAGAGGCGGCTCACCTCCTCCTGGCAGGCCACGTAGGAGGCGTAGTCCGCAAGGAGCATGTAATGGTCCCCCTGGTTCAGGAGGGTGTCGACGAGGGGGCGGAAGAGGTCCCGGTTGCCGGGGGAGAAGTGCCCCGCGGAGATCATGTCGAGGACCTTCTTCAGTTCTGCGTTCTGGTGGTAGTAGTCCAGCGGGTTGTACCCCCTGCGGCGCAGGTCCTCCACTTCGACAGCGTTCATGCCGAAGATGAAGATGTTGTCGCGCCCCACCTCCTCCATGATCTCGATGTTGGCGCCGTCGAGGGTGCCGATGGTGAGGGCGCCGTTCAGGGCGAACTTCATGTTGCCGGTTCCCGATGCCTCGGTGCCGGCGGTGGAGATCTGCTCGGAGAGATCGGAGGCCGGGAAGATCTTCTCTGCCAAAGAGACGCTGTAATTGGCGAGGAAGACCACCTTGAGCCGGTCGCCCACGTCAGGGTCGTTGTTGACCACGTCTCCCACGGCGTTGATGAGCCGGATGATGAGCTTGGCGGTGGCGTAGGCGGGGGCGGCCTTGCCACTGAAGATCACGGTCCGGGGGACGAAGTCGCCGTCGGGTTTCGCCTTGATCCGGTTGTAGAGGGTGATGACGTGAAGTACGTTCAGCAGTTGCCGCTTGTACTCGTGGATCCGCTTCACGTGGCAGTCGAACAGGGATTCGATGTTCACCTGGATGCAGTTGTGCCTCAGGATGTAGGCGGCGAGGTGTTCCTTGTTGGCCCGTTTTACCTCTTGCCACTGGGCAACGAAGGCGGGATCGTCGGCCAGGGGGCGGAGCTGCGTCAGTTTGTAGAGGTCAGTGGTCCAGCCGTTGCCGATGGCTGCGCCGATCAGGTTTGCCTGGGTCGGGTTGGCGCACTTGAGCCAGCGGCGCTGGGTGATGCCGTTGGTCTTGTTGTTGAACCGCTCCGGGTACATCTCGTAGAAGTCGCCGAAGAGGTGCTCTTTGATGATCTCCGTGTGGAGCGCCGCCACGCCGTTCACCGAGTGGCTTCCTACTACGGCCAGGTTCGCCATCCGCACCTTCCGCTCCCAGTGCTCCTCCACAAGCGACATCCGTTCCAGCTTGCCCGTGTCGCCGGGGAAGCGCGTGCGCACCTCGGCCAGGAAGCGGTCGTTGATTTCGTAGATGATCTGGATGTGCCGCGGCAGGATATGCTCGAAGAACCAGACCGGCCACTTCTCCAGGGCCTCGGGGAGAATGGTGTGGTTGGTGTAGGCGAAGGTCTTGGTGGTTATCTCCCAGGCGGTCTCCCAGTCGAGGCGGTGATGGTCGATGAGAACCCGCATCATCTCGGGAATGCAGAGGGCCGGGTGGGTGTCGTTCAGCTGGATCGCCGCCTTCTCGGGGAGAAGCCTCAGGTCATCGTGCTGCTTGCGGAAGCGGTAGATGACGTCGTGGACCGTTGCGGAGGCGAGGAAATACTCCTGCTTGAAGCGTAGTTCCTTACCCTCCGGCACGTTGTCGGCCGGGTAGAGGACTTTTGAGATGTTCTCACTGACCATCTTCTTCTCGACGGCCCGGATGTAGTTCCCTTCATTGAAGAAATTCAGGTCGAATTCCCGGGTCGACTTGGCGGTCCAGAGCCTCATGGTGTTGACGGTGTTGATGCCGTAGCCGGGGATGGGGGTGTCGAAGGCCATGGCCATGACGTCCTCGGTGTCGACCCATTCGAAAACGGTATTCCCTTCGGCATCCTTGCGCTCCACGACCTTGCCGTAGAACTTGACCGGATGGAGGTGCTCCTGGCGGTCCAGTTCCCAGGGGTTGCGGTACCGGAGCCAGTTGTCGGGAATTTCCACCTGGGCGCCGTCGACGATGCTCTGGCGGAAGATGCCGTACTCGTACCGGATGCCGTATCCGTACCCCGGGATCCCCATGGTGGCCATGGAGTCGAGGAAGCAGGCGGCAAGCCGCCCCAGGCCTCCGTTGCCGAGCCCCGCGTCCTGCTCTTGCTCCATGAACTCGTCCAGATCGTAGCCGAGGGAATTCATGGCCTCCCGGAATTCCCCGAGAAGCCCCAGATTCACCAGGCTGTTCTCCAGGGTTCTTCCCATGAGGAACTCCATGGAGACGTAGTAGATCCGCTTGGGGTTCTCGTTGTAGTAGGCCTGCTGGGTGTCGAGCCACCGCTCCACCATCCGGTCGCGGACGGCGTAGGCAAGGGCGTTGAAGATGTCATGGTGGGTGGAGGAGTACTTGTCTTTGCCGAGGGTGTACTCCAGGTGCTCGAGGAACGACTTGATGGTGAGCATGAGAGAGTCGAGTTCGGTGGACTCGGGAGCGGCAAAGAGTGCTTCGTCGGTCATGGGATCACCTTACGGAAGGGCTGGCCGCAAATCCCGTTGTGGCGGGGTGTCAGTCCCCTAAACAGCGGAATTTCCATTGGACATGCCCCCTGATCTATGCTAGTAAATTTCAAGTTTATACCACAACTGCAGGGTCGGCACGATGAAAAAAATTGCCATCTTCGCCAAGGTCCACGACCCCCGCTGTCAGGGGGTGGCCGGGGAACTGATTGCCTGGCTCGAACAGCGGGGGATCGTTCCGCTCGTTGAAGCCCATTTTGCCCGCCATCTGGGGCTCTCCGGAATCGCCTCCGAAGATATTCCCGACCTGGCCGACATTGCGGTGGTTCTGGGGGGCGATGGCACCCTCATCTCGGCCGCCCGGCTCCTGGGCGCCCGGGAGATCCCGATCCTCGGCGTGAACCTGGGGAGCCTCGGCTTTCTGACCGAGATTACCCTGGACGAGCTCTATCCTACCCTCGAAGCCTGTCTCGACGGCGATTTCCGGGTCTCGGAGCGGATGATGCTCGCCGTCACCGTGGAGCGGGGCGGCGATACCGTTTTCTCCCACCGGGTTCTGAACGACGCGGTGATCAACAAGGGAGCCCTTGCCCGGATCGTCGACATGGAGAGCCTGGTCAACGGCCACTACCTCACCACCTACAAGTCCGACGGACTCATCATTTCGAGCCCAACCGGCTCCACCGGCTACAGCCTCTCGGCCAACGGCCCCATCGTCCATCCCGATCTCGAATGTCTCACCATCACCCCCATCTGCCCCCACACCCTCACCAACCGCCCCATCGTCCTGGAAGCAAGCTCCGAGATAACCATTCGCCTCATCTCCAAGGACGAGGATGTCTACCTCACCCTCGACGGCCAGGTGGGGATGGATCTAAAGTGCGGTGACATCATCCGGGTGCGGCGGGCCGAGCACCGCACGCGTCTGGTCATGTCGCGGAGCAAGGACTATTTCGAAGTATTACGGACCAAGCTGAAGTGGGGTGAGCGGTAGTGCTCATCGACCTCTCCATCAGAAACCTCGCCATCATCGACACTCTTCATGTTCCGTTCCAGTCCGGGTTCACGGTCCTCACCGGCGAGACCGGGGCGGGGAAGTCGATCATCATTGACGCGGTGAACCTTATCATGGGGGGGCGGGCCTCCGCCGATCTGATCCGGACCGGCGCGGAGGAGGCGACCGTTGAGGCGGTCTTCGCCCTGCCCGAAGGGGTTCCCCTCACGGCCCGTCTGGCCGAGGCAGGGATCGAGTGCGATGGCGAGCTCCTCGTGAAGAGGATCGTTTCCCGCTCGGGGCGCAACCGGGTCTTTGTGGGGGGCGGGCTTTCCACCCTGGCAATTCTTGCCGACATCGCCCGGGAACTCATCAACATCTACGGCCAGCACGAGTCCCAGACGCTCCTGCGGACCGACAACCACCTGACGCTTCTGGACGGCTTCGGGGGGCTTCTGCCGCTCCGGGAGGCATATGCGGCCCTCCACGGCGACTACCGGGGAACCCTCGACCGGATCCGTGCGCTGGAGGAGGGGGAGCGGGAGGCGGCCCGGCGGCTCGACCTCCTGGCGTTCCAGGCCGCAGAGATCCGCGAGGCGGCCCTGCGCCCCGGCGAGGATGAGGACCTGGAGCGGGAGCGTGGACTCCTTGTCCATGGCGGTAAGCTCCTCTGTTCGAGCCAGGAGGCCTTCGAAATCCTCTATGGCGAGGACGGCGCGGTTCTCGACCGGTTGGCTGACGTCAAGGGAAAGGTCGCCGACATTGCCGCCATCGACGAATCCCTGATGCCGCTCCTCGAATCCCTGGCGGGGGCCGCCGCACAGCTGGAGGACGCCGCTCTCACCCTCAGGGACTATGGGTCCCGCGTGGAGGCCGACCCGGTCCGGCTCGAACGGGTGGAGGAGCGACTCGATCTGATCCGGAGACTCAAGAAGAAATACGCGCCGACGGTGGAGGAGATCATCGCCTATGGCGAGGAGATGGAGCGCGAGATCGAGCTCCTTGAAAACCGCGAGCGGACCCGGGGTGAACTGGACGCTGCCCTGGAGAGGTTGCGGAAGGAGCTGGCAACGAAGGGGGGGGAGCTCTCGGCGAAACGCCGCGCCGCTGCGACGGAGCTGAAAAAAGCCATGGAGCGGGAGATTCACCAGCTTGCCATGAAACACGCCCTCTTCGAGGTCGATTTCGAGGTGTTCCCGGAGCCCCGGGCTGCGGGGCTTGAGCGGGCCGAGTTCCTTTTCTCCCCCAACCCCGGGGAGGCGCCGAAACCTCTGTCGAAGATCGCCTCCGGGGGGGAACTCTCACGGCTCATGCTGGCCCTTAAGCAGGTCCATCCGGAGAGCGACGTGCCGACCCTCGTCTTCGACGAAGTGGATACCGGCATCGGCGGAGCCACGTCGGCTCTGGTGGGGGAAAAGCTCAAGCGGGTGAGCAGGGGGCAGCAGGTCCTCTGCATTACCCACCTTCCCCAGGTGGCGGCCTTTGCCGACCATCACTATCTGGTCGAAAAGCGCGTGGAGGGGGGGAGGACCGCCACGGCCGTCACCCCTCTGGCAGGGGAGGCGCGGGTAACGGAGATGGCGCGGATGCTGGGCGGGGTTACCATCACCGACCGTACCCTCGAACACGCCCGGGAGATGATTTCTTCGGGACAGGGGCCCTGATGGACAGAGTCTTGCATCTGCTTTTCACCACCCCCCAATGTCGAGTCCCGGTCTTAAACGGAGTCAATTAGATGCAGACGATACCCATAGCCCTTGCCGAGCCGGAGATGGTCCTGGCCCGCGACGTGAGGCGGACCGACAATCCCCAGAGCCCCCCCATCTGCGGCCGGGGGACGACCCTTTCGGCATCGCTCATCGAGCGGCTCAAGAACCTCGGGATCAAGTCGGTCACGGTGGAGGGGCATCCGGTCGTCGTCGAGGGGGAGAAGACCCTGGACGATCTGCTGGCCGATCTGGACCGCCGGTTCAGCAAGGTGGCGGGCGTGCCGCTCATGGGGCGGCTGAAGGAGATCTACCGCGGGATCATCGTCCGTTCCATGGGGGGAGAGAGTGGGAAGTAAGCGCGACCAGATCCTCGAAATCATCCGGGACACAAGCTCGCTGCCGACTTTGCCCGGCGTGGTGACGCGGCTCCAGGCCCTGTCGGAAAACCGCAAGTCGACCATCGAGGAGATGGCGCGGCTCGTATCCTCCGACCAGATCCTTTCGGCCCGGGTGCTCCGGCTCGTGAACTCCCCCTCCTACGGTTTCTACCGGGTTTCCACCATCTCCAACGCACTCATCCTCCTGGGGGTGAATGTCGTCAAGAGCCTGGCCCTCAGCTCATCCATCTTCGAGATCATGGAGAAGACCATCGTCGGCCTCTGGGAGCACTCCCTGGGGGCCGGTGTGGCGGCCAACATCATCGCCCGGCACCTGAAGCTCCCCGAGGTGGAGGAGATTTCCACCGCGGCGCTGCTGCACGACATCGGCAAGGTGATCCTCAAGGAGAAGTGCGCCGTTGACTATGACCAGGTCGCCGGCGTCATGGAGCGGGACGGGCTCACCACCCTCGAAGCGGAGCGGGCGGTGCTGCAGACGGACCATCCCGAGGTGGGGGAGTGGCTCGTGCGCAGCTGGTACCTCCCCGACAAGTTGAGCGAGCCGGTGGCCTGCCACCATGACGTGGCGCGGGCCCAGTCCCACCAGGTGAAGACCGCCGTGGTGCACCTGGCCGACGTGCTCGTGAAGGCGAGCGGCTTCGGCTTCAGCGGCGACGACTACGTTCCCCGCATCCAACCCGTGGCCTGGGAGCGGCTCGGCATGACCGACGCCGACCTGGCCGTCATCGTGGAGACCCTCGAGGACAGGCTGGTGGAGGCCAGAAACTTCAGTCTGGAGATACAGGCCGCCGATGAGAGCTAACCTGAGGATAATCGTTGTCGCCGGTCCCCGGGGGGGAGACGGGAGCCTGGAGTTGCGCCTCCAGAGCAAGGGGTACCAGGTGGTCACCCTCACGGCCCCGGCCAGCGTCATGGGATTTATCTACTCGGATCCCCCCGACGTGGTCCTCATGGACCTGGCTGCACCCGACGGGACGATCCTCGGGATCATCCGCAGCCTCAAGGACGACTTCTTCTTCTCCACCATCCCGGTCATCGGGATGCTCCCCGAGCTGGGGGCCGAGGGATTCGACTGGGAGGAGTATCCCCTCGACGATTTCGTCACCATCCCACTCAATTACCGGGATCTCTTCAACCGGATTACCCTGTCGCTGCGGCGGCTGCGGCGGGTATTCGACAACAACCCCCTGACCAGACTCCCCGGTAACACCTCCATCCAGCGGGCCATCGAGCATGCGGTGGGAAAGCCCATGGCGGTCTGCTACGTGGACATCAACCACTTCAAGCAGTACAATGACGTCTACGGCTTTGCCCACGGCGACGAGGTGCTCCGGATGCTCGGCCGCATCATGGCCAACTCCGTCAAGGAGTCAGGTGAGGGGTTCGCCGGTCACATCGGCGGCGACGACTTCGTCTTCATCGTCCCGGCGGAGCAGGCCGAGGCCGTGGCCGAGCGGATCATCGCCAACTTCACCGCCATCGTCTCCGAACTCTTCAGCGAGGAGGAAAAGGTGAAGGGGTTCTACGTGGCCCACGACCGCAAGGGGAACGAGGAGCAGGTGCCGCTCATGGGGATTGCCATCTCCATCGTTCCCATGAATTCGCCGAAGATCGGCCACTACGCCAAGGTGGCCGAGGTGGCGGCGGAGCTCAAGAGGCTGGCCAAAAAGTCCCAGAAGAGCTGCTACGTCGTTGACCGGCGACACTAGCCGGAGACTGTCCCCGGACGTTCCCACCCATCCCACACAAGGAGACCCGCGCCATGCTCCGCAAGGCCCAGATACGCGACGTCAAGAACATCCAGAAGCTCCTCACCCACTTCGCCAGCCGGGGAGACATGCTCTCCCGCTCCCTCTCGGAGCTCTACGAGTCGATCCGCGACTTCTACGTCTGGGAGGAAGAGGGGGAAATCCTCGGCACCGCCGCACTTCATATCATCTGGGAAGACCTGGCCGAGATCCGCTCCGTGGCCGTGTCGGAGGACGCGGGGCGGAAGGGGATCGGCACGCAGGTCGTGAACGCCTGTATAGCAGAGGCCCGTGAGCTGGGGCTCAAGCGGGTTTTCTGCCTCACCTACAAGCCCAATTTCTTCGGCAAGTTCGGGATGCGGATCGTGGACAAGGCGGAGCTTCCCCACAAGGTGTGGGGCGATTGCATGAAGTGCGTGAAATTCCCCGACTGCGACGAGATCGCAATGATTCTTGACCTCGAATAATTACCCGACAGGTATGCCCATGCACACGAACGAGATGATCGAAACCGTCACAGCTCTCCTGAAAGCCCGCTCCCTGGACGGGTGGGAGGTTACCGCCGCATCGTCGCGCCTCCTCTCCATCGAGGTGAAGGAGCAGAAGGTGGACACCTTCAAGTGCTCCGCTCCGGTTGGGGTGAGCATCCGGGTCCTGAAAAACGGCGGCATGGGGTTCTCCTTCTCCACCAGCATGGATCTCGCCGACCTTGCCCGCATGGTGGAAAACGCCCTCGTGGGGGCCGAGACCCAGACCCCGGACGAACACCACGCCTTCCCCGAACCGCGGCCCTGCCCTGAAATTCCCGGTCTCTACGACGAAGGGCTGGCCTCCGTGCCCGAGGAGGAGAAGGTGGGCCGCGCCATGGAGCTGGAGCGGCTTGTCATGGCCGCCGATCCTCGCGTGAAGAGGGTGCGCAAGTGCTCTTTCGGCGAGTCGACCGTGGAGAGCCGGATCGTCAATTCCCGGGGTATTGACGTCACCAATCGGGGGACATCGGTGTCGGCCAGCGTCTCGGCCATCGCCGAGGAAGACGGCCAGTCCCAGATGGGATGGGACTTCGACTTCGCCAACCATTTCGCTGACCTGTCCGTGGAGCGGCTTGCGGCCCGGGCCGCCGCCAAGGCGGTGGGGCTTCTGGGGGCCACGAAGATTCCGACCATGCGCTGTCCCGCGGTCCTCGACAGCTACGTGGCCACCGAGATCCTGGAGGTGCTCGCTTCGGCCTTCCTGGCCGAGAGCGTCCAGAAGGGGAAGTCGCTCCTGGCGGGGAAAAAGGGTGAGCGGATCGTGAGCCCGTTCATCCGCATCCGGGACGACGGGATCCTTCCTGGCGGCATGGGGACCTCCCCCTTCGATGCCGAGGGGGTGCCGAAGCGGAACACGGTCCTCGTGGAGGACGGGGTGCTCCTCGGCTACCTCTACGACACCCTCCGGGCCCGCAAGGATGGCGTCGAATCCACCGGCAACGCCGTCCGGGGCGGCATCAAGTCCCCTCCCCACATGGGGGTCTCCAACCTCTTCATCGAGAACGGCACCGTCCCCTTCGACGACCTCATGGCCGGCATCGGGCGGGGAATTCTCCTCACCGACGTCATGGGGATGCACACCGCCAACCCCATCTCCGGCGACTTCTCCGTGGGGGCCGCCGGTTTCCTCATCGAGGAGGGGCGGGTGACGGCTCCGGTAAAGGGGATCGCCATCGCGGGGAACATCCTGGAGCTTTTCCGGGGGGTGGAGGGAGTGGGGAATGACCTTCGCCTCTACGGCACCGTGGGGTCGCCGTCGCTGCGGATCGCGGCCCTTGACGTGAGCGGCGAGTAGGAGATGTCCCCTCACTTTCCGTAGAGTACAACCTACGCAGGTCGAATGAGCCGCCATCTTCGGAAGTATCCCGGATGGCGGTTTTTTCGTTGCGGTCTGTTGCTTTGGGGGGAAATGACGGTACAATTGGAAAGTTTTTACCCTGACGGGGGAGTCGATAATGCGCGCGATGAAATACGTGCTGCTTCTGGCGGCAGTCTGTGTTGCAGGATTGCCGGTGGCGGCCCTTGCCGGCCCGATGGTGGCGATAACGGTGGCACCCGGTGATACGCTTCGTGCCCTCTGTCGTCAGCACCTGGAGGAGCCCGACGCTTGCCGTGAGATCTACCGGGTGAACCGCATGCAGAATCCCGACCTGATCAGGCCGGGGCAGCGGGTCATGGTCCCGGCTGAACTCCTGCGGGGGATCCCGGCCGAAGGCGTCGTTGCCTTTACCAAGGGAGACGTGCGCTACTACCGGACCGATGGTGATGAAGGGCGTCCACCCCAGGTCGGCGAGTCCCTGGAGGAGGGGGGACGGATCGAGACGGGCCAGGATGGTACCGTGGAGGTTCAATTCGGAGATGGCACCTCCTTTCTCCTGAAACCGGACAGTGTGCTTTCCCTCGTCCGGTCCCGCCAAAAAGGCGATGAATTCGTCCTGCGTGACCTCTTTCTGCGGGCGGGGCGGGTGATGTCGCGGATACGTAAGGCAACGGGCCGCGAGCAGCGGTACAATATCCGGACTCCTTCGGCGGTGGCCGGGGCACGGGGGACCGAGTATAGGGTTTCGGTGGACGCGGAAGAGACCACCCGTTCGGAAGTCCTGACCGGCACGGTGGCGGTTGAGGCGATGCGCCGGGAAGTCCGGCTGCAGGAAGGGGAAGGTACCGGCGTGCGCAAGGGGGAGATTCCCCAACCGCCGCGGCCCCTCCTCCCTCCGCCGGTTCCCCTTGGGCTGGAGCCGATTTACAAGAGCGAACCGCTTCGCATCGCCTTCACGACAGTAGCAGGGGCCAGCGCGCTCCGGGCCGCCCTTGCCCGAGACGGGGAGATGCGCGACGTGGTCAG
>CAJPFF010000035.1 GCA_905339345.1 Geobacteraceae bacterium | reverse complement strand
ATCCGGGGGATCAGGAACATCCGCGGCGAGATGGACGTTGCACCGTCCCGTGAAATCGCCGTGATCCTCAACTGCGGCTCCGAGGCAAGCCTTCAGCTTCTGAAAAAGAACGAGGTCTACATAATGAGCCTGGCGCGGGTGGCAGACCTTGCCATCGGTACGGGGCTCGAACGGCCCGTCGACGCGGCGATCTCGGTTGCGGGGGATGTGGAGGTCGCCGTTCCTCTTCGGGGGCTTGTGGACGTGGAGGAGGAGGAGAAGCGGCTTCTCAAGGAGATCGGGAAGTTGGACAAAGATGTCGAGTTTTTGGCAAAGAAGCTCGAAAACCCCTCCTTTGTGGAGCGTGCTCCTGCCGACGTGGTGGCCAAGGAGCGGGAGAAGCTGGCGGAGTTCAGTCAGAAAAAAGAGGTTCTCCTGGCGAGTCTCGACAAGATTCGAAATCTGAAATAATCGGGGAATCCGGCGCCGTTGAGCATCTCAACGGCGTTTTTTTATGCCATTGCGGAGCGGGTGGAAAGCGTTTTGCATCGTCTTGTCCCCATACCCCCTGTCTGTCAAATTTGTGACTGTTCAGGGGAGACACTGAGGAAGTGACAACTCGGCACCTATAACCCATGGCAAATTTGAAGCGCTATAATGACGGCCTCGTGAAGCTTGACCTCTGGATCAGGAGACTCCTGTCCATGGGGGCCCCCGATGTCCTCCATACGGTCCTCTGCGACGGGGCCTGCGACATTGTCCGCGCTGGATCCGCTGTTTTCACCGCCATCGATCGTCCGGGAGGCGTGCTTACCTTCACGGCGGCTTCCGGCGCCTGGAACCAGATGATGAAGGGGGTCACGGTCCCCCTGCGTAGTGGCAACGTCTGCGCGGCGGTGGCTGCCTGTGGCACCCCCCTGAGGGTCGACCACCTTTCCCCGTTCTGCCGTGCAAGCTGTGAACTCTTTCAGGTCGTTGAGATGAATACGGCCTTGCTGGTGCCCATCTTCGACGAGGGGAGGGTGGCCGGCTGCCTCTCGGCGTTCCGCATGGACAACCCTTTTGACCAGGTTGACGAACAGCTTCTCCAGCAGTACGCCCACACCGCCTCAGCCGTGTTGCGCAACTTCCGCCTGATGGACGACCTCAGGGACCACGCGGCCATGCTGGAAGAGCAGATTGAGGAGCGGACGCGGGCCGAGGATCAGATCCGTCAGATGGCCTACTACGATTCCCTGACAGGGCTTCCCAACCGTCGCCTCTTCAACGATCGCCTCCGGCAGACACTGGCGTTGGCCCAGCGCCACAAACAGCTCCTTGCGGTCATGTTCCTGGATCTGGACCGCTTCAAACTCATAAACGACACCCTTGGCCATACGGTGGGGGACAGACTCCTCATGGCGGTTGCAAAGCGGCTCAGAAACTGCTGCCGCCGCGAGGGTGACACGGTGGCGCGCCACGGTGGGGACGAGTTCATCGTTAATCTTTCGGCGATTCTTGACGTGAAAGACGCCCTCAAGGTGGCCCAGAAGATCGTCGACGTCTTCAGAAACCCCTTTGTCATCGACGAACACGAGCTGTTCGTTACCACGAGCATCGGGATCAGTGTCTATCCCCACGACGGCCGCACCGGCGATGCCCTCATAAAGAATGCCGATGTGGCCATGTACCGGGCCAAGGAACAGGGGCGCAACAACTGCCAGCTTTTTACCCCGGAGATGAACACCCGGGCCTTCGAGCGGCTCTCCCTGGAAAACGACATGCACCGGGCCCTGGAACGGGACGAATTCATCCTCCACTACCAGCCCAAAGTGAACGTGGAGCATGGCCAGATCACCTGCATGGAGGCTCTGGTCCGCTGGCAGCATCCCACCATGGGGCTTGTGCCGCCGGCCCGCTTCATTCCCCTGGCCGAGGAGACGGGTCTCATCGTCCCCCTGGGGGAGTGGGTGCTGCGGACGGCCTGTCTTCAGAACCGCGCATGGCAGGACGCGGGCTACCCCACCATGCAGGTGGCGGTGAACCTCTCCCCCCGCCAGCTCCAGCAGGGAAACCTGGCGGAGACCGTGGCGCGGGTCCTGGCGGAGACGGGGCTTGCCCCCCGCTGGCTCGTCATCGAGGTTACCGAGAGCATCCTCATGGACGATGCCGAGGGAACGATCCGGACCTTCCGGCAGCTGGAGCGGATGGGGGTCCAGATCGCCATCGACGATTTCGGTACCGGCTATTCGTCGCTCCAGTACCTGAAGAAGTTTCCGGTCCATACCCTCAAGATCGATCGCTCCTTCGTGCGGGAGATCGCCTCCAACCCCGACGATGAGGCCATTGCCGGCGCCGTCATCACCATGGCCGAAGTGCTCAATCTGCGGGTGGTGGCCGAGGGGGTCGAAACCGTGGAGCAGATGGAGGTGCTGCGGGCGTTGAACTGTCGGGACATGCAAGGGTTTCTGTTCAGCAGGCCCGCCCCGGCCGACCAGTTCACCCCGGTCCTCGGTCACGCGGGTCAGTCGTACCTCAACTTCAGCAAGTGGTGTTGAATGAAGAAAAAATTTGAAACACGGAGCAACGGAGTAATATCTGAGAAAGATGCTTTTCTAGCATCCCTGCTTTGAATCACACCTAGAAGTTTTTGGTCTAAGCATTGACTTCTCCGTTGCTCCGTTGCTCCGTGTTATTCTGACTACTGTTTCAGGATTACTTACAGGATAATTTCATGTCCCCAGTGGTAATTTTCGCCATATTCTCCTTTCTCCTCGGCGCCGCGGTCGGCTCCTTCCTCAATGTCTGCATCTACCGGCTCCCGGCAGGGGAGTCCATCGTCTCGCCCCCGTCCCGTTGCCCCGCCTGCGGCGCCAGGATACGGCCCTGGCACAATATCCCGATCCTTGGCTGGCTGATCCTGCGGGGGAAATGCCGCGACTGCGGCGCACCCATCTCGCCCCGTTACCCGCTGGTGGAACTTCTGAACGGCCTCCTCACCCTGGCCCTGTTCCTGAAGTTCGGCCCGTCCCTCACGTTTCTTGTTCTCTTTGTCTTCTGCTCGGCGCTGGTGGCCATCACCTTCATCGACCTTGACCACCAGATCATACCCGACGTCATCAGCCTGCCGGGGATCGTGGTCGGCTTTGCCTGCTCCTTCGTGCTCCCGTGGCTCGGCTGGAAGAGCTCCCTCATCGGCATCGTGGCTGGCGGCGGGAGTCTGCTCCTGGTGGCCTGGCTCTATGAGCTCTTCACGAAGAAGGAAGGGATGGGGGGAGGCGACATCAAGCTCCTGGCCATGATGGGGGCGTTTCTCGGCTGGCGGTCCGTGCCGTTCATCATCTTCGCCTCGTCCCTCATCGGGTCGGTGATCGGCGTCACCCTCATGCTCATCCAGAAAAAGGACGGCAAACTCGCCATCCCCTTCGGCCCGTTCCTGGCGGCGGGTGCCGTGCTCTACATCTTCTATGGCAAGGCGATCATCACGTGGTACCTGACCCTCGGCGCCCGCTAGGGAGGCCACCATGAAGCAGTTCCGCTTCAGCCTCAGCTTCCTGATCCTCTCATCCCTCTCGTTCATCCTGGTCCTCACCTGGGTGCTGCTCAGCCTCATCTCCTTCAAGACCGCCGAGAACGACCTCCTGCAGCAGAAAAACGACAAGGCCCGCATTCTCCTTGCCTCCTTCACGGCCCTGCTCCCGCCTGACCTCTCAACCATCGCGTCATCGCCGGCCGGCACCCTGGCACGCCGGCTCGCCCGTGAAGGGGAGTTCGTGGGGCTCACGGTGGTGGGGCGCGACGGCGCGGTGCTTTATACCCTCGGCAAGGAAGTGCCCAAAGACGGGATGCTCGCCGAAACCATAACGACCGGCTCCGAGGCCAGCCGGTTCCCCGAGGGGCGTGCAACCCTCCGTCGCTACGCGCCCATTGTGCAGGGAGGGAGCACCGTCGGGACTGTCCGGCTCGAATTGTCGCTGCGGGGAGAGCAGAAGCTCCTGGCCCAGTCGCGGCACCTGTTCCTGGCCTACTGCGTCCTCGATTTTCTTCTTCTTCTGGCGGTCGGCTCGTTTCTCCTCTCCCGCTTCATCGTGGTCCCGGTGCGCAGGCTCCTGGCTACCACCGAGCGGATCGGCCGGGGCGAGTTCAGCCACCGGGCCGCGGTGGCCGGTGGGCGGGAGATCGCCGAGCTGGCCGATTCGTTCAATGGCATGGTCGACGCCCTGCGGGCCAAGCAGGAGGAGGCTGACCGCCACGTCCGGTCCCTGGAGCGTGCCAACCGGGAGCTCCTGGAGGCCCGGGAAGAGGCGCTCCGCTCCGAGAAGCTGGCGTCGGTGGGGCTTCTGGCTGCGGGGACCGCCCATGAGATCGGCACACCCCTCACGGCAATCATGGGGTATGCGGGGCTTCTGATGGACGAGCTGGCCGACGACCCCCGGAAGGCCGATTACCTCCGCCGTATCGAGCGGGATGCGGAGCGGATCGACCGGATCGTGCGCGACCTGCTCAACTTTGCCCGACCCGTCGAGGGGGCCACGGAGACCTTCGACGCGGCCGCTCTCGTGACCTCGACCGTGGAGATGCTTGAACTGCAGGGGGCCTTCAAGGGGATTGTGGTGACCGTGAAGGCAGCTGACGGGGTTCCCCTGCTCGAGGCCGACCCGTTCCAGCTTCAGCAGGTGCTCATCAACCTGTTCATCAACGCCCGGGACGCCATGCCCCAGGGGGGCAGCCTTGAAGTCCGGACCAGCGCAAGCCGGTTCACGCCTCCCGTCCAGGCCGAAGATTCATCTCCCCGTAGCGGACGCCGCAGGGGGGATTTCGGCGGCGCATTCCATGCCCCCTTTGCCACTGAAGGCGAACCCGTCCCCTGCGTCCGCATCGAGGTGGCTGATACCGGTTGCGGTATTGCACCGGAGGGGCTCGGGCGGATCTTCGACCCCTTCTTCACCACCAAGGAGCCCGGCAAGGGAACCGGCCTCGGGCTCGCCATCTCGGCCCGCATAGTCGATTCCTTCGGCGGTCGGATCACCGTGGAGAGCATCGTGGGGAAGGGGACCCGGTTTGTCATCTGGCTGCCGGTCGTTGGCGACGTGACGGATGAAGGGATGGGGCAATGAAACAACGGGTGCTAGTTATTGACGATGAGGAAAACCTGCGGCACATGCTGTGGGCGATGCTGCGCAAGAACGGTTACCATGCCGATGAGGCGGAGAACGGGGAGCGGGCCCTCGCCATGGCGCGGGAGCATCCCTATGACTTCATCATCTGCGATATCCGGATGCCGGTACTGGACGGGCTTGGCTTTCTCCGCAAGGCCCAGGAGGCCGGCATCGGCGGCACCATCATCATGATGTCGGCCTACGGCACCATCGATACGGCGCTCCAGTGCATGAAGGAGGGGGCCTACGACTACGTCTCCAAGCCCTTCAGGAACGACGAGGTTCTGCTCGTGCTCAAGAAGGCCGAAGAGCGGGAACGGCTTAAAACGGAGAACCGGCGGCTGCGGGCTGAGATCGGCCGAGAGTACTCCTTCGGCGCCATCGTGAGCCGTAACGGCCGGATGCGGGAAATCTTCGAGCTTATCCGCAAGGTCTGCGACGTGAAGACATCGGTTCTCGTTCTCGGCGAATCGGGCACCGGCAAGGAATTGGTGGCCAAGGCCATCCACCACAACGGCAGCCGCCGGGACGGCCCCTTCGTGGCGGTGAACTGCGGAGCCATTCCCGAGAACCTCCTGGAATCGGAGCTCTTCGGCCACGTGCGCGGCGCCTTCACCGACGCCGCTGCCGACCGGGCCGGGCTCTTCGAGGAGGCCCACGGAGGCACCCTCTTCCTGGACGAGATCGGCGATATGCCCCCCTCGCTCCAGGTGAAGCTCCTGCGGGTCCTCCAGGAGGGGGAGGTGAGGCGGGTGGGGGCCGAACGTACCACGAAGGTGGACGTGCGGGTCATCTCCGCCACCTCCCGGGACCTGGAGCGGGAGGTGGCGGAGGGACGCTTCCGCGAGGACCTCTTCTTCCGCCTCAACGTCTTCGGCATCACCCTTCCGCCCCTGCGGGAGCGGCTTGAGGACGTGCCGCTCCTCGCGGCCCATTTCCTCGAAAAGCACGGCACGGCTTTGGGAAGGCCGGGGGTGCGGGTTTCCCCCGAGGCGCTGCGGCTCCTTGCCGGGTACGGCTGGCCCGGCAACGTTCGGGAACTGGAGAACTGCATCGAGCGGTCACTCATCCTGTGCGACGCTGATGTCCTCGGCCCCGAGGCTCTTCCCGATGCGTTGCGGGGCAGTAGTATTGGTGGGGCGGTGGTCTATCCGGAGGAAGACCATCTTTCCATCAAGAAGGCCGAGGAGCGACTCGAACGGGAATTCATTCGCCGCGCCCTCGACAAGACCAACGGAAATCGCACCCACGCGGCCCGGCTTTTGGAGATCAGCCACCGGGCTCTTCTCTACAAATTGAAGGAGTATGGCATGGAGTGATAGTTGGTTGATGCTAATAAATGTGTTGTAATTTAATGAGGGCTGTGCAATTATTGCGCGGCTTTTTTTTATGTTATCTGTGCAGGGGGTGCCGGGATGCGGCAAGTACACGTTTCAGGTTATGTTGGGAATGTCCGATGCAATAAAGGTTTCACGCTCCTTGAGCTCATCCTTGTGGTTGCCATCATCAGTATCATGAGCGCCATTGCGGTGCCGGCGTTCAGCAGTCTGTACGGCGATTTCCGGCTCAAGTCGGTGGTCCGTGAGATAAGGGATATCATCAGGGATGCAAAACTGCTGAGCATCCAGGACAAGCCATGCGCCATCGAGTTCAATCCCGACAGGAGTTTGATCACGCTCGTTTCCGGCAAAGGGGACGATGACAAATGGGGAACCGGCGACGAGTCCGTTGTCAGAAGATTGGCACTTCCCGGTGGAATCAGTTTCGGTTATGGCAGTCGTGGTCCCATAAAGGGTTCCAACGAGCATAAAGACGGCATATCATTTACGGATAATCGGTTTGCCTGCTTGACCGGCATTACGGGTGAAAAAGGCACGGTCTATCTCCAGAGTCAGTCCGGCGGGGCCATGGCGGTTACGGTTAATGACGGAGAATTCAACCTTCATGTGCGCAAGTGGAGCGGGGGGGAGTGGGTCGATATCTAGCTCTATTACGCACTGGATGAGCGGAAAGGCTATGCAAATTTTGCATAGCCTTTTGTTTTCTGGTAGAGGATACGGCTGGGAAATGTCAATGGTTTTGATGGGTTGGCCTGGGATGAGAGGGCGTTCTCATGGCCCGAAAATTGCTTGTTGTGCCTGTGGTGTCGAAAGAGGGAGCGTCACGGCGCTCATAAGTTTGCAATGGGCACAATGGGAGAAGGGCTATGAAACGGAATATTTCGCGGTTGACGTCACTTTCCTGCCTGGCGGCACTGCTGGCGGTTGCCGCGCCGGCCGTGGCGGCCACCATGAACGACTACTGCATTCAGCCCCCCTTCATCAACGCGTCCATCCCGCCGAACCTGCTCATGCTCATCGACAACTCGGCCAGTATGTACGACCTGGCCTACGTGGACAAGGGGAACGAGAGCAACGGCACCTTCACCCGCCAGCCCTACTACTGCTTTGACCTAACCTACGACAGTGCCACGAAATATGTCGGTTATTTTGATCCGGTTACCTACTATTCCTATAACTTCGGCTCGGAATCCTTTGAGGCGGTGGCGGTCACCGATTTCCCCGCCGCGGGGAGCTGCACCAAATATATCGCCAACAACCTCTGTATCGTTTATGCCGGCACGGACGTCACTTCCTTCGTCGCCAAGGGGAACTACCTCAACTGGCTCGCGGCGTCGAAGTTCGACGTGCAGAAGGAAATCCTGACCGGCGGCAAATACGAGTCGGGAAAGCTTGTGGCCGAATCCCGGGGGTGCGTGGGGCAGCCCTTCGTCAAGAAGCCCAATACAGGTGATTTTGTCAACTATTCAAGCCCTGAGACCAATAACCCCAACACTCCCCTGGGGATAACCTTCGGCGTCCGGGGCAAGTCCCATCCCCACAATCCCTCCGCCCCCTCCCTGGGGGGGCAGACCGAACTCGACATCTACCTGGGGAACTACAACCAGGGGCCGTGCCAGGACGCGGTCAAGGCCATCACCAGCGGCGGCAATGCCGACATTAAGCAGGCGGTGGATGCCTGCCTCACCCCCATTGGGATCGTCCCCCCAACCGCGGTCACCAAAACCAAGGTATCGTTCCAGCAGAGCATGCAGGCCTGCTGGCAGTACCGGGAAGGGCAGGCCATCGGCACTGACGATATCAACACGGTGAGGAACCAGTGTACGGACCTCTACGATGAGTACGGCACCTGCTCCAACGACCCGAAAAAGGTCTGCACGTCCGATGCGGCGTGCGACGGAAACAGCTGCATCTTCGGCCCCTCCGCCATAACGCCGGGCAACCCGGCCCTGCTCTGCGGTTCGGGGTATGAGGGCCAATATTATACGCTCAGCGCCGCCACCGGCACGTGCAAGAAAAAGAATTCCCCCGACGGGGGACCCTGTGCGAGCGACGATGACTGCACCGACCCGGGCTACAAGTGCAGCGGCGCGGCCGGCGTGGGGTGGGTTCTCAAGCCGGGCGTCACGGAAGCGGCCATGATCGCCACCCATGAGCAGTTCTGCAACGACATGACCGCCCCGCCGGTGACGGACCCCACCGATTCCCCCTCCGATACGGCCATGTACGACAACGTGCCGGCCATCCTCACCGGCGTCGGTCTGGAGGCTCAGCTCAACCAGCCTATTGCTACTCTCAAGGTCCGTCTCAGTACCGCCGCCCCGCCCACCGGCCTCGTGCAGGATTATGCCGACCGGATACGGTTCGGGGTGATGCAGTTCAACGATTACGGCTCGGAATCGGAGACGGCGGCCCTCGGCGCTCCCAGGGTCTGCTCCAATGATCCTCCGAAAATCACGTGCACCTCCGATGTCGACTGCGGGGAAGGAAATACCTGTAATGCAACCACGGCAGGGACGAACAACACCGACGGCGGAACGGTCACGCATTATATCGGCAAGGGGAAGTGCTCCGTAACCACAGCCACCCTATGCGCCACCGATGCCAACTGCCCCGGCGGCGAGCGCTGCATTTCGGATGGGGCGGGAGATCACACGACCAGCGGTACGCTTGTCAAGGCCATTGACGACATCCGGGCCGCCACCTGGACCCCCTTTGCCGAAGCCATGTACAACGCCATTGGCTACTTTGCCAAGGATACGACCGATGCTTCGGGCAAGTCCAGCCGCGCCGACGTCAGGCTCAACACCACTGAAGACCTGTCGTTCCCGCTGGACAAAAACCCTGTCCAGTACCGGTGCCAGTCCAACAATATCCTGATCATCAGCGACGGCATGTCCACGGCCGACCAGAACGGCAACGTCTCCAGCCTGGCCCAGCTCTACACGGCGGCGGGGGGGGAGACCGGCACCTGCAGCCAGTACGCCGGGAGCAAGAACCTCGACAACCTGGCCTGGCTGGCTCAGAACCGCAATATCCAGACGTTCAGCACCACCACCGCCTCGCCGGATGTGCCCAATAAGGCCAGCGAGGCCATCAACACCTTTGTCGTGTTCACGGGTGAGTCCAACGGCCAGGCTGGCGAGTGCAACTCTGAAACCCTCATGGAGCAGACGGCCATCAAGGGGCGGCAAATCAAGGAAGGGGATCCGGACCTCTTCCGGGCCGATGACCCTAGTCAGTTGGAAGATCAGCTGAGAAGCGTTTTTGATCAGATTGCCAATAGAACCGCCTCCGGTACGGCGGCCTCGATTCTTTCCAACAGCGAGGGGAGCGGGGCCAGCATTCTCCAGGCGGTCTTCTACCCCAAGAAGGATTTTCTGGACAACACTTCAGCCACATGGCTCGGCGAGATGCAGAACCTCTGGTATTATGTGGACCCCAATATCGGCAACAGCACCGTCCGGGAGGACACGGAATACGACGGCTCCACCCGTGCCCTCAACCTCAAGGGTGACAAAGTGGTCAGGTTTTTCTTCGACCCCGACGACCCCAACGGGCCGAAGACCAAGGCGAGCCTCACGCCGGACACCGACGGTGACGGCGACGGCGACGGCGCCGGCACCGAAGTCGACCCGGATGTAATCAAGAGCCTCTGGCGGGCCGGCAACCAGCTCTGGTCCCGGGAAACGTCCCGGGATATCATCACAACGTGCCTCAAGGCGACCTGTGCCGAAACCGAAAAAACCATGGCCTTCTCAACTGCCAATGCAAGCGTGCTCAGGCCCTATCTTGGTGCGGCGACCGATGCCGAAGCGGAAAAGCTCATCCAGTACGTGCAGGGCACTGATTTCTCGGATTTCCGCTCCCGAACCGTCACAACAACGAACTTCCTGACGGGAAATACCGAAACCCATGTCTGGAAACTGGGGGACATCATCTCCTCCACTCCCCGCATTCTCTCGCCCCTGCGGCTAAATACGTACCACCTGTCGCTGCCGTCGGGCTACAATGACGCCTCCTATACGTCGTTCCTCGGTTCCAACCAGTACAAGAACCGCAATCTCGCGTTTGTGGGGGCCAATGACGGCATGCTTCACGCCTTCAGACTCGGCACCATGGACGTCCGGGCCAGAGGGTTTACCAAGGCAACGCTCAACGGCACGGACATCGGCAAGGAGGTGGGGGCCTTCATCCCGCAGCATACGCTCCCGTACCTGAAATACTTGGCAAATGACGATTACAGCCACCTGTTCTTTGTGGACGGTCCCACTCTCATCTTCGACGCGAGCATCGGCAAGCCCGGCAGCTGCACCCAAGACAGTTATTCCGATTGCGTCAAGCAACCGGTGGTTATTGACGGCAACAAGAATCTCGATGCCACCAAGAATCCCTGGAGGACCATTCTCATCGGGAGCATGGGGCTCGGCGGGGCGGCCAAGAGCAAGCTGGACTCCTGCACGGCTGATCTGAACGGCGACGCCGAGGTGGACGGCAAAGATTGCGTCAAGACCCCCATAACCGACCCGAAGGATGCCACCAAGGGGTTCGGTTACTCCTCTTACTTCGCCTTCGACTATACGGACCAGGACAACCCCAAGCTGCTCTGGGAGTTCTCCGATCCCCAACTCGGCTTCTCGACGTCGGGCCCGGCCATCATTCGCGTGGGGGACCCCATCAAAAACGGCAAGTGGTTCGCGGTCTTCGCCTCGGGCCCCACCGGCCCCAT
>CAJPFF010000034.1 GCA_905339345.1 Geobacteraceae bacterium | reverse complement strand
CTCGGCGTCAAGGCCGGCATCGAGGACATGGAGCAGCTGGTGCCGTTTCTGGGGAACATCTCCCAGGTATACGACGGCGGCGACTTCAGCCCCCTGGACGACGGGCGTGTCATCATCCGGCTCGGCAACCTCCGGATTGCCCTGGACCAGCATACCCTCGACCTCATCGGCTCCTACGAGTACGGGCTCCTGGTGGAGAGCCACCGGAAGGTCCGGGAGATGTTCGGCGCCGGCCGGGCCGTGGTCTCCAGCGAAGGAAAGGAGCTGTTCGACACCATCCGCGGACTGGACCTCCTCACCTTCTTCATGGACAGCGCCAAGAAGGGGCTCTCCATCCAGCGCTACAAGGGTCTCGGCGAGATGAACCCGGAGCAGCTCTGGGAGACCACCATGGAGCCCATCAACCGGACGCTCCTGCAGGTGAAGGTGGAGGACGCCATCGAGGCCGACACCATCTTCACCATACTCATGGGGGACCAGGTGGAACCCCGCCGGGACTTCATCGAGCAGAACGCCCTGAACGTGTCGAATCTGGATATCTAATAAAATCAGGCAGAAGGCCGAAGGCTGAAGGCTGAAGGGAAGAAGCACGACCTTTAGTCCCTGCCCTGGGCCCCTAGCCGTTTCTGAGGTTCATGAATGCTTGAACATACCCTGAACAAGACTGCCGTCAATATCGAAGACGAGATGAAGCGCTCGTACATGGACTACGCCATGAGCGTCATCATCGGCCGGGCCCTCCCCGACGTGCGGGACGGGCTGAAGCCGGTGCACCGGCGCTGCCTCTACGCCATGTACGACATGAGCAACGACTGGAACAAGCCGTACAAGAAGTCGGCCCGGGTGGTCGGTGACGTGATCGGTAAGTATCACCCCCACGGCGACGCGGCGGCCTACGACACCATCGTCCGGATGGCCCAGGATTTCTCCCTCCGCTACCCGCTGGTGGACGGCCAGGGGAACTTCGGTTCCGTGGACGGCGACTCGCCGGCGGCCATGCGGTACACCGAGATCCGGATGGAGCAGCTGGCCCATGAGCTCCTGAACGACCTGGACAAGGAGACCGTGGACACGGGGCCCAACTACGACGGCTCCCTCACCGAGCCCCTGGTGCTCCCCTCCAAGTTTCCGAACCTCCTGGTGAACGGCTCTTCCGGCATCGCCGTCGGCATGGCCACCAACATCCCCCCCCACAACCTTACGGAGGTGATCGACGGGATCATCGCGGTCATCGAGAACCCGCAGCTCACCTTCGAGGAGCTCCTGGCCCTGGTCCCCGGCCCCGACTTCCCCACCGGCGGCTTCATCTACGGCCGCGAGGGGATTCTCCAGGGGTACCGGACCGGCCGCGGCATTGTGCAGATGCGGGCCCGGGTGTCCGTGGAGACCCACAAGAAAACCGAGCGCCAGTCCATCATCGTCACCGAAATACCCTACCAGGTGAACAAGGCGAACCTGATCACCAAGATCGCCGAGCTGGTGCGGGAGAAGAAACTGGAGGGGATCAGCGACATCCGGGACGAGTCGGACCGGGACGGGATGCGGATCGTCATCGAGCTGAAACGGGACGAGGAGCCCCAGATCATCCTCAACCACCTCTACAAGCAGACCCAGATGCAGACCTCCTTCGGCATCAACATGCTCGCCATCGTGGCGGGGAGGCCCCGGGTCCTGACCCTGCGGGACGCCATCGGCCACTTCATCGACCACCGCCGCGAGATTGTCACCCGCCGCACCATCTTCGAGCTGAAGAAGGCCGAGGCCCGGGCCCACATCCTGGAAGGCCTCAAGATCGCCCTGGACTGGCTCGATGCGGTCATCGAGCTGATCCGCGCCTCCAAGAACCCCGATGAAGCCAAGAACGGCCTCATGGCCGGCAACTTCTCCGACCCCAATTTCCTGCGGAAGATGGGGATCGAAGGGGCCTCGTTTACCGCCAGCGTCCAGCTCTCGGACAAGCAGGCCCAGGCGATCCTTGAGATGCGCCTCCAGCGTCTGACGGGCCTCGAGCGGGAGAAGATCCTCAACGAGTATGCCGAGATCCTCAAGTACATCGCCCGGCTGAAGGAGATCCTCGCCTCCGAGGCGGAGATCCTCGCCATCATCATCGGCGAGCTGCGGGAGATAAAGGAGCGGTTCGGCGACGAGCGTCGCACCGAGATCGTGGACCGGAGCGCCGAGATATCCCTGGAGGACACCATCGTCGAGGAGGACGTGGTGGTCACCGTCTCCCACACCGGCTACATCAAGCGGACCGCCGTCTCCCAGTACCGGTCCCAGCGCCGTGGGGGCAAGGGAAAGACCGGCATGAAGACCAAAGAGGAGGATTTCGTCGAGCATCTCTTCGTCGCCTCCAGCAAGGACTTCATGATGTTCTTCACCGACTCGGGCCGGGTCTACTGGCTCAAGGTCTACGAGATCCCCGAGGGGGGCCGGGCGACCCGGGGCAAGGCCATCGTCAACCTCCTGAACCTCCAGGCGGGCGAGCAGATCACCGCCATCCTCTCGGTGAAGGAATTCGACGAGGTGCGGAACATCATCATGGCCACCCGCCTCGGTGTGGTGAAGAAGAGCCCCCTGCGGGAGTACGCCAACATCCGGAGCGGCGGCATCATCGCCGTGAACCTGGACGACGGGGACAAGCTCATTGCCGTGGCCCTCACCGACGGTAAGCATGACGTGCTCCTGGCGTCGAAGAACGGCAAGTCGATCCGCTTCCACGAGGCGGATGCCCGTCCCATGGGCCGGGTCTCCCGCGGGGTGCGGGGGATGAGCCTGGAGGACGACGACGTGGTGATCGGCATGGAGATCATCAACCCCAATGCCACCGGCTCCACCATCTTCACCGTCACCGAGAACGGCTTCGGCAAGCGGACCGAGCTGGACGAGTACCGGGTCCAGAGCCGCGGCGGCAAGGGGATCATCACCATCAAGACCACGGAGCGCAACGGCTGCGTCGTCGACATCATGCAGGTGACCGACGAGAACGACCTGATGCTCATCACCGATCAGGGGAAGATCCTCCGTATTCCCGTGGCCCCCTTCTCGGTCATTGGCCGCAACACCCAGGGGGTGAGGCTCATGACCGCCGAGCAGAACGAGCGGATCGTGGCCGTGGCCAGGCTGGCCGAGAAGGACGAAGGGGACGAGGCGCCCGACGAGGGGGGCGACGAGCTCCCCGAGGCGGAGGTCGTGGAAGAGTAACCGCGACGGCCGCAGACCCGTGACCGGCGGCGTGATTGTGCCGGTCCCCGGTCGCCGGTCCCCGGTTCCTGCATATGAAAAGTCACCGCAGCAGTATTGATACAAGCCTCCGGGAGCGCCATACCATCCTGAATCTCCTGGGGCAGCTGACGAAGGAGAGCGTCAGCGCCGACGAGCTGACGGAGATCGGCACCACCCTCCGGGGGGCGGGCCGCCGTGCCCTTTCTCCCCTCTTCCGGCGCCTCTGGCGGGAGAAGAACGGCGCGGTCATCTCCCGGTACACGACTCTCCTCAGTTACTTCGAGGACGACGGGTGGCTGGACCAGCTCATCCAGATCACCCTCACCCGCAAGGACCTGGAAGAGCAGGGGAGATCGGCCCTGATGCTCGCCCTGGCGGGTTACGGGGTTGACGTCTCGGTTCCCCCCTTCACGCCGGTCATGGACGGGGCCGGCGGACCCCTTCGGGCCACTCTTCCCCGGCTCCTGGACCGGGGCGAGGAGGGGCTCATCGTCTTCATGGAGGATTTCGCCGCCTACGCCCCGGAGGCCCAGAAGGCCATCGTCCGTGAGCTTTGCTTCGTGGAAGACTCCCGGGTGGTGGATATCTTGGGGGTTCTCCTGGGGTTCGACGAGCCGGAGACCCGCCGGGAGGTGATCGAGGCCCTCGGCAGGGTCAGGTTTCCCGGGGCCGCACGTATTCTCCGGCGCTACCTGGGCGAGGCCCCGGACGACTACCGCCCCCTGGCCGAACGGAGCCTGCGGCGGCTGGGTTTCCTGGGCCTCGATACGGATGATTGGCATGAGGAGCCGCAGTTTCCGTTTCACACTACCTGGGTAAGCCCACCGGATGCCTCGGGAATCAGGTGCCTCCTGGTGACCCGCTGGACGGGGCTCGAACATATCGACATCCTTTTCATGGAACTTCACGAGACCGACGGGATGCGGGACGCCTGGGGGTGGAGCGGCCTGTCGCCC
Organism: Geobacteraceae bacterium; assembly: GCA_905339345.1. Taxonomy (GTDB): domain Bacteria; phylum Desulfobacterota; class Desulfuromonadia; order Geobacterales; family Geobacteraceae; genus Geobacter. Next base: position 11,668 of record CAJPFF010000034.1, on the reverse strand, counting down.
GATGAATATGGGGAGATCCTCCGGGAGAACGCCGTGGAGGACACCCTGGTGCCGGTGGACGCCGACTACGTGGCGGAACTGGTGGGGGATGCCCTGGAGCGGAGCCACGTAACCGGCTTCTACCTCCCCCCCGAGTTCTATGTGCGGCAGCGGATCCTGACGGGCCTCGATTTGACCCCCCGCCCCTACGTTCCCCGCTTCGAGGGGATGGACCTGGCGGCGGCCGACGACCCGGGGCTCGTGGCCGAGGGTGTCGGGCTTCTGGACGACTGGTTCTTCGACGGGTGGTTCTTCTTCGACAACCGAACCCGGCTGTTGGCCGACGAACTGGAGCGGCTGGGCGACGAACCCTTTGCCCGGCAGGACGACATGGCCGTCGACCGCTTCCTGGAACGGTGGTGCCGCGATGAGGTCATCCCCCGCATGGAACGGATCGTCCGACGGCTCTTCCTCACGGCAGACCTCATGGTCCGCGCCGGCCGGGAGGAGCGCCTCGTGGCGCAGACCCTGGCCGTGGCGGTGAGCCTCTCCCGGGGCATCGTTCCGGCCCACCGGCACCCGTTTCTGCGCCGCTGGCTCCTGGAGCTGATCGGGATGGTGCGGGAGGCCCGGGCCGAAGGGTACGCGTTCCCGGCCATGGCCTGGGACGACGAGGAAGACGGGGAGTGGGACTGACTACGGCTGAGATGGAGAGCGACGAGAGCGAGGAGTTGTCCATGAGCAAGAAAATCGGAGTCATCGGTGCAGGCAGCTGGGGAACGACCCTTGCGAACCTCCTTGCCAAAAAGGGGTTGGACGTTACGCTCTGGGCCTATGAGGCGGACCTGGTGGAAGAAATGCAATCGACCCGGGTGAACTCCCTCTTTCTTCCAGGGATTACCCTCGCTCCGGGGCTCCACTTTACCTCCTCCCTGGAAGAGGCCGCCACGGGGAAAGAGGTGGTACTTCTCGCCTCCCCCTCCCAGGTCATGCGAGGGGTGATCGCGAAGCTCCTGCCGTTCCTCGCCCCCGGGGTGACGCTCGTGAACGCCTCCAAGGGGATCGAGCTCGACACCCTCATGACCATGGACCAGGTCTGCGCCGCCGTTCTCCCCCCGGAGAACGGCGGGCGCTTCTGCGTCCTCTCGGGGCCAAGCTTTGCCCGGGAAGTGGCCCAGGAGATGCCGACGGCGGTAGTGGCGGCCGCCGCCGATCCGGCCGTGGCCGCCCTGGTTCAGCGTCTCTTCACCGCCCCCTATTTCCGGGTCTACACCAACAGCGACGTGGTGGGGGTGGAGATCGGCGGCGCCCTCAAGAACGTCATTGCCCTGGCCGCGGGGATTTCCGACGGTCTGGGCCTCGGCCACAACACCCGGGCCGCCCTCATCACCCGGGGGCTCGCCGAGATGAACCGCCTCGGTCGCGCCATGGGAGCCGATCCGGCCACCTTTGCCGGGCTCGCCGGCATGGGGGACCTGGTCCTCACCTGCACCGGCGACCTTTCCCGCAACCGGACCGTGGGGGTGAAGCTCGGCCAGGGGATGCGTCTTACCGAGATCCTCGGCGAGATGCGGATGGTGGCCGAGGGGGTGAAGACCGCCGAGTCGGCCTGGCGGCTCGCCGGCCGGATGGGGGTCGATATGCCCATCACCGAGAAGGTCTATCAGGTTCTCTACGAGGACAAGCCGGCCCGCCAGGCGGTCCTTGAACTCATGACCCGCGACCCGAAGGCTGAACGGGGATAAGGACGAACGTCCCCGGCCACCCGGCGGAGGGTATGCCATGAATCTGCGCCTCACGATCCGGAACAAGCTCTTTCTGGCCATCCTCCTCATTCTCTTCGTTTCCTACGCCATTCTCATCCAGACGACCGTCACCAGCATCAACGCCTCCCTCGAAGACACCCTCGCCAAGGAGCTCTCCGAGAATCTCCGCTATGCCAAGGATCAGTACTTCGCCCGGGCCGAGCAGATGAAGTATTCCCTTCTCCTCCCCGCCTCCGCCCTACCGGTGAAGGAGCGGATCGGGAGAATGGACAGGGCCTGGCTCCAGGACGCGGCCTGGCGTTGGCGGGCGAGCCTCCCCTTCTCAGAACTCTTCCTCTTTGTGGACCCGCAGGTGAGGGTCATCGCCGGCGGAGGCAGGTCGGTTCCGGATAACGCCCGCGAACTGACTTCCATCGTGGAACGGGCCCTGCGGGAAAAGCGGCCGGTCTACGCCACCGAACTGGTGAGCGAACGGTTCCTCTGCAGCGCCGGCATCGGCGATTTCTGCACCAATCACCCCTATGACGACGGCGAAGGAGTCATGATGATCACCGTCGTCGTCCCGGTGTTCGCCGAGGGAGGCACCCCCCTGGGCGCCATCGTCGCCGGCGATGTCATCGACCGGGACGTGAAGCTGCCGAGCCGGGTCCAGGAGGTTTTCGGCAAGCAGGTGCTGGTGGCCGTCACCCGGGGGGGAAGGCTCGCCCCGGCCAGCGTCAACCCGGCCTTCCCCTACCCCGCCGACATCGCTCCCGATATCCTCGACAGGCTGGAGCGGGGACTGCCGTTCGGCGGCGACGCCACCATCGGGGGGAAGGTCTACAAGACCGCCTTCGACCCCATCACCAACAGCCGCGGCGACTACGTTGGCTCCCTCTACGTGGCCCTTTCCCGCGACGACTTCAAGGGGATCCTCCGGGACAGCCTCAGAAACATCCTCGCATCCGCCGCCATCGGGATTGTTCTCACCTTCTTCACGGCCCTGTACGTGGCCCGCCGGTTGACCATGCCCCTTAATCAGCTGGCGGACGGGGTGCGGATGATCGAGAGTGGAGATCTGCGGCAGCGGGTGGACGTCACCGTCGCCGACGAGGTGGGGGAGTTGGCCGATGCCTTCAACCGCATGGCCCGCAGCCTTGAGGAGCGGGACCGGACAATCCGGGCCACGGCCCACGAACAGGCGGAGTTGAATCGCCGGCTCCAGGAGATGAATGAACTTCTCGAAAAGCGGGTCAGCGAACGGACCGCCGCTCTGCAGGTGGAGATGGGGCGTCTGGAGGCAATTCTCACCGGCATGGCCGAGGGGATTGCGGTTACCGACCGGGAGGGGAGGATCATCCTCTTCAATCCGGCGGCCCAGCGGATTTTCGAGATGGTACCCCACCGGGTGGTGGGGCGTCCCCTGGAGCAGGTATGCGCAACCGGAGAATTTTGTTCGCTGGTTGATTACATCCACATCATGAGAGACAATGAAGACTTGACCCCCCGACAGGACGTGGAGCTTGTCGTGAAGGGGAAGAAGTTGAAGATCAACCTTTCTCCCTTCACCGACATGGGTGGTATCCTGGCAGGGGTGGTCATGTCGGTGCGGGACGTGACGGCCGAAGAGGAGGTGGACCGGGTGAAGACCGAGTTCATCTCCACCGTTTCCCACGAGCTCAAGACTCCCCTCACCTCCATCAAGGGGTCGCTCCAGTTTATCCATGACCGGGGGAAAGGATTCAGCGAAGTGGAGGGAGAGCTTCTCGCCGTTTGCCTCCGCAACACCGACCGGCTGATCCGGCTGGTGAACGACATCCTCGACATCGCCCGGATCGAATCGGGGCGGCTGGAGTTTTCCCTTGCACCCCAGGAGGTGCGGACCCTGGTTGCCCACTCCATCGAGGAGCTGGCAGGGTTTGCCAGGGAGCACGAGGTCGTCGTCGAGAACCAGTGCGGCCAGGAACTTCCGCCGGTCTACGGCGACCGGGACCGTCTCGTGCAGGTTCTCACCAACCTCCTCTCCAACGCGGTCAAGTTCTCTCCCCGGGGGGAGCGGGTGGTTGTGACGGCGGAGCATACCGCCAACTACGTGGCAATTTCCGTGGCCGACCGGGGTCGCGAGATCCAGTGGTCCGACCGGGGAAAACTCTTCAAGAAATTCCAGCAGCTCGACAACTCCGACCGGCGTCAGCACGGCGGAACAGGGCTGGGCCTTGCCATCTGCAAGGAGATCGTCGAGCACCACCACGGCAGGATCTTTTACAACGAGGGGGTCGGAGGGGGGAATGTCTTCACCTTCACGGTCCCCGTGTGCGAGGAGCACCCATGAACGACGTCAGGATCCTCATCGTCGATGACGAAGCGGACATCGCCCTCATCCTCAAACTCCAGCTGGAGGACGCCGGCTACCGCACCGCCCGGGCCAGGGACGGTCTCGAAGCCCTGGAGGTGCTGGCCCGGGAACGCTACGACCTGATCCTCCTCGACATCCGGATGCCGCGGCTGGACGGGATAGAGGTGCTGGAGCGGATCCGGCGGGAGTGGCCCGACCTGGTGGTGGTGATGATGACCGCCCACGGCAGCGAGGATATCGCCGTGGAGGCCATGAAGAAGGGGGCCGTGGACTACATCTCCAAGCCCTTCTCCTCCGACGACATGAAGAAGCGGGTGGAGCGGGCGATCCAGTACAACCGGACCCGGCTGGAGAACGAGCGGCTCCAGCGGGAGGTGGAGGAGGAGCGCCGCAAGATGGAGGCGATCCTCCATGGCATGGCCGAAGCCCTCGTGGCCGTGGATCGCCAGGGGCTCGTCATGAGCGTCAACCGCACGGCCGAGGAACTCTTCGGGGTGGCAGCGACAGCGGTCTATTCCCACCCGGTGGAGGAGCTCGTCACTGCCGCCATCCCGGCGGACCGGCTCCCCTGCCGGGTGGTGCTCGCCACGGGCGAGCCGTGCCTCGACGTGGCCTACGACCTGCGCCTGCCGGGGCGGGTCGTGCCGGTCCTCTCCAGCGCCGCCCCCCTGGTGAACGCCGCCGGGGAGATGATCGGGAGCGTGGAGATCATCCGCGACATCTCGGCCCTCAAGGCCCTGGAACAGGAGCGGGAGGATTTCGTCAGCATGCTCTCCCACGACCTGAAGACCCCCATCACCGCCATCGTCGGTTCCATCGACCTGGTGAAGGAGGGACGGCTCGGCCCAGTGAACGCCGAGCAGAAGATGTACCTTGAATCCGCCGTGGAGAGCTGTGCCGAGATGGTGGACATGATCGACACCCTCCTGGACGTCCACCGCTTCGAGGCGGGGCGGATGGTGACGACCCTGGGGGACGAGGAGTTGGGGCCGCTCCTTCAGCGGACCGTCGACCGGTTCGAGCCGGTTGCCCGCAACGGAGGCCTTTCCCTCACTATCACCCTCCCCCACGAGCCGGTCACCTTCCCCGTGGATCGGAAGAAATTCGCCCGGCTCATCGGCAACCTCATCTCCAATTCCCTGAAATTCACCACCGACGGTGGCATCGAGGTGCGGGCAGAGGTTCTGGACGAGGTCGCGACGGTGGCGGAGCGCATTCCCGCCGGCTCCTATCCGCCGGAGAGCCTCCCCCGGCAGGGGCGGTACCTCCTCGTGGCGGTGAGCGACACCGGGGCGGGAATTCCGGCCGATTCCCTCGTCACCATCTTCGACCGCTTCGTCCAGGCCCGCAACCGCAAGCTGGGAAAGGCGAGCGGTACCGGCCTCGGTCTTGCGTTCTGCCGCAAGGTCATGGATGCCCACCACGGGTTCATCTGGGCCGAGAGCGAGCAGGAGAACGGCAGCACCTTCCTGATGCTCTTTCCGCTGGGGATGGACTGACCACTACCGGGGGACTTTTGCCCATGAAGCTGCCCTACCAGACCATGCCTCTCAGAATCGTGGCTTACTACGCCCTCTTCGCCGGGCTCTGGATCCTTTTTTCGGATCGGCTGCTCCGGTTCATCGTCACGGACCCGGAGCGCCTAACGGATCTCCAGACGGCAAAGGGAGGGCTCTTCGTGGCGGTCACCGCCCTCCTTCTCCACGTGGTGATCCGCCGCTTCGTGGAGGAGGTGAACCGCAAGGAGGAACTCCTGAAGGAGCGCAACGAGGAGCTCTGCATGGTGGAGGAGGAGCTTCGCCAGCAGCTGGACGAATCCGAGTTGAGCCACCACGAACTCCGGGAGAGCGAGGAGAATTATCGGCTCCTCAGTGCCGAACTGGAGAAGCGGGTGAGGGAGCGAACCGCGGCGCTGGAGCGGGCCAACCGCGAGATGGAGTCCTTCAGCTATTCGGTCTCCCACGACCTGCGGGCGCCCCTTCGCCATATCGACGGCTTCAGCCGGGCGCTCCTGGAAGATTGCGCGGGGCAACTCGACCTCCAGGGGAAAGGGTACCTCACCCGGATCTGCGCCGCGGCCAACCGGATGGGGCAGCTCATCGACGACCTCCTCCAACTGGCCTCCGTGAGCCGCAGCGACCTGCAGCGGCGTTCCGTCAGTCTCAGCCTCCTTGCCCGAACCATCGCCGCCGAACTGGCGGGGACAGACCCGGAGCGCGACGTCTCCTTCACCATCGCCGAAGGGGTGAAGGGGGACGGCGACCCCCTCCTTCTCCGGATCGTCCTAGAAAACCTCCTGGGCAATGCCTGGAAATACACGGGGAAGAAGCCCCGCGCCGTCATCGAGTTCGGGGCGGTCGAGGGGGAGGAGGGGCGGGCTTTCTATGTGCGGGACAACGGGGTCGGCTTCGACATGGCCTATGTGGACAAGCTCTTCAACCCCTTTCAGCGGCTCCACGGCATGGACGAGTTCGAGGGGACCGGCATCGGGCTGGCAACGGTGCGCCGGGTGGTGGAGCGGCACGGCGGACGGGTCTGGGCCGAGGGGATGCTCGGCACCGGGGCTACCATCTATTTCACCCTGGGAGAAACTCAACCCCCTGCAGACGGCGACGAGGGATAGGCGATGGATGAAAAACAGCTGAGAATACTACTGGTTGAGGACTCCGAGGACGATGCCCTTCTCCTCCTGCGGGAGCTGAAACGGGGGGGGTACGCGGTGGAGTTCGAGCGGGTGCAGACCCGGTCCGCCATGAAGAAGGCCCTTGCCTCCCGGCAGTGGGACATCGTCATCTCCGACTACCGGATGCCGCGGTTCACCGCGCCCCTGGCCCTGGAAACCCTCAAGGAGAGCGGCCTCGATCTCCCCGTCATCATCGTCTCCGGCAAGATCGCCGAGGACATGCTCGTGGACGCCATGAGGGGCGGTGCCAACGACTACCTCATAAAGGGAAACCTGTCGCGGCTGATTCCCGCCATCGAGCGGGAGATCCGGGAGGCGGCGGAGCGGCGCATCCGGCGCCGGGCCGAGCGGGCCATCCGCCAAGGGAAGATGGAGTGGGAGGCGGCCTTCGATGCCGTTTCGGACCTGGTCCTCCTCACCGACCCCTACAGCACGATCATCCGCTGTAACAACAGGGCGATCGAGTACTTCAACGCCACCTATAGCGACATCCTTGGCCGGAACATTACCGAGCTCTTCTACGGAAGCCCCGATGCCGAAGAGAGCATCTTCTCTCAGTGTACCGATCTCAAGCCCGACGACGGGGATGTCCACTTCCCCAAGCTCACGGGATGGTACAAGGCCTCCTGCTTCCCCATGCACCCCACCGAGCATGAGCACGGCTTCGTCTACGTCATCGAGGACGTCACCAAGCGGCGGAAAATGGAAGAGGAGAAGGAGCTCGCCACCCAGGAGCTTCTCCGGAGCCGCCAGGCCCTCAGGGAGAACCTGGAGGAGGTGAAGCGGGCCAACATCGAACTGGGGCGCCTGAACGCCGCCAAGAACACCTTCATCGGCATGGCCTCCCACGAGCTGAAGACCCCCCTCACCTCCATCATCGGGGGCTTGCAGTTCCTTCTCCACTACAGCGGCCTGGCAATGACCCCGGAGCAGAAGGAGATGATGGAGTCGGTCTACGAGGGGGTGACCCAGCTGCGGGGGATCGTGGACGATCTCCTCTCCATCTCCCGTATCGAGACCAAGGGGTTTGCCGTCAACAAGCGGATGGTGAATCTCCTCACCGTCTGCCGGGAGGTGCGCCAGACGCTCCTCCTTCCCCTTTCCGAGCGGGACATCGAGGTCTCCATCGCCGAGGACACCTGCAGCATCCCGGCCGACGAGGGGTTCTGCCGGCTCGTGACGCGAAACCTCCTGGAGAATGCCATCAAGTTCACCGCGGACGGGGGACGGATCACCATCAGCGGGCAGCTCACGTCCCTGGACGACCTCCTCCCCCTAGCCGATTCGCTCCGCCCCTTCTACCGGGAGTTCCCGGCCACCATCGAGGGGCATCCCGCCTTCTACCGGCTCGACATCGCCGACACGGGTATCGGCATCCCCCCCGAGGAGCGGGTGAGAATCTTCGAAAAGTTCTACGGCGTCGGCGACATCGCCTACCACTCCTCCGGCAAGACCGGCTTCATGTCCAAGGGGTCGGGGCTCGGCCTCTCCATCGTCAAGGGGATCATGGACGCCCACGGCGGCATGGTCTGGGTGGAGCCGGGGGAGGACGGCACCGGGAGCGTCTTCTCCCTCCTCTTCCCCATGGACAACACCTGCGTCATCCCCCGCCGCGACGGGGAACGGTAGGCCCCCATGGCAGCCCTCTCGCTTCACGGCCTCACCAAGCGCTACGGCTCCCTCACGGCCGTGGACTCCTTCTCCCTGGAGGTGGCCCGGGGGACCATCTTTGCCCTCCTGGGCCCCAACGGCGCGGGGAAGACCACCATCATCCGGATCCTCACCACCCTCCTTCGCCCCGACGCCGGCACGGCCCACGTGGAGGGGTTCGACGTGCGGCAGCAGGGGCAGGAGGTGCGGCGCCTCATCGGCGTGGTCCCCCAGGACAACAACCTGGACCGCTATCTCACCGCCCGGGAAAACCTGGTGATGCAGGCCCGGCTCCACGGCATGGGGCAGGCCGAGACCGGCCGGCGGGTGGATGAGCTTCTGGAGCTGGTGGGGCTCTCGGGGCGCCGCAACGACTTCCCCGATACCTTTTCCGGCGGCATGCAGCGTCGTCTCGTGGTGGCCCGGGCCCTGGTCCACCGGCCGCGGGTCCTCTTTCTCGACGAGCCTACCACCGGCCTCGACCCCCAGTCCCGCCGGGCCGTCTGGGAGTACATCGAATCCCTGAAGGATTCCATGACCATCTTCCTCACCACCCACTACATGGACGAGGCCGACACCCTCTGCGACCGGATCGTCATCATGGACCACGGCAAGGCCCTGGTGGACGGCAGCGCCGCCCAGCTCAAGGAGCGGATGGCCCACGCCCACCGTTACGAGCTCCAGTTCCGGGCCAACGCCGACCGCTACGAGGCGATCCTGGCGGGCTTTTCCTTTGTCCGGTCCCTCCAGCGGACCGGCGACCTCTTCCGTCTCTCCCTTGCCGGCGAGGAGTACCTGAAGCCCCTCATGGACGCCATCGGCACCGACGACATCCGCAAGGTCTGCCTCCGGGAGCCGACCCTGGAGGATGTGTTCATCGAGCTGACGGGGCGGGAGGTGCGGGAATGATGTTAACAGGCGCCTTTTCCATCTGGAAGCGGGACATGCTGGTGCTGCGCCGCAGCCTCTTTTCGGAGCTGGTGGCGGTGGTCGCCTCCCCCCTCACCTTCTACCTGGCCTTCGGCTTCGGTCTGCGGGGGTACATCGCCGACGTGGAGGGGGTTCCCTACACGGTCTTCATGGCTCCTGGGCTCATCACCATGACCGCCGTCACCGCCGCCTTCGACGAGAGCGCCTGGAGCATGTGGTTCCACCGCAAGGTTCAGCGCACCATCGAGGCCTACCGGGTCACCCCCATCACGGTCTACGACATCGTCATCGGCAAGATCATCTCCGGCTTCACTCAGGGTGCCCTCAAGGGGGTGGCTGTGGCCGCGGCCATCTTCCTCCTGACCGGGGTGCGGTTCAACCCGGCCCACCTGGCGGGATACCTCTCCTTCATCGTCCTCGGCTCCATGGTCTTTTCCTGCGCCGGCACCGTCTGCGGCACGCTTCTCGACAAGCCCGAGACCATCGGCAAGGTCCAGGCGGTGGTCATCATGCCCCTCATCTTCCTGTCCGGGGTCTTCTTCCCGGTCTCCTCCTATCCCGAGGCCCTGCGTTCCGCCGTCATGGTCATCCCCACCACGGCCCTCTTCGAGGGGTCGCGTCGGGCGCTCCTGGCGGGTGCTCTCGACGGGGGGCTCATCGCCATCCTCGCCGCCACCGCCCTGGTCGCCTTCGCCGCCACGGTGGCCATCTTCAACCGGAAGATGGCGGAGTAGCCCCGACCCTCCGCGGAGCTAAACTTCTTGTGCTGCCGACACTATTCATAGTACGATTTACCGGATTGCCACACGAAACGGAGAACCCATGGCCGAAGAATTCATACCCAAGTGGGTTGCCTGGGAAACCACCCAGAAGTGCAACCTCAAGTGCGTCCACTGCCGCTGTTCCTCCGACCTGACCTCCTCTGAGGGGGACTTCACCACCGAAGAGGGGAAGAAGCTCCTGAAGGAGATCGCCGACTTCTCCAAGCCGGTGGTGGTCCTCTCCGGCGGCGAGCCCTTGATGCGCCCTGACATCTTCGAGCTGGCCGAGTACGGCACCTCCCTGGGGCTTCGCATGTGCATGGCCACCAACGGAGCACTGGTCACCGACGAGATCTGCGCCAAGATGAGGAAGGCGGACATCAAGATGGTCTCCCTGTCCTTGGACGGATCCACCGCCGCGGTCCACGACGACTTCCGCCAGTGCCCCGGCTCTTTCGACGGGGTGGTGCGGGCCGCGGAGATCTTCCGGCGCAACGGCCAGAAGTTCCTCATCAACTCCTCCTTCACGAAAAGAAACCAGCACGACATCGCCAATACCTTCAAGGTGGCCAAGGGCCTCGGCGCCACCGCCTGGTACATGTTCATGATCGTCCCCACGGGCCGGGGAGAGGAGATCATGAACGAGCTCATCTCCAAGGAGGACTACGAGGAGATCCTGGAGTGGCACTACCAGCAGGAGAAGCTGGAGGACGAGATCCTCATGCGCCCCACCTGTGCCCCCCACTACTACCGGATGGTCCCCATGCGGGCCAAGGAGGAGGGGATCAAGTTCGAGCGCCGGTCGCTGACCTTTTCCACCGGCGGCGGCAAGGGGTGCATCGCGGCCCAGACCATCTGCCTCATCGACTGCTTCGGCAACGTGAAGCCCTGCTCCTACTTCCACCGCACCGCCGGCAACGTGAAACAGATACCCTTCCGGGAGATCTGGGAGAACTCCGAGATCTTCAAGGACCTGCGCAACTTCAAGGCCTACAAGGGAAAGTGCGGCGAGTGCGAGTTCATCAACGTCTGCGGCGGCTGCCGGGCCCGGGCCGACGCGGTGTACGGGGATTACATGGCCGAAGAGCCCTTCTGCAATTACGTACCGATACGCCTTCAAAAGAAGGCGTAGGGAGGAACGCTTTAAATCTCCAAGGAGGATTTTCTATGAATACTCGTTTTCTCGACGCCTGCTGGGGCAAGCCCGTTGACCGTACCCCCGTGTGGCTCATGCGCCAGGCAGGGCGCTATCTCCCCGAATACATGGCGGTGCGCTCCAAGTGCACCTTTCTGGAGCTCTGCAAGACCCCTGAACTGGCCGCTGAGGTGACCATCCAGCCGGTGGAGATCCTGGGGGTCGACGCGGCGATCCTTTTCTCAGACATCCTCACTCCGGTGGAACCCATGGGGCTGAAGCTCGACTTCGTCCCGGGCCCTGTCTTCGAGAACCCCGTCCGGACCATGGCCGACGTGGAGCGGCTCCGTATTCCCAACCCGGAAGAGGATGTTCCCTATGTCCTCGATGCCATCAAGATCCTCCGCAAGGAGCTGGCCGGCCGGGTGC